>DATBJQ010000048.1:0-26456 GCA_036556385.1 Actinomycetota bacterium | reverse complement strand
CGAGATGATGGCCACCGGCGCCGGGCGCTACGACCTGTCGCGCTGGGGGATGGAGCTCTTCCGGGCGTCGCCGCGCCAAGCCGACCTGATGATCGTCTCGGGCCGCGTGTCGCAGAAGATGGCGCCGGTCCTGCGCCGGATCTACGACCAGATGGCGGACCCGAAGTGGGTCATCTCGATGGGCGTGTGCGCGTCGGCGGGCGGCATGTTCACGAACTACGCGATCGTCCAGGGCGTCGACACGATCGTCCCGGTCGACGTGTACGTGCCCGGCTGCCCGCCGAAGCCCGAGATGCTGATGCACGGGATCCTCAAGCTCCAGCACGAGGTCCGCACCAAGGAGCCCTTCAGGTGAGCGAGCCGCTCGCCCGCGGCCGGGGTGTCGGATGAGACCCGACGAGCTCGCCGAGGCCGTCCGCGACCGGATCCCCGAGGTGCTGGTCGTGCGCGACGAGGTCGTGGCGGTCGTGGCTCGCGAGGACCTGCTCGACACGTTGCGGTGGCTCCGGGACCGGGGCGGGGTGTCCCTCGCGTTCCTCGCCGACCTGACGGCGACCGACTGGCCGCAGACGCAGCCGCGGTTCTGGCTGGCGTACGAGCTGCGGTCGATCGCCGAGGCGCACCGCCTCCGCGTGAAGGTGGGGCTGGCCGAGGACGACCCCCACGTCCCGAGCGTGACGCCGATGTTCCCGACGGCCGACTGGCTGGAGCGGGAGGTCTACGACTTCTTCGGGATCGTCTTCGACGGCCACCCGGACCTGACCCGGATCATGATGCCCGACGACTGGGAGGGACACCCGCTGCGCAAGACCGAGGAGCTGGGCGGGGTCCCCACCTGGTACGTGGGCGCGACGGTGCCCCCGATCGATCAGCGAGGCATGGCGTGAGCCGGGCCGACGAGATGGACGCGGCCCGCGACGGCCTCGAGGCGGATCTCCGGGACGCCACGACCGGGGAGCTCCGGCAGGAGACCATGATCATCAACATGGGGCCCCAGCACCCGTCCACGCACGGGGTGCTGCGGCTCCTCCTCGAGCTCGACGGCGAGACCGTCATCACGTGCCGGCCGATCATCGGTTACCTCCACACGGGGATCGAGAAGAACACGGAGTACCGCACCTGGATGCAGGGCGTGACCTACATCACGCGCGCGGACTACCTGTCGCCGTTCTTCAACGAGCTCGGGTACTGCCTCGGGGTGGAGCGGCTCCTCGGGATCGAGGCACCGCCCCGGGCCCAGGTGCTGCGCGTGCTGGTCTGCGAGCTGAACCGGATCGCGTCCCACCTGGTGTGGCTGGCGACGGGGGGCCTGGAGCTCGGCGCCGTCTCGGTGATGCTGTACGGCTTCCGGGAGCGCGAGATCATCCTGGACGTCTTCGAGGCGATCACCGGCCTGCGGATGAACCACGCGTACATCCGGATCGGGGGCGTGGTGATGGACCTGCCCGACGACGGTCCGCAACGGATCCGCGACCTGCTCCGGATCCTCCCCGGGAGGATCGACGAGTACGAGACCCTGCTGAACGACAACCCGATCTGGCGCGAGCGGAACGAAGGCGTCGGCGTGCTGACGGCGGACCAGGCACTGGCCCTCGGCGTCACCGGTCCCGTGCTGCGAGCAGCCGGCGTGGGCGCGGACCTGCGGAAGGACGAGCCCTATGGCGGGTACGACACCTACGACTTCGCGGTGCCCGTCCGCGCCGAAGGCGATGCGTTCGCGCGGTACGCGATCCGGATCGAGGAGATGCGCGAGTCCCTGCGGATCGTGCGGCAGGCGCTCGAACGGCTCGACGACGTCCCCGGCGATGTCATGGTCGACGACCCGAAGGTCCGCTGGCCCGCCAAGCTGTCGGTGGGCCCGGACGGGATCGGGAACGACCCCGAGTACCTCCAGCACATCATGGAGGAGTCGATGGAGGCCCTGATCCATCACTTCAAGATGGTGACGCAGGGCGTCGAGGTGCCGGCGGGCGAGGTGTACCAGGCCGTGGAGTCCCCGCGCGGCGAGCTGGGCTACTACCTGGTGTCGAACGGGGAGCACCGGCCCTACCGGGTCCACATCCGCGATCCGTCGTTCGTGAACCTCCAGGCGCTCCCCACGATGCTGGAGGGCGGTCTGATCGCCGATGCGGTGGCGGCGAACGCCTCCCTGGATCCCGTGATGGGCGGGGTGGACCGCTGATGACGGTCTTCGAGGGCTCCGCCCGCGATGAGGCGCGGACGATCGTCCAGCGCTACCCGGCAGGGCGCGAACGGTCCGCGATCATGCCGCTGCTCTACCTGGCCCAGTCGATCGAGGGCATGGTCTCCCGCGACGGTCTGCGCGAGGTCGGCGCGCTGCTGGGGATCACCACGGCCGAGGTCGAGGCGGTCGCGACCTTCTACACGATGTACCGGCTGCGGCCCACGGGCACGCACGTGGTGAGCGTCTGCACGAACCTGGCCTGCAAGCTCCGCGGCGCCGCCGACGTCTACGAGGCCGCGCACCAGGCCGCCGGGATGCGGCACGGCCAGGAGCTGTCGGAGGACGGCGCGATCACGATCCACGAGGAGGAATGCCTCGGCGTCTGCGACTTCGCGCCGGCCGTCCAGGTCGACTTCGCGAACCACGACACGGTCACCCCCGAGGCGATGCGTGAGCTGATCGGACGGCTGCGGGCCGGCGAGGTTCCGGAGCCCGCTCGGGGGCCGGGGTTCGCCAGCTTCCGGGCGGCGTCGCGTGCGCTCGCGGGACTGGACGAGGTGCCGGCCTCGTGACGATCGACTTCGAGCCCCGCCTGACCCGGCACTGGAACGACCCCCGCGCGGTCGGTCTGGACGGCTACGCCGCCAGCGGCGGCTACGAGGCGCTGCGGAAGGCCCTCGCGATGTCATCCGACGACATCGTGGAGGTGGTCAAGGCGAGCGGGCTCCGCGGACGCGGCGGCGCCGGGTTCCCCGCGGGGATGAAGTGGGGGTTCGTGCCGCGCGACACCGGCAAGCCCACGTACGTGGTGGTGAACTTCGACGAGTCCGAGCCGGGGACCTGCAACAACCGCGAGCTGGTGGAGCGCGAGCCGCATCGGCTCCTCGAGGGGACGGCGATCGCCGCGCTCGCGATCGGCTGCGAGACGGCGTTCATCTACGTCCGTGGCGAGTACCTGTGGCAGAGCCTCGTGCTCGAGCGAGCGATCGGGGAGGCCTACGCGGCCGGCTACCTCGGCGCCGACGTGGCGGGGTCGGGCACACGGATCGACGTGGTGCTGCATCGCGGAGCCGGCGCGTACATCTGCGGCGAGGAGACGGCGCTGCTCAATTCGCTCGAGGGGCTCCGCGGGCAGCCACGGCTGCGGCCACCGTTCCCGGCCGTGGAGGGCCTCTACGCGAGCCCCACGGTGATCAACAACGTCGAGACGTTGATGAACGTGCCCGACATCGTCGACCGCGGCGCCGACTGGTTCCGCGAGCTCGGCACCGAGAAGTCCCCGGGCACGAAGATGGTGACGCTCTCGGGCAAGGTCGAGCGACCCGGCAACTACGAGATCCCCCTCGGGACGCCGTTCCGGGAAGTGCTCGACGAGCTCGGCGGGGGCGTGCTCGGCGGACGTGCGCTGAAGGCGTGGACGCCGGGCGGCTCCTCCACCCCGATGCTCACGGCCGGGCACGTCGACACGCGGCTCGACTACGAGTCGCTGGCCGAGGCCGGCTCGATGCTCGGGACCGCCGCGATCATGGTGATGGACGAGACCGACTGCGTCGTGGATTGCGCGACGCGCATGGTCCGCTTCTACGCGCACGAGTCCTGCGGCAAGTGCACGCCGTGCCGGGAGGGGAGCTGGTGGGCGACCCGCGTCCTGGCGCGGATCGAGGAAGGTCAGGGTCGCCCCGAGGACCTGCCCGTCATGCGGGACATCGGTCGCAACATCCTGTTCCGCGCGTTCTGCGCGCTGGCCGACGGCACGGCCTCGGTGATCAACTCCAGCCTCCAGCACTTCGCCGAGGAGTTCGACGAGCACGTGCGGCTCGGAGCCTGTCCGCTCAAGGTCGACCACGCGCCGCTGGAGGTGGCGTCGTGAGCGCGGACCTCGTCGCCCTGACGATCGACGGCAAGGACGTCGTCGTGCCGAAGGGCACGTTGATCATCCGCGCCGCCGAGCAGCTGGGGATCCAGATCCCCCGCTTCTGCGACCACCCCTACCTGGCGCCGGCCGGGGCCTGCCGGCAGTGCTACGTGCAGATCGAGGGTCAGCCCAAGCTCGCGACGTCCTGCACGGTGGCGGTCGCGCCCGGGATGGTCGTGAGCACGCAGGCGACGAGCGAGGAGGTCCACGGGGCCCAGGTCGCGAACCTGGAGTTCCTGCTGCTGAACCACCCGCTCGACTGTCCGGTCTGCGACCGTGGAGGGGAGTGCCCGCTCCAGGACCAGGCGCTCGCGTACGGCCCGGGCGAGAGCCGGTTCCGCGAGGCCAAGCGGGTCTTCCAGAAGCCGATCCCGCTCTCGCCGCTCGTCAACCTCGACCGTGAGCGCTGCGTGCTCTGTGCGCGTTGCACCCGTTTCTGCGACGAGATCAGCGGAGACCGGTTCCTCGAGCTGTACGCGCGGGGCGCCGGCGAGCGCGTGTCGATCGCGGCCGGCGAGGACTTCCGGTCGCCGTTCAGCGGCAACACGGTCCAGATCTGCCCCGTCGGGGCGCTCACGGCCACGCCGTACCGGTTCGTGGCGCGCCCGTTCGACCTTTCGTCCGGCGACTCCGTGTGCCAGCACTGCTCCAGCGGATGCGCCGTGCGCGCCGACGTCCGGCGCGGCGAGGTCGTGCGCGTCCTGGCGCGCGACGAGCCCGAGGTCAACGACGCCTGGATCTGCGACAAGGGCCGGTTCGCCTTCCGTTCGGCCGACGCCGAGGAACGCGTGACGACGCCGCTCGTCCGCGATCGCGGGCTGGAGCCCGCCTCCTTCGGCGAGGTGCTGGCCTGGATCGCGGGCCGTGCCGAGGGCGCCCGCGTGGCCTTCCTGACGGGTGGCCGACTGATGGACGAGGACGCCTACGCCCTGTCGAAGCTGGCCCGGACCGTGTACCGGACGAACGACCTCGACCATCGGCGGCACGACGGCGGCACCGCGGAGCTCGCCGCGGCAGCGATCCCGCTCGCCGTCACGGCGCGCGCCCTCGAGCGGGCGTCGGTGATCCTGGTCGCCGGGCTCGACGCCGAGCAGGAGGTGCCGATCGTGCACCTCCGGCTGCGGAAGGCGGCCGCCCGGGGGACCCGGATCGTCGTGCTGCACCCACGCAGGACCCGGCTGCACGACGTCGCCGAGCACGTGCTCGCCTCCCCCGCGGAGCAGTCGCGGATGCTGGCGCACGCGGCCCGGGGTCGCGCCACCGGGAACGCCACGCTCGATGCCGCGCTCGCCGACCTGCGCCGCGCGGGCGGTGCTGGCGTCGTGCTGGCGGGCGAGCGTCTGGAGGGGGCCGCGCCGAGCGCCGAGGCGGTCGCCCGCTCGGCCGGTGCCGTCTTCGGGTACGTGCAGCGGCGGGCGAACGACCGCGGCGCCCTGCGCGCGGGGGTCCACCCTCGGCTCCTCCCGGGCGGGCGGCCGGTGTCGGAAGCCGGTGCCCGCGCGGAGGTCGAGGCCGTCTGGGGACCGGTCCCGATGGACGACGGTCGAGGTCGCCGCGCGATCCTGGAGGCGGCGGCGGCCCGTGAGCTGGACGTGCTGTTCCTGATCGGCGTGGATCCGCTCCGGGACGAGCCCGACGCCCTCCTCGCCCGCCGTGCCCTGGACAACGTCCCCGTCAAGGTCGTGCAGTCGCTGGAGCTGGGCTCGCTCGCGCCGTTCGCCGATGCGTTCCTGCCCGCGGCCGCCGTGCTCGAGAAGGACGGGCACGTCACCGACTGGGAGGGCCGGTCGCAGCGGCTCACCGCGATGCGCCCACCCGCGGGCCTCAGCCGACCGGACTGGGAGATCTTCTGCGGACTCGCCGCGGCCGCCGGCCACGACCTGGGGTTCGACACGCTCGCGGAGCTCCAGGACGAGATGGCGCGGCTGCTGGCACCTCGGGTCGTCGCGCTCGGCGGGCCGGAGACGAGCCCGGAGCCGGCCCGTGACCTGTCCATCGACGACGATGCCGTCGAGCTCTTCACCTACCCGCTCCTCGTGGACGAGGGCCGGCTGAGCGACGGTGCGCACGAGCTGAAGGCGGCGCTCGAGGAGGAGCCGTTCGTCGAGGTCCACCCGGACACGGCCGGACGGCTGGGGCTGGCCGAGGCGGCGACCAGGGCACTCGTCACCACCGCCGTCGGCGAGGCGGAGCTCCCGATCCGCCTGACGACCGCGATCGCGCCCGGCGCGGCGTTCGTCCCCTTCAACCAGCCTGGACTGGCCGCGAACACGCTCTTGTCGGGTGCGTTCACCACGTCCGCACGGTTGACCGCGGCCGAGCAGCCGGCCGATCGGCCGGAGCACGAACCCGAGGACGAAGAGGTGTCCGCCTGATGGACTGGGTGGACTGGACGATCCTGGTGGCCAAGGTCGTGGTCGTCTTCGTGGGGCTCCTGCTGGCGGTGCTCCTGTACATCTGGATGGAGCGCAAGGTGATCGCCGACCTGCAGACCCGCACCGGGCCCCTGCGTGCCGGACCGCGCGGGATCCTGATCACGCTCGCCGACGGGATCAAGCTCTTCTTCAAGGAGGGGATCCGCCCGACGAACGCCGACCGGCCGGTGTACCTGCTGGCACCCGTGCTCGCGATGATCCCGGCGTTCCTGGCGTTCGCCGTGATCCCCTTCGGCGCCGGCGTGACGATCGCGGGGCGCGAGGTCTCGCTGCAGCTGGCCGACCTGGACATCGGGGTGCTGTGGGTCCTGGCCATGACCTCGCTCGGCGTGTACGCCGTGGTGCTGGCCGGCTGGTCGAGCGGCTCGAACTACCCGCTGCTCGGCGGTGTCCGTTCGAGCGCCCAGATGATCAGCTACGAGGTCGCGATGGGGCTCGCGCTGATCGCCGTCCTGATGTTCAGCGGGAACCTGCGGATGTCGGAGGTCGTGGCCGCCCAGAGCACCGTCTGGTACGTGATCCCGCAGTTCCCCGCGTTCGTGATCTTCCTGATCTGCGCGCTCGCGGAGGTCAACCGCCCCCCCTTCGACCTCGCCGAGGCGGAATCCGAGCTGGTGGCCGGGTTCCACACCGAGTACTCCGGCATCACGTTCGCCCTGTTCTACCTGGGCGAGTACGTGAACACCGTCACGGTCTCGGCGATCGCCGTCACGCTGTTCCTGGGCGGCTGGCAGGGGCCGTTCGTGGACCGCGTCGGGTGGCTGTCCGTGGTGTGGTTCCTGCTCAAGCTCACGGCGGTGATCTACGTCTTCATCCTGGTTCGCGGGACCCTGCCGCGGATGCGCTACGACCGGCTGATGAACTTCGGGTGGAAGGCGCTGATCCCGGTGGGCCTGTTCTGGGTGCTGGCCACTGGGGCGATCGTGATCCTCCCGACCCGCTACGACGATGTGGTGATCACGCTCGGCTCGGTGGAGATCACGCGCGGTGTCCTGCTGGCGGTGGGCCTCGTCGTCGGGGTGGGGCTGCTCGCGTCGCTCGTGAAGCCGCTCCTGGACCGGCCGCACGAGGAAGCGCGATGAGCGAGCGCGAGGAGCGTCGCTCCCCGGCGATCTGGGCGATCGCCAAGGGGATGGGGACGGTCTTCAAGCAGACCTTCCGCCGTGACAACACCGAGCGGTACCCCAAGGAGATCGCGCCCATCCCGGAGCGGTCGCACATCGGTCGCCACCTGTTGAACCGTCACGAGAACGGGCTCGAGAAGTGCATCGGGTGCGAGCTCTGCGCGTACGCGTGTCCCGCGGACGCGATCTGGGTGGAAGGCGCGGACAACGACCCTGAAGCGCCGGTGAGCCCGGGCGAGCGGTACGCGAAGGACTACCAGATCAACTACCTCAGGTGCATCATGTGCGGCCTCTGCGTGGAGGCCTGCCCGACCCGCGCCCTCACGCTGACGAACTACTACGAGCTGTCGTTCACGTCGCGCGAGGACGCGATCTGGACCAAGGAACGCCTGCTCGAGCCGCCGCCGCCCCTCGGGACCGATCCGATCGATCGCGAGGGCCGCTGATGCCGCTCGACAACGTCGTGTTCTGGGTGTTCGCGCCGATCTCGATCGCGAGCGCGGTGGGCATGCTGGTGATGCGCAACGCGATCCACGCCGCGCTCTTCCTGGTCGTGAACCTGTTCTGCATCGCCGTGATGTTCCTCCTGCTGGACGCCAGCTTCCTGTTCGCCGTCCAGATCGTCGTGTACGCGGGCGCGATCATGGTCCTGTTCCTGTTCGTGATCATGCTGCTCGGCGTCGACTCCGGCGTGTCGGTCCGGGAGCGCCTGCTCGGGCAGCGACCGCTGGCGATCGCGCTCGCGGTCGCGTTCATCGCGGAGCTGTTCGTGGCGGTCCGTGCGGGGATCGGGTTCGCCACGCACGCGCCGCCGGGCTTCGAGGCCGTGAACCAGCCGGGGAACACACAGGCGCTGTCCGAGGTGCTGTTCCGCGAGTACTTCTTCCCGTTCGAGGTCACCTCGGTCCTGCTGATCGTGGCCGCGATCGCCGCGATGGTCCTCGCGCGAAGGCAGGCGCCGGCGGTCACGCAGGCCGAGCTCGAGGCGCATCGAGCCCAGGTGACGGATGAGCTGGAGCACGCGGCCGCGGAGCCGCCGGCATGAGGACCCCGATCGCCTACTTCGTGATGCTGTCGGGCATCCTGTTCGCGCTGGGCACCGTGGGCGTCCTGACCAGGCGCAACGCCCTGCTGATCTTCATGTCGATCGAGCTCCAGCTGAACGCCGTGAACCTGGCTCTGGTCGCGTTCTCCCGGATGCACAACCAGCTCACGGGCCAGGTGCTGGCGTTCTTCTCGATGGTGGTCGCCGCCGCCGAGGTCGTGGTCGGGCTGGCGATCATCGTGGCGATCTTCCGTCGGCGGCGAACGATCGACGTCGACGACGCGCGGGAGCTCCGGTGGTAGCGGCGGAGCTCGTCCCGCAGGAGGCCATCGGGCGGGCGTCGCTGCTGTGGTTGATCCCCGCGCTCCCGCTGCTCGGCGCCGCGATCGACCTGTTCGTCGGCCGCCGACTCGGCAGGTGGGCGGGGTGGCTCGCCACGGCCCTCGTCGCCGCCTCGTTCCTGATCTCGATCGGCGTCGTGACCCAGCTGCTCGATCTCCCGGACGAGGAGCGCCTCGTGGTCCAGCACCTCTTCGACTGGATCAGCGTCGGGGACTTCCGCGTCGGCATGGATCTGCGCCTCGACGCGGTCAGCGCGACGATGATCCTGGTCGTCACCGGTGTGGGATCGCTGATCCACCTCTACTCGATCGGGTACATGCGGGACGACCCCCGGTTCGGCCGCTACTTCGCCTACCTCAACCTGTTCGTGTTCTTCATGTTGATGCTCGTCCTGGGTGCGAACTACCTCGTCCTCTACCTCGGCTGGGAGGGCGTCGGCGCGTGCTCGTACCTCTTGATCGGGTTCTGGTTCGAAGAGGTGGCCAACACCGAGGCCGCCAAGAAAGCGTTCATCACGACCCGGATCGGCGACAGCCTGCTGCTGATCGGGCTCGCGACGATCGTGTTCAAGTTCGGGACGCTCGACTACGGGGAGGTGTTCACGGGTGCCCCCGCGGTCCTCACCGAGAGTGCGGCCACGGTGATCGCGTTGCTGCTGCTCGCCGGCGCGATCGGGAAATCCGCCCAGCTCCCGCTCCACGTGTGGCTCCCCGACGCGATGGCGGGGCCCACCCCCGTGTCCGCGCTGATCCACGCCGCGACGATGGTCACGGCCGGGGTGTACCTCGTGATCCGCTCGGTGCCGATCTTCGAGCTCTCCCCGGTCGCTCTCGACGTGGTCGCCTGGGTCGGGATCCTCACGGTGCTGTTCGGCGGGATCTGCGCGCTGGCGCAGTGGGACATCAAGCGTGTGCTCGCGTACTCCACGATCAGCCAGCTCGGGTTCATGTTCCTCGCCGTGGGCCTCGGCGCGTACGCGCCCGCCCTGTTCTTCCTGGTTGCCCACGCCTTCTACAAGGCGCTGCTCTTCCTGGGCGCCGGATCGGTGATCCACGGCATGGAGGGGGAGCAGGACCTGCGGCGGATGGGCGGTCTGGGCCGCCGCATGCCGTGGACGGCCTTCACGATGGGGATCGGCGCCCTCGCCCTGGCGGGGTTCCCGTTCCTCGCGGGCTTCTTCGCCAAGGACATCGTGCTGGAGATCGCGAACACGAACGAGCGGTGGGGGTTCTACGTCTTCGGCTCGATCGGGGCGCTGCTCTCGGCGTTGTACGTGAGCCGCCTGTGGTTCCTGACGTTCGTCGGCCGTCCGCGCAGCGAGGCCGCGGAGCACGCGCACGAATCGGAATCGCTGATGGTGGTGCCCCTCGCCGTGCTCGGCGTGGGCGCGGCGCTCGGCGGGGTGCTGAGCCTCGGACCCCACGGGTGGATCTCCCGGTTCGTCGAGCCGCTCGTCGGGCTCGTGCCGGAGGGGGAGGAGGGCATCCCCGGGCCGGCGTTCCTCGTGATCGCGGTGGGGATCACGTTCGCGGGACTGCTGGTCGCCTGGTGGGTCTACGCGTCCGGGCGGGTGGACTGGCATCGGCTCCGCGAGCGCCTCGAGCCGCTGCCCCGGGCGGCCCTCCACGGCTGGTACGTCGATCGTGCCTACGACGCGGTGATCGTCCAACCGGCGAAGGCCCTCGCCGGGATCACGGCGAACGTGGTCGACGCGAAGGGGATCGACGGGCTCGTGAACGCGATCGGAGGCGGCACGCGGCGCCTGGCCCGCAGCGGACGTCTGCTCCAGACGGGGTTCGTCCGGAGCTACGCCTTGGTGGTGTTCGCCGGTGCCGTCGCCGTGCTCCTGTACGTGGGGTCACGTCTGTGAGCGAGCACGTGCTGACCGTGACCGTGTTCCTCCCCCTCGTGGGGGTGGCCGCGATCCTGCTCGGGGGTCGCCGGCTGCCCGACCCGGCGGTCCGATGGATCGCGCTGGCCATCACCCTGGCCACGTTCGCCGTGTCCCTCACGATCCTGGGTGACTTCGACGGAGCCGACGGAGGGGTGCAGCTGGTCGATCACGCGGTCTGGAGCGCGTCGGCCGGGCTGTCCTACCTCGTGGGGGTGGACGGGATCAGTCTGTGGTTGGTCCTGCTGACGACGTTCCTGTTCCCGATCTCGGTGCTGGCATCGTGGACGATCGAGCGGGACGCGCACCGGTACATGGCGGCGATGCTGGCGCTGGAGACCGCGGTGCTGGGCTCGTTCCTGGCGCTCGACCTCCTGCTTTTCTTCGTGTTCTTCGAGGCGATGCTCGTCCCGATGTACCTGTTGATCGGCGGTTGGGGCGGCGAGCGACGCGTCTACGCGGCGATCAAGTTCTTCCTGTTCACGATGGCCGGATCGGCGTTCCTGCTGGTGGCCGCGATCGTCCTGTACGCGAACGCGGCCGACCGGCTGGGGCAGGGCACGTTCGATCTCCGCGCGCTGGCCGCGGTGGCGGACACCCTCCCCGTCGGCACGGCGCGTGTCCTGTTCCTCGCGTTCTTCATCGCGTTCGCGGTGAAGGTCCCGGTCTTCCCGCTCCATACCTGGCTGCCCGACGCGCACACCGAGGCGCCGACCGCAGGGTCGGTCATCCTGGCCGCCCTGCTGCTGAAGGTCGGGACCTACGGCCTGATCCGGTTCAACCTGACGCTGTTCCCGGAGCCCTCGCGCTACTTCGCGACCTTCGTCTCGGTCCTGGCCGTGATCGGGATCGTGTACGGGGCCGTCTGCGCGTTGATCCAGTCCGACGTGAAACGGCTCGTCGCCTACTCGTCGGTCTCGCACCTGGGGTTCGTGGTGCTGGGGATCTTCGCCTTCACCGAGCAGGCGGTGACGGGCGGGGTCCTGCAGATGGTGAACCACGGCCTCGCGACGGGCGCCCTGTTCCTCCTGGTCGGGATGGTGTACGAACGGACGCACACCCGGCAGCTCTCGGAGATGGGCGGGCTGGCGGGACCGATGCCGTGGCTCCTGGGAGCGTTCCTGTTCGCCGTGTTCGCCTCCGCGGGCCTGCCGGGGCTCAACGGGTTCGTGGGGGAGTTCCTGGTGATCGCCGGGACGTTCGCGGTGGACCACGTGCTCGGCGCGCTCTCGGTGATCGCGGTCGTGCTGGCCGCGATCTACCTCCTGTGGTCGTACCAGCGCATCGCGCTGGGGCCGGTCCGTGAGGACCATCGCCACCTCCCCGATGTCACCCGTCGCGAGGTCGTGGTGCTGGCGCCGGTGCTGGCGCTGCTCCTGGTGCTCGGCGTCTACCCTTCGCTGATCACGAGCGACGTCGATCCCTCGACCGAACGGGTGATCGCCCGGGTCGATCCTCAGGGCCAGACGACCGACGTGGGGGACGTGGGCGTGCTCGAGATGGTGGAGGCGCCGTGACGCCCGAGGTCGACCTCGGACCGGTCCTGCCAGAGCTCCTCCTGGTCGCCGTGGGCATCGCGGGCCTGCTCTACGAGGCGTTCGCCCGCAGGTCGGACGTCCGGATCCACCTGACGCTCGCGCTGTTCGCCGTCGCCGTCGCCGCCGTCGCCGCCGCCTCGCTCTGGGGCCGTGAGGGGCCGGCGTTCGTCCTGGGCGACACGGTGGCCGCGGACCGGTTCTCGGTGCTGGCCACGGCGATCCTGCTCGCGGCCGCGTTCGTGGGCTGCCTCTACTACGCGGCCGAGGCGGGGCGCGATCCCTCCCTGTACCGCGGCGAGTTCTTCCCCCTCGTGCTGTTCGCGACGTCCGGGATGGTCCTCATCGCGGCGGCGAACGACCTGATCCTGGTGTTCCTGGCGCTCGAGATCCTGTCGCTGTCGCTGTACGTGTTGACCGGCATCACGGGGCGCCGGCAGGCGTCCGAGGCGTCGTTGAAGTACTTCCTGCTGGGCGCGTTCTCCTCCGCGTTCTTCCTGTACGGCGTGGCGATGGCCTACGGGGCCACCGCCAGCACGAAGGTGACCGCGATCGCGAACGCGCTGACGGGGACCGGCGACGAGCTGGCCCTGGCCCTGGTGGCCGTGGCGTTCCTGGCGATCGGGTTCGGTTTCAAGGTGTCGGCCGTCCCGTTCCACATGTGGACCCCCGACGTCTACCAGGGGGCACCCACGCCGGTGACCGCCTACATGTCCGCGGCGACCAAGGTGGCGGCGTTCTTCGCCCTGATCCGGGTCTTCGACGTGGCGTTCCAGCCGCTGTGGTGGGACTGGACCGTGCTCGTGGTGGCCCTCGCCGCGCTCTCGGTGGTGGTGGGGTCGGTCCTGGCGATCGCGCAATCCGACGTGAAGCGGATGCTCGCGTTCTCGAGCGTGGCGCACGCGGGCTTCGTCCTGACGGGACTCACGGCCGCGGACGCGGCGGGGATCCGCTCGGCGATGTTCTACCTGGTGGCCTACGCGATCATGACATTGGGCGCCTTCGGCGTGGTGATGCTGGTCGAGGCGGGCCGGGAGGGCCGGACCACGCTGCGGGACTTCGCCGGCCTGGGGACGCGCCGACCGTGGCTCGCGGCGCTGATGACCGTGTTCCTGCTCTCCCTCGCGGGGATCCCCCCGACCGTCGGGTTCATCGCCAAGGTGACCGTGTTCTCGGCGGCGATCGGCGCCGGCCATTGGCCGCTGGCGCTGCTCGGCGTGCTGACGAGCGTCGTGGCGGCCTTCTTCTACCTGCGGGTCATCGTGTACATGTACATGCGGCAGCCCGAGGGTGATCCCGTCGAGGCGACCGTGCCGGGGGCCCCCCTGGTCACGGCCGGCGTGTTGGCGGCGCTCACGCTCGTGCTGGGCGTGTTCCCCAGCCTCCTCGCGGGGATCCTGGAGGAGGCATCGATCCTGAGGTGGTGAGCCGATGCGACGAGTGATCCCGGGGTTGGAGCCGCCCGACGCCGAGCTGGAGGCGGCGGTCCGCACGCGGCTGGACCGCGTGGAGGAGGCGCTGGAGAAGGCCGTCGGGGCCGATTCGGACCTCCTGTCCGCCACCGCTTCGCACCTGCTGCAGGCGGGAGGCAAGCGCTTCCGGCCGATGTTGGTGCTGCTGTCCGGCTACTTCGGCGACCCGAGTGATCCCCGGCTGATCCCCGGGTCGGTCGCGATCGAGCTCACGCACCTGGCGACGCTGTACCACGACGACGTGATCGACGAGGCCGAGGACCGGCGCGGCGGCCCCAGCGCGAACGCGCGCTGGACGAACACGGTGGCGATCCTGACGGGCGACTACCTCTTCGCCCGGGCCTCGGAGATGTCGGCGGACCTCGGGCCGGACATCTGCCGGCTGCTCGCACGGACGATCGCGATCCTGTGCGACGGCCAGATCCGCGAGGTCGACGCCTCGGGGAAGGTGGAGCAGACCGAGGAGAGCTACCTGGAGATCATCCGCCGCAAGACGGGCGTGCTGATCGCGACGTCGTGCCGGCTGGGGGGCGAGCTCTCGGATGCCTCCGCCGCCGACGTGGAGGTCCTCGACGCGTTCGGCGGCTCGCTCGGCCTCGCGTTCCAGCTCTCCGACGACATCATGGACGTGGTCGCGACGCAGCTCGAGCTGGGCAAGGAGCCCGGGACGGACCTCCGGGAAGGCGTCTACACGCTGCCCGTGCTGCACGCCCTCCACGAGGGTCCCGATCGTCAGGAGCTGCGGTCGCTCCTGCAGCACGGTCCGCCCGACGGGGAACTCCTGGATCGGGCGCTCCAGATCGTGCGGACCGGCGGATCGATCGAGCACGCTCGCGCGGCCGCCGCGGCCGAGGTCCGCAGGGCGATCGGGTTCGCGCGGCAGCTCCCGGAGGGCGCGGCACGTCATGCGCTGGAGCAGCTCGCGAGGTTCCTCGCGGTCCGGTGCGGCGCGGACCTGGAGGACTGAGCACGGTGCGGGCGGCAAGGGTGCGGGCGGCGGGTAGGATACGCTCGGCCGTTCGAGAAACGTTTCACGAGCACGTCCTGGGTGCCTGAGGGGCTGTCGGTGGGGGACTACTACTCGTCCTACGGTGTCGTGTTGGCGGTGGTGCTGGCCGGCGCCTTGCTGGTGATCGTGGCGTTCACCGCTGCCCGGCTCGTCGCTCCCCGGCACCCCGGTGCCGGCGGCAAGCTCCTCACCTACGAGTGCGGCATCGACCCCGTCGGTGAAGGCTGGTCACAGAGCCAGGTCCGCTACTACATCTACGGGTTCCTGTTCGTGATCTTCGACGTGGAGAGCGTCTTCCTGTTCCCCTGGGCGAAGGTCTTCGAGTCCCTGGGCTATCAGGCGGTCGTCTCGATGGCCGTGTTCATCGGCATCCTGGCCGTCGGGTTGCTCTACGCGTGGCGCAAGGGGGTCCTACGATGGGTGTGATCACCGAGCGCACGCCGCTCCCCAAGCTCAAGCCGGTCAAGTTCCTCCTGAACTGGGGCCGTCGCTACAGCCTGTGGGTCTTCAACTTCGGCCTGGCGTGCTGCTCGATCGAGTTCATCGCCGCGTCCACCGCGAAGAACGACTTCATCCGCCTGGGGGTGATCCCGTTCGCGCACGGTCCCCGGCAGGCCGACCTGCTGCTCGTGGCGGGCACCCTCACCGACAAGATGGCGCCCGTGATCAAGCGGCTGTACGACCAGATGCCCGAGCCGAAGTACGTGATCTCGTTCGGGTCCTGCTCCAACTGCGGAGGCCCCTACTGGGACAGCTACTCGGTCACGAAGGGCGTCGACCAGATCATCCCTGTCGACGTGTACGTGCCCGGCTGCCCACCCCGGCCGGAGGCCCTGCTGCACGGCATCATCCGGCTGCAGGAGAAGATCCGGGACGAGGACATCCAGGAGAAGTTCCAGCGTGGGACGACCGCTGTCGGCTGACGAGGTCGCGCCGCGGCTGCGGGCTCGCTTCGGCGACGAGGTCGAGGTCTCCGACGGGTTCGGCCATGCCGTCGCGGTGGTCCCGAACGAGCGCTACCACGACGTCGTGCGGTTCCTGCGTGACGAGCCCGAGTTCGCGTGCGACTTCTGCGACTTCACCACCGCGGTCGACCTCGGCGACGACGGAGGGTTCGAGGTCGTCACGCACCTGTTCTCCACCGAGCACCACCACAACGTCCGGGTGAAGGTCCGCCTCCCACACCAGGATCCATCGGTCGCCACGATCAGCGACCTCTTCCCCACGTGCGACTGGCACGAGCGGGAGATGATGGAGATGTTCGGCGTCCAGGTCACAGGGCACCCGCGTCCCGTCAAGCTCCTGCTCGCCGAGCAGTTCGACGGCCATCCCCTCCGCAAGGACTTCCCGTTGATGAGCCGCGAGGTGAAGCCCTGGCCCGGCGCGGTCGAGGGTGAGGAGGACGAGGAGGAGTGATCCACGTCCTCGCGCAGTCCTTCGTCGACGATCTGACCGGCAACTTCTGGCTCGCCCTGCTCCTGAAGACCGTCCTGGTCCTCGGCTTCTTCCTGGTCGTCCCCCTCGCCGTGGGCTACATGGAGCACAAGGTGCTCGCCCACATGCAGGCGCGCGTGGGCCCGATGGAGGCCGGCGTGTTCCACGGGTGGGCCCAGCTGGTCGCCGACGGGGTCAAGTTCATCCAGAAGGAGGACGTGGTCCCGCGCGCGGCCGACCGGTCGGTCTTCTCGATGGCGCCGGCCGTCGCGCTGATCCCGTACCTGGCGGTGCTCGTCGTGCTGCCCTTCGGCGCGTCGATCTGGGCGCTCGACCTGGACGTCGGGATCTTCTTCGTGCTGGCGATGTCGAGCATCGGGGTGATCGGGGTGCTGATGGCCGGCTGGTCCTCGGCGAACAAGTTCTCGTTGATCGGGGCGCTCCGCGCGGCCGCCCAGCTGATCGCGTACGAGCTCCCGCTGGTGCTGGCCGCCGCGGCCGTGGTGATGCTCGCCGGCACGATGTCGCTGGTGGGCATCGTGGAGGCGCAGCGGGACCTCTGGTACGTCGTGCCGCTGCTGCCGATGTTCCTCGTGTTCCTGATCTCGACGGTCGCGGAGCTCACGCGTCCGCCGTTCGACATGCCGGTGGCGGACTCCGAGATCATCTTCGGGGCCTACACGGAGTACACGGGGCTGAAGTTCGCCTTCTTCCTGCTGGCGGAGTACGGCGGGATCGTGGCGATGTCGGGGGTCGCGGCCGCGCTGTTCCTCGGCGGCTACCTGCCGCCCCCGGGCCTCGCGTTCATCCCGGGGCCGCTGCAGATGCTCGGGAAGATCTTCGCGCTCTCGTTCGTGATCGTCTGGCTTCGGGCCACGTTCCCGCGCCTGCGCGAGGACCAGCTGCAGCGGTTCGCGTGGATCCTGCTGGTGCCGTTCACCCTGCTGTGGATCCTGGGCGTCTCGGTCGCGAAGGTGATGTTCTGATGGTCGCCACGCAGCCGGATCGTGGCGTCGGCCAGGGCCTGTTGAAGGGCCTGTCGGTGACCCTCCGCACGATGCTTCGGCGTTCGGTCACCGTGCAGTACCCGCACGTGAAACCGAACCTGCCGGCTCGCAGCCGCGGCGTGATCGCGCTGAAGGAGGCCAACTGCACGGTCTGCTACAAGTGCTCGCGCGAGTGCCCCGACTGGTGCATCTACATCGATGCGCACAAGGAGACGCACGAGCCCGCCGGCGGCGGCCGTGCGCGCAGCGCCAAGATCCTGGACCGGTTCGCGATCGACTACGCGCTCTGCATGTACTGCGGGATCTGCGTCGAGGTGTGCCCGTTCGACGCGCTGTTCTGGAGCCCGGAGTTCGAGTACGCCGAGTACGACATCGACGCGATGACCCACGAGCGGGAGCGTCTGGAGGAGTGGACCTACACGGTGCTCCCGCCGCCGCCGCTCGAGGACGGTGCCGAGCCTCCCGAGGAGGTGGCGTCGTGACCGCCCAGGAGTACGCCTTCCTGGCCGTGGCCACCGTCGGCTCGCTCGCGGCGCTCGCCGTGGTCACCGCGCGCAACGTGGTCCACGCGGCGCTGTACCTGGTGGTCACGCTCGCGTCCGTGGGGATCACGTTCCTCCTGCTGGGGGCGGAGTTCGTCGGTTGGGTGCAGATCCTGATCTACGTCGGGGCGATCGTGATCCTCTTCCTGTTCGGGTTGATGCTCACGAAGGCCCCGATCGGGCGCGACGCCCTGGACCACCAGAACCGGGCCCTGGGGCTCGTGGTCGGCGTGGTGATGTTCATCGGGCTCGTCTCGCTGATCACGGCGGTGTACCCGATCGCCGATGCTGAGGCGCCGCCCCCCGCTCCCGGAGCCTCCGCGATCTTGGGCGAGGCGCTCTTCCGCGACTTCGTGCTCCCGTTCGAGGCCGTGTCGTTCCTGCTGCTCGCGGCTCTGATCGGCGCGATCGTGCTGGCCCGCAAGGACGAGGGGAGCTGAGGTGGTCCGGCTGCCGCTGCTCCTGATCTTCTCCGCCCTGTTGTTCAGCGCCGGCATCTACGGCGTGCTGGCGCGGCGGAACGCCGTGATGGTGCTGATGGCGATCGAGCTGATGCTGAACGCCGTCAACGTGAACCTGGTCGCCTTCTCGGCGGAGATCCAGGACGTGGGGGCGCAGGTGTTCGCGCTGTTCGTGATCGCGGTCGCTGCGGCGGAGGTCGGCATCGGCCTCGCGATCGTGATCCTGCTGTTCCGCAACCGCGCGTCGATCAACGTGGACGAGGTGAACCTCCTCAAGTGGTGAGCCTCGGGGTCCTTGCGGCGGAGGGCGGCGAGGCGCTCACCCTGGGCGAGCCGAACTGGTTCGTCGAGCACGCGTACGTGATCGCGATCCTGCCGTTCCTGTCGGCAGCCCTGACCCTGTTCTTCGGGAAGCGCACGCCCGGGAAGGGTCCGGTCTACGGGATCCTCGCGATCGGCGCGGGCCTCGTGCTGTCGCTCGGGACGGTCTGGAGCTTCGTCCAGGGCGGTGGACCGTTCGAGCACAACGTGGAGTGGTTCACGATCGGGCCTCTGCACATGGAGCTGGGGATCTACGTCGACGGGCTCACCGCCGTGATGCTCCTGGTCGTCACCGCGATCTCGCTGATGGTCCACATCTACGCGGTCGGCTACATGCACGGCGACGTCCGATACACGTGGTTCTACGTCGTGCTGTCGCTGTTCACCGGGGCGATGCTCGTGGTGGTGGTGGCGAGCAACCTGTTCCAGCTGCTGGTGGGTTGGGAGATCATGGGGGTCTGCTCGTACCTCCTGATCGGGCACTGGTTCGAGGACCACGCCAACTCCAGCTCCGCGATCAAGGCGTTCATCACGACGCGGATCGGGGACGTGCCGTTCATGTTCGGCATCTTCGCCCTGGTCCTGGCGACCGGCCTGACGACGTCGAACATCCAGGTGATCGGCGAGGAGGTGGCGTCAGGCCACGTCTCGACCTTGCTGATCACGGTCTCCGCGTTGCTCCTGTTCGGCGGCACGATCGGCAAGAGCGCCCAGTTCCCCCTCTACGTGTGGCTCCCCGACGCGATGGCGGGTCCCACGCCCGTCTCGGCCCTGATCCACGCGGCCACGATGGTGGCCGCCGGCATCTACCTGGTGGCGCGGATGTTCGAGGTCTTCGTCCAGGCCGACCCGATCGCGCTGACGGTGGTGGCCGTGATCGGCGGGATCACCCTGCTGCTCGCGGCCCTGCTGGCCCTGGTGCAGAACGACATCAAGAAGGTGCTCGCGTACTCCACGATCTCGCAGCTCGCCTACATGGTGGCGGCCCTCGGGCTGGGGGAGGCCGGGTACCCGGCTGCGCTGTTCCACCTGTTCACGCACGCCTTCTTCAAGGCCCTGCTGTTCCTGGGCGCGGGGTCCGTGATCCACGCGGTGCATTCGAACGACATGTCGGACATGGGCGGGCTCCGCAAGCCCATGCCGGTGACCTACTGGACCTTCCTGATCGGGTCGCTCGCGCTCGCCGGCGTTCCGCCGCTCGCCGGATTCTTCTCGAAGGACGAGATCGTGCTGGTCGCCTTCGACGAGGGCACCTGGTGGCTCGCGGTCGTGCTGCTGGTCGGCGCTGCGATCACCGCGTTCTACACGACGCGCATGGTGCTCAAGACGTTCTTCGGCGACTACCGGGGGCACGCGCATCCGCACGAGTCGCCCGGGGTGATGACGATGCCGTTGGTCGTGCTCGCCGTCGCCACGTGCTTCGTCGGGCTGCTGGGGTTCGCGCCCACCGGCGCGCCGTTCCTCGACTGGGTGTACTTCGGCACGGAGCCGCACGAGGCGCACTTCAGCCCGCTGGTCGCGGGCATCTCGATCCTCGTCGTCTCGATCGGGCTGTGGGCGGGATGGACCACCTACCGGCGCTACCGGACGCCCGATCCGATCGAGCGGCTCGGGCCGCTGTACGGGCTGCTGGAGCACAAGTACTACCTGGACGACCTGTACTGGCGGGGCATCGTCCGGCCGATCCGCGACCCGCTCGCCGCCGGCGTCTACTGGTTCAACCAGCACGTGCTCGACGGCGTGGTCAACGGGGCGGCCACGGTGTCCCGCGGCCTCGCCTCGCTCGTCTCCTGGTTCGACCGCACGGTGATCGACGGTGCGGTCAACGGGGCGGGGGTGGTCGCCGGGGTGTTCGGCCGCGGCCTCCGCACGATCCAGACCGGCCGTGTGCAGTGGTACGCGGTGGCGCTGTTCGCCGGCGTCATCGTCCTGACCGTCGTGTTCGTGAGGGTGTGAGGAAGGAACCGGGATGACCTGGGAGAACTCGGCGATCACGATCGCCACGCTGCTGCCGGTGGTGGGCGCGCTCGGCATCCTGCTGGTGCCGAGCGAGCAGGACCGGCTGATCCGCGGGCTGGGGATCGTGGTGACCGGTGCTGCCTTCGTGGTGTCCGTCGCGATCGCCGTGACCTACGACTACGACGCCGGCGGACTCCAGTTCGTCCTGGACACGAGCTGGATCCCGGTGATCGGGGCGCGGTACCACGTGGCGATCGACGGCATCTCGATGCCCCTGTACGTGCTGACCTTCCTCCTGGGTCTCCTGTGCTCGGTCTACACCTGGCGGTTCGTGCCCGACCCGGGCAGGACCAAGGCCTTCGTGGCGCTCACCCTCCTGCTGCTCACCGGGATGGCGGGCACCTTCATCGCCTTCGATCTGATCCTGTTCTTCGTGTTCTGGGAGCTGGTGTTGGTCCCGATGTACTTCCTGATCGGCGTGTGGGGGTCCTCGAACCGCCAGTACGCGTCCATCAAGTTCTTCCTCTACACGCTGTTCGGCTCGATCTTCATGCTGCTGGGCTTCCTGGCCCTGTACTTCGAGGGCCCGGAGGTCGCCGGACGGCACACCTTCGACCTCACGGCGATCACCGCGTTCGGCGCCGGAGGCGGCTACGGCCACACGTTCCAGCTGATCGTCTTCGGGGCGATCGCGCTCGGGTTCGCGATCAAGGTGCCGATGTGGCCGTTCCACACGTGGCTCCCCGACGCGCACACCGAGGCCCCCACGATCGGCTCGGTGCTGCTGGCCGGGATCATGCTGAAGATGGGCACCTACGGCTTCGTGCGGATCGCCCTGCCGGTGCTGCCGGACGGCGCCACGGCCTACGCGCCGTGGATCGGCGGACTGGCCGCGATCGCGATCGTGTACGCGGCGCTCGCCTGTCTGGCGCAGAAGGACCTGAAACGGCTGATCGCGTTCTCGTCCGTGGGACACATGGGGTTCGTGATGCTGGGCATCGCGACCCTGACCACGATCGGGATCCAGGCCGCGATCTTCGGGATGGTCGCCCACGGTGTGATCACCGGCATGCTGTTCTTCTGCGTCGGGTCGATCTACGACCGGTACCACACACGCGAGATCTCGGAGATCGGCGGCGGCATGTCCCAGTCGATGCCGAAGATGGCCGGGATCTTCGCGTTCGTCGCGATCGCCTCCCTCGGTCTGCCCGGGCTGGCCGGGTTCTGGGGCGAGGTGATGGCCCTGCTCGGGTCGTTCAGCCCGAACGAGGCGGCGGGGCTCGACGTCGGTCTGTTCCGCGTGTTCATGGTGCTCGGCGGGATCGGGACGATCCTGACCGCCGGCTATTTCCTCTGGATGCTCCAGCGGGTGAACATGGGTTCGTTGCCCGACCGGTGGGGCGCGTCGGCGTTCCGCGACATCCTGACCGTGGAGTGGGTCTCGTGGGTGCCGCTCCTGGTCCTGATCCTGGTGCTCGGGCTGGTGCCCAGCATCGTGCTGAACGCCACCGAGCCCGGCGTGAACGCCTTGACCAGCATCTTCGGAAGTTGAGGCGTTCGTGAGCGTCGACTACCACGCGATCGCACCGCCGCTCCTGCTGGGGGCGACGGTCCTGATCGTGCTGATCGTCGACGCCTTCCTGCCGGCGCGCGGGAAGTGGCTCGCGATGCCGGTGTCGCTCGTCGGCGTCGTCGCCTCGCTCGTGGCGGCGCTGACGCTGATCGGCACGGACACCTCGACGTTCGGCGGGCACTACGTGGTCGACAACTTCACGGTCCTGTTCCAGATCTTCTTCCTCTCGGCGGCCGTGGTCGTCCTCGCGCTCTCACTGCGGTACATCCGCGAGGGCGGCTTCTACCAGGGGGAGTACTACTTCCTGCTCCTGACGGCGTTCCTGGGCTGCGTGTTGATGCCGGCTTCGCGCGACCTCCTGATGCTCTTCATCTCCCTGGAGCTGGTCTCGGCTCCCGGGTTCCTGATGGCCGCCTTCCGTAAGTCCGACGTGAAGGGCAACGAGGGCGGGCTGAAGTTCTTCCTGATCGGCGTGCTGTCGACCGCCGTGATGCTCTACGGGATGAGCATCATCATCGGGCTCACGAACGGGGCGACCCGCCTGGAGGACGTGGCGCAGGGGCTGGCGGCGCTGAACGGAGCCCGGCAGACGTTCGCCGACGTCGCGATCCTGTTCGTGGTCGTCGGGTTCGCGTTCAAGGTCTCGGCCGTGCCGTTCCAGTTCTGGGCGCCGGACACCTATGAGGGGGCGCCGGTCCCCGTGGCGGCGTTCCTGGCGGTCGCCTCCAGCGCCGCCGGGTTCGCCGGGCTCCTCCAGCTGATGTTCGTGGCCTTCGCGCCGGAATGGGAGTTCTGGGTCCCGCTGTTCGCCGCGCTCTCGGTCCTCACGATGACCGTCGGGAACCTCGTCGCCCTGCAGCAGCGGCAGCTGGTCCGGCTGCTCGCGTATTCCGGGATCGCGCAGTCCGGCTACATCCTGCTGCCTTTCGCGTTGGTCTCGGGGGATCAGGCGGTGAACGACACGGCGTTCGCGGCGGCCGTCTCGTACATCCTCCTGTACGGGATCATGAACATCGGCGCGTTCGCGGTGGCCACGGCCGTCAGTCGCCGCCACCCGCAGCTGATGATCGCGGACCTCGCCGGGCTCGTCCGGATCGCTCCCGTGATCGCGGTCGGCATGACCGTGTTCATGGCCTCCCTCGCCGGCGTGCCGCCCACGGGCGGGTTCTGGGCGAAGCTGCTGATCTTCCGGGCGGCGATCGACCGCGGCGGGCTCGGGGTGGCGCTGGCCGTGGTGATGCTCGTGAACTCGGTGGTCAGCATCTACTACTACTTCTCGGTCCCGCGGGCGATGATCTTCCAGGATCCGGCGCCGGGCGAGACGCTCCGGTCGTCCTGGCTGATCACGGCGGTGGTCGCCCTCGCCACGGCCGCGCTCATCGCCTTCTTCGTCCTGCCGAACCCGATCGCGGAGCTCGGCGACCTGTCCACGCTCGCCGGCATCACCGGCGGCTGAGCGTCGTCCGGCCGGGCCGGCCGACCCCCGGTGCCGGAAGTGCCCATCCGAAGATGGGCGATCCCTCCCGACGGTTGGGCGGTTCCGCGTCTCCCCGTGGATGACGCCGTGGGCGAACCTCCGGGGACAGGAGGTGCGCGATGGCCGGGACGCCGCTCGTTCGCAGGATCGACCGCAGGGCGAAGGTCTGGACGCTGCGGATCGGGGTCGTGGTCGGGCTCGTGGTGCTCGTCGGCGTGTGGTCGCTCGCCGGGGCGCCGGTCGTCCACGCGGGCGGCTCCTCGGTGTGCGTGGCCGGCCCGGCCGTCACGGACGACTACCTGACCGGGCGCGCCTGCCCGCCGGAGGGGTTCGTCGAACTCCTCGGGTACCGCCCGCGTCTGATCCTGACCACGGCCGGCTACCGGTACGAGAAGCCCGCCGGCGCGGGGGGATCGTGCAGCGGGCCGCTCACGGAGGACGGTCCGTTCTGGAGCTTCGGCGACGCGTGCCGGACGCACGACTACGGCTACGACCTCGTCCGGTTCGGCGTCGGCGATCGAGCGGCGGCCGACCGGCAGCTCTACGCGGACATGCTGCTGGCCTGTGACGGCCAGGGACCCGGGCGGCTGGCATGCCGGGCGATCGCGAAGAGCGCGTCGGCGACGCTCCAGGTCGGCGACGCGGCCGGGTTCGACCCCGAGCCGGTCGCCGGCGTCACTCCGGCGCCCGGTCCAACCCCCGCTGGATCGCGTAGCGCATCAGCTCGTACCGCTTGCGCAGGTGGAGCTTGGTGAGGATGTTGCGGACGTGGTTCTGGACCGTCTTCTCGCTGATGTACAGGCGCTCCGCGATCTCCCGGTACGTGTATCCCTTCGCCACGAGCCGGAGCACCTCGTTCTCCCGCGCGGTGAGGGCGGGTTCGTCGGAGGGCGACGGCCCGCCCTTCGGGTCGCTCACGCGGCGGAACTCGAGCAGGACGAGGCCGGCGAGGCCCGGTGTGAAGACCGGCTCACCGGCGGCGACGCGCCGGACGGCCTCCGCGATCTCCGCGCCGGTCGCCGACTTCAGCACGTAGCCCCCGGCCCCGGACTTCACAGCCTCGAGGACGTCGGCTTCCTCGCCGCTCGCCGACAGCACCAGGATCCGCACCTCGGGCGCAGACTCGGTGATGCGCCGCGTCGCGTCCGTACCCGACACGGTCGGGAGCTGCAGGTCCATCAGGACGAGGTCGGGGCGGAGCTCCAGGGCGAGCTCGATCGCCCGCCCTCCGTCCTCCGCCTCGCCGACGACCACGGCGCCGGCGGACTCCAGGTCCGTGCGGATCGCTTCGCGCCAGACCGGGTGATCGTCGACGATCAGGACGCGGACCGGGTCCTCGGCCTCGTCCCGCGGCCCGTCGGGCGGGTCGACGACGTCGGGGTCGTGCGGATCAGCCATCGGGTCCTCCTCGTTCGACCGGCACGTGGAACTCCACGTCCGTCCCGAGCCCGGGGGCCGAGCGGAGCTCCATCCGGCCACCCAGCTCCTCGATGCGGCCCTTCATGCTCTTGAGGATGCCCAGCTTCCCCTCCCGCTCCAGCGTCGCCTCGTCCAGCACGAACCCGATGCCGTCGTCGCGCACCGACACGACCACCTCGCCGTCGAGCCGCTCCGCGAACACCGTGACCCGGGTGGCGCGAGCGTGCGTGCAGGCGTTGTCGAGTGCCTGACGGACGGCGGCGGCCAGGAACTCGACGTCGCCGGCGTCGAGCCAGGTCCCCGCGTCCACGGCGACGGTGACGGGCGGCCCCTGGACGCCGAACGCCGCCGCCTCCAGCGCGACCCGCAGGGAGACCGCGCCGGGCGGCGGCGGCTCTCTCGGCTCGCTGAGGAGCGTGCGGAGCTGCTGCTCCTGCCTGCCGGCATCCTCGAGGAGGGCTCGGACCTCGTCCACGGTGACGTCGGGCCGTTCCCCGAGCTCGCGGCTGCGCTTGCCCAGCAGGGAGAGCGCCTGGAGCACCGAGTCGTGGATCTCTCGCCCGAGGGCGTCGCGCTCCGCGAGGCGGGCCGTGCGCTCGCGCTCGCGGGCCGCTTCCTCGATCGCGGCCGACCGCTGGGCCGAGGACCGCGAGAGCGCGCGGGACACGAGGCCCGCGGCTCCACCCGCGGTCAGGTAGTACACGACGCCGTTCACCAGGTTCGCCCAGCCCCCCGCCGGCATCTCCAGCAGGTCGATGCCGTTGACGGGCCTGCTGAGGATCAACCCGAGGCTCAGGACGCTCCCGGCCGCCAGGCCGGTCGCGGGCGTCCCGCTGGCGCCGATCGTGAGGGCTGCCGCCGCGGGGTACGACGTGGCGAAGAACGGAGCGGTGCCACCCGCGGTTCCCGGTTCCATGACGTAGCCCGAGAGCGGCAACAGCGCCGTGGCCAGCGCGAGGTCGATCCAGCGAGAGGTCGCATCGGCCCAGCCCCCCACGATCGTGAACCAGACGTTCCACGCGATCGTGACGCCGATCGCCGTGTACGCGACGGCGGGATGCGCGAAGTCCTCGTGGACGACGAGCGCCAGCGTGGACATCCAGGCGAGGGTGACCCACCGGTAGGCGAGGATGCCGACGAAGAGCCCTCGTCGTTCCGGGTCGCTCGTGGACCGCTCAGCGTGTCTCATCCTCGCCACCTGCGGCGCTGTGGCGCAGCGTGGCAGGGGCGTGGCGGCCGGTCAAGCCGTGGAGCGCCGGTCGTCGATCAGGCCATCGCGTCGAGCACGGCCCGGACGTGGTCGATCGTGG
>DATBJQ010000047.1:0-11841 GCA_036556385.1 Actinomycetota bacterium | reverse complement strand
GCCAGGTCCTCGTTGTTGACGTAGTCGGCCTGCCGGTCCGTGAGCCCCTTCACGTACCACGAGGGCTCGAACGTCGGCAGCGAGGCCATCGCGCGGATCGCGCCGGTGTCCGCGTCCATCACCACCACGGCTCCCGCGTTGGCGCGCAGCGACAGCCCCTGTGAGTCGGTGAGCCCGCGGGCCTGCTCGAGCCCGCTGCTGAGGGCCTCCTCGACCGTGGCCTGCTCGTCGATGTCCATCGTCAGGTGCACGTTGCCGCCGGGGAGCGGCGGCTCCGAGCCCAGGGCGCGGATCACCTCGCCGTCGGAGTTCACGATGAACTTCTGGACGCCGCGCGTGCCCCGCAGCCAGCGCTCGTACGCGAGCTCGAGACCGGCGCGCCCGACCGTGTCGTTCTGCCCGTACCCACGTACCTTGAGCCGCTCGTAGTCCTCGGCGGTGATCAGGCCGACCTGCCCCACGAGGTGGGCCGCCAGGCTCCCCTCGGGATAGCTGCGGACCCCGACGGGCAGGACCTCGACCCCGGGGAACAGCTCGGGGTGCTCCTCGATGTAGAGCTTCACCTTCTCGCCGCGGGTCGCGCGACCGGGCTCCGCATCCGCGGCCTGGACGAACTCGGCGACCGGGACGGCCTGGAACGGGTAGTAGCGGTCGTCCTCGAGCCGGTCGCGCAGGTCGGTCACCGAGACGTTCATCAGCTCGGAGAGGCGGAGGATCACGGCCTCGGCTTCGTCGCCCAGCGCATCGCGTGTCACGCGGATCTCGAGGCTCGGTTGGTTCGCGACGATCGGATCGCCCGAGGCGTCCAGGATCAGGCCGCGCAGCGGGTCCGTGTAGGCGAACCGGATGCTGTTGTCGACGGCCGTGTCCTTGTAGGTGTCGGCGGCGAGCACCTGCAGGTACCAGAGGCGGGTGGTGAGCGCCACGAACATCAGGGCGACCAGCAAGGCGAGGACGCGGAGCCGCGACGAGGAGCGCTCCATCAGAACCGCACCACCTTGTGTGGGCGCGACGTCTCCAGCAGGCGGCGGAGGAGCGGGTAGACGATCGGGGTGAGCACCGCGTTGTACAGCGCGGTGAGCAGCGCGACCTTGATGCCGTAGCCGACGGACGCCTCGAAGTTGCCGAGGAGGAACGAGACGATCTCGTAGAAGGCCATGCCGATCGCGGTCGCGCCGAACACGATCGCGGTGGGGAGCAGCGGCGAGGCCGAGACCAGGAACTGCCGGCTCATGCCGACCCCGTACCCCACCAGCGTGAGCGTGAGGGCCGTGATCCCCTTCGGCTGGTTCATCAGGAAGTCCTGCGCGAGCCCGGCTGCGAAGCCCACGACGGCGCCCTCGTTCGGGCCTTCGAGCAGCGCCACGGCGATCGTCACCAGGAACAGGAGCTCGGGGCGGACACCGAGCAGCCGGAGCTCCCCGAACACGGTGGACTGGAGCAGGAGCGCCGTCACGATCACCGCGGCCAGGACCAGGACACGACGGAGCACCTACCCGCCCTCGCCGGCGAGCTCGCCCGTCTCCGAGCTCAGGACCAACACGTATTCGAGCGCCGAGAAGTCGACCGCCGGCCGGATCGAGACCGACGTCTGCAGGCCGTTGGGCGACTCGTAGACCTTGGACACGGTCCCGATCAGGATCCCCGGCGGATAGATCCCGCTCTGGCCGCTGACCTGGTAGCTGACGGTCGACACCTCGACGGGGTCGCCGGTCAGGTCGATGTCGGTGCCGAGGGACACGTCCTCCATACGCAGGTCCTCGTCGCCCTGGCCGTGCACGGCCCCGACCTCACCCGATCCGCTCAAACGCGCGGCGACGGTGGAGTTCCGGTCGAGGATCAGCTGCACCTCTGCTTGGGTGGAGCTCACCGAGATCACGTGTCCGACGAGCCGCGGGGAGCCGGCGCTGCCGGTGACGACCGGCTGCTCCACCTGGATGCCGTCGTCCGAGCCCTTGTCGATCGTGATCGTCCAGCTGAAGGCGTCGAGCCCGCTGGCGATCACCACGGCGGACCTGGCGCCGGGGTCGAGGGTCCGTCGCAGCCCCAACTGGTCGTAGAGCTCGGCCAGCCGCCCCTGGAGCTCCTCGTAGCCGACGATCTGCGTCTGGAGGTCGGCCACCTGCTCGGTCAACCGCTCGTTCTCCTCCTGGAGGGACGGGAGGTGCGCCAGGCCGCTGAAGAAGTCGGTGACCGGGCGCGTGACGCTGGTCACCGCCTCCTGCAGCGGGCTCATCACCGCCTGGGCAGAGCGACCGATCCCGGCGAGGGGCCCCTCGGTCCCCTGCCGGTAGTCCAGGGTGATGATCGCGAGGGACGCGCACACCAGGCTCGCGACGAGCAGGCGCGTGCTGCGCGGACGAGGGCGCGTGACGGCCACGGCCCGAACCTACCTCCGGCTGCTCGGGCTCACCAAGACCCGCTGCAGGACCTCGAACTCCTCCAGGCACTTCCCGGAGCCGAGCACCACAGCTTGGAGGGGCGTGTCGGAGATACGGACCGGCATGCCGGTCTCGTGACGCAGCCGCTTGTCGAGGCCGCGCAGGAGCGCTCCACCGCCGGTGAGGACGATGCCTCGGTCCATGATGTCGGCCGAGAGCTCCGGGGGGGTCCGGTCGAGCGTCGTCTTGATGGCGTCGATGATCGCGTTCACGGGCTCTTCGATCGCCCGGCGGATCTCTTCGGCCGTGATCGTGATCGTCTTGGGCAGGCCGCTCACCAGATCGCGGCCTTTGATCTCGGCGACGAGCTCCTCGGGCATCGGATAGACCGATGCGATCGCGAGCTTGATCGCTTCGGCGGTGCGCTCGCCGAGCAGGAGCGAGTACTCCTTCTTGACGTGCTGGATGATCGCCTCGTCCAGCTCGTCGCCGCCGATCCGGATGCTGGTGCTGGTGACGATGCCGCCGAGCGAGATCACCGCCACCTCGGTGGTGCCGCCGCCGATGTCGACGACCATGTTGCCGGTGGGCTCGTGGATCGGGAGCCCGGCCCCGATCGCGGCGGCCATCGGCTCCTCGATGATGTAGGCGCGGCGGCTGCCGGCGGCGATCGTGGCCTCCTCGACGGCGCGCTGCTCGACGCCGGTGATGCCCGACGGGACGCAGACGACGACGCGAGGCTTCGCGAGCAATCGGCGCTTGTGCACGCGCTGGATGAAGTAGCGCAGCATCTTCTCCGTGACGTCGAAGTCGGCGATCACGCCGTCCTTCAGCGGGCGGACGGCCTGGATGTGGCTCGGCGTGCGCCCGATCATGCGCTTGGCCTCGGCGCCCACGGCAAGGATGGCTCCGGTCAGGGTGTTGATCGCGACGACGCTCGGCTCGTTCAGCACCACCCCGCGGCCGCGAACGTAGACGAGCGTGTTCGCGGTCCCGAGGTCGACGGCCATGTCGCGACCAAGGAACCCGAGTACCCCCTCCGTCCCTTGGTTCTGGGACGTGGGGGAAGAAGATGTTCGTTGAACCCTCTCGGCCATGGGCTCCGCGTCATTCAACAGGGGTGCCGCGAGGCTGGCAACCTGAGGGGTCGTCGGGAGCGAGAAACCACAGGGCCGTCACAGGTCGCCACGGGGCTCGCGGCCCCGGCGGTCGGTAGGCTCCTCGGCCATGAGCGGACCCGCGGTCGTCTTCCCCGGTCAGGGTTCCCAATCCCTCGGCATGGCGGATCCGTGGGCCGGGCACGCCGCGGGCCGAGCGGTCCTCGAGGAGGCATCGGCGGCGATGGGCAGGGACGTCGTCGCCGGCTGCCACGACGAGACAGCCCTGGCCACCACCGACTTCGTGCAGCCCGCCCTCCTGGCCGTCGGCCTCGCGGCCTTCGCCGTCTGCGGGGCCGAGGGCCTGCCCGAGCCGGTCGGGGTGGCCGGCCACTCGCTCGGCGAGTTCGCGGCCCTGGTCGCCGCGGGCGTCCTGTCGCTGCCCGACGCGCTCGGCCTGGTCGTGGTCCGCGGCGAGGCGATGCGGCGCGCCGGCGAGACCAACCCCGGCACGATGACGGCGCTCCTGGGCGTCGACGCGGACGCCGCAGGAGCGCTCTGCGACGAGGTGCGCGACGACGACGTCCTGCTGGTCGCCAACCTCAACAGCCCCGTCCAGATGGTGGCGAGCGGCTCCGTGCCCGCGATCGAGCGTCTCGAGCGGCTCGCGAAGGAGCGGAAGACCCGCGCGGTCCGCCTGCAGGTCGCCGGTGCGTTCCACTCTCCGTTGATGGAGCCGGCGGCCCCGGCGATCGCCGAGGCGATCGACGCGCTCCCGTTCGCGCCGCCGCGCTTCCCCGTCGCGGAGAACGTCGCAGGCACGCTCGTCGACGACCCGGACGAGCTCCGCACCCTCCTCCGGCGCCACGTCGTCTCCCCGGTCCGCTGGGAGGACTGCGCCCGTGCCCTCGCCGCCGCCGGGGCCACCACGTTCGTCGAGCCAGGCGCCGGCGACGTCCTGACCAAGCTCCAGAAGCGGATCGATCCGGAGATCCGGGCCGTGGCCGTCGGCTCGCCCGACGACGCCCAGGCCCTCGCCTCCTGACGGGGCTCGGCTCCGCCCGTCCGATAAGCTGCGAGGCCGTGACCAGACACGCCACCATCACCGGCGTCGGCTCGTCGCTTCCCCCCCGCGTGGTCCCGAACACCTGGTTCGAGGACAAGGTGGAGACCACCGACGAGTGGATCCGCGAGCGCACCGGCATCGAGGCGCGCCACTTCGTCGACGAGGGCGTCTACGCGTCCGACCTGGCCGTGGAGGCCGCCCGGGTCGCTCTGGACACCGCGGGCGTCTCCCCCGAGCAGCTCGACGTGATCGTCTGCGCCAGCGTGACCGGGGACACGCCGTTCCCGTCGACGGCCGTGTGGGTCCAGCAGAAGCTCGGGCTCTCGTGCCCCGCCTTCGACGTGAACGCGGCCTGCGCCGGCTTCTCGTACGGCCTCATGACCGCCACGTCGATGATCGAGGCCGGCGCGGCCGACACGATCCTGCTCATCGGGAGCGAGGTCTTCAGCCGCATCCTCGACTTCAGCGACCGCCAGACGTGCGTGCTGTTCGGCGACGGCGCCGGGGCCACCGTGCTCCAGGCGATCGACCGACCTGGGATCGAGGGCACGGTGCTCGGGGCCGACGGTCGCGCCGCGGAGATCCTGATGATGCCCGGGGGGGGCTCGCGCGAACCCGCCACGCCGCAGACCGTGGCGGACGGCCGCCACAACATCACGATGCCCAACGGCCGGGAGGTCTTCAAACGCGCGGTCACCGAGATGGCCGCCGCCTGCCGCCAGGTCCTCGAGAAGAACGGCCACACGCCCGACGACGTCGACCTGCTGATCCCCCACCAGGCGAACGCCCGCATCATGATCGCCGTCGCCGAGCGTCTCGGGATCCCGCTCGAGCGCTCGGTCGTCGACGTGGCCGAGGTCGGCAACACGAGCGCCGCCTCGATCCCGATCGCGCTCGACCGCGCCTACCGCGCGGGACGGATGCGCGAGGGTGACCTGGTGCTGTTCACGTCGTTCGGCGCCGGGCTCACGTGGGGTGCCACGGTGATGCGCTGGACCCTCCCGGCCGACAGGCCGAAGGTGGACGCGTGACCTCCCGCGTCGCCGTCGTCACCGGGGGCTCGCGTGGGATCGGCCGCGCCTGCGCCGTGGCGCTCGCGCAGGCCGGGTGGACCGTGGCGATCGGCTTCCGGACGAGCGAGCAGGACGCGAAGGAGACCCTCGATTCGCTCGAGGCCGCCGGGACCCCGGGGCTGGCCGTCGCGCTCGACGTCACCGACGAGACCAGCGTGCAGGAGGCCTTCCGTCGAGTCACGGACGAGGCCGGCAACGTGACCGGGCTGGTGAACAACGCCGGGCTCTCGCGCGACGGCCTGCTGCTGAAGTACCCGATGGACGTCTACGAGCAGACGATGGCCACGAACCTGCGTGGCGCGTTCCTCTGCTCGCAGGCCGCCCTCCGGGGGATGCTCCGCGAGAAGTGGGGCCGCGTCGTGAACATGTCGAGCGCCGTCGCGCTGCACGGCAACGCCGGGCAGACCGTCTACGCGGCCACGAAGGCGGGCCTCGTCGGATTGACGCGCTCGCTCGCACGCGAGGTCGGCACGAAGGGCATCACCGTGAACGCGCTCTGCCCGGGGCTGCTCGACACGGAGATGACGTCCCACCTGACCGACGAGGCCCGTGCCTACTACGTCGACCAGACGCCGCTCGGCCGGGCGGCGCACCTCGACGAGGTCGCGGCCGTGGTCCGGTTCCTGATGTCCGAGGAGGCGTCGTACGTGAACGGCGCCGTGATCCCGGTGGACGGTGGGCTGACCGCCTAGGCACTAGGCTGTGGCGGATCGAGGGCGACGACCAGGAGGAACGTGCAGATGACCGACCGTGCGGAGATCGAGACCAGGGTCAAGAAGGTGCTCGCGGAACAGCTCGCGGTGGACGAGGCGCAGGTGGTGCCCGACGCGCGCTTCCAGGAGGACCTGAACGCCGACTCGCTCGACCTCGTCGAGGCCGTGCTCGCCCTCGAGGAGGAGTGGAGCATCGAGATCCCCGAGGACGAGATGGAGCAGGTCAAGACGGTCGGGCAGGCCATCGACATGGTGTCCACCAAGCTCGGCGTCAGCTGATCCCTCGACCCCCACGGAGGCACCGTGTCCGAACGTCCGCGCGTCGTCATCACCGGCATCGGCCCCGTCACGCCGGTCGGCACCGGCGTCGACGACTTCTGGCAGGGGCTGACGGGTGGTCGCAACGGCGTGCGCACGATCACACGGTTCGACCACGACGACCTGCCCGTGAGCGTGGCCGGCGAGGTCCCCGACTTCGACCCCTCGCCCTGGCTCGACACCAAGGAGATCCGGCGGACCGACCGCTTCACGCAGCTGTCGATCGTCGCGGCCAAGATGGCATGGGACGACGCGGGGGATCCGGAGGTGCGCTCGGAGCGCGGCGGCGCGGTCTTCGCCACCGGGATCGGCGGCATCGAGACCCTGCTGCGCCAGTACGACGTGCTGAAAGAGAAAGGCCCGCGCCGCGTCTCCCCGATGATGGTCCCGATGCTGATGGCGAACGCGCCCGCCGGGCACATCGCGATGATCTACGGGCTCACCGGCCCGAACCTGTGCACGATCTCCGCCTGCGCGTCGTCGAACCACGCGATCGGCGAGGGGACGCGGAAGATCCAGGAGGGCTCGCTCGACCTGTGCGTGGTGGGCGGCGCCGAGTCCGCCACGATGCCGCTCACGGTCGCGGCCTTCGCGCAGATGACGGCCCTGACGAAGAACCCCGACCCGCAGACGGCGTCGCGGCCGTTCGACGCGGCGCGCGACGGGTTCGTGCTGTCCGAGGGCGCCTGCGCGCTGATCCTCGAGTCGGAGCAGCACGCGCGAGCGCGGGGCGCCCGCGTCTACTGCGAGGTGGCGGGCTACGGAGCGTCCGCCGACGCGTACCACATCACCGCACCCGACCCGAAGGGCTCGGGCGCCACGCTGGCGATGCGGTGGGCGCTGGCCGACGCGGAGGAGGAACCCGGTGCGGTCACCTACGTGAACGCGCACGGCACGTCGACACCGCTGAACGACGCCTCGGAGACCGCGGCGATCAAGGCCGCGCTCGGCGAGGACGTCGCGCACCGGGTCGCCGTGTCGTCCACGAAGTCGATGACCGGCCACATGCTCGGCGCGGCCGGCGCCGTCGAGGGAGCCGCCTGCGCGCTGGCGATCGCCCACGGCCGGATCCCGCCCACGATCCATTACGAGACGCCCGACCCGGACTGCGACCTGGACGTGACGCCGAACGAGGCCCGCGATCTCGACGTGACGCTCGCCCTGTCGAACTCGTTCGGCTTCGGGGGGCAGAACGCGGCGATCGCGTTCCGGAAGGTCGCGTGACGGGGATGCAGCAGGACGCGATCCGCCACCACCTGTGGGCGACCGACAACCAGCTCGCGGCCTGCGCCGAGCTCGGCGAGGACCAGCTGGCCACGGAGGTCCCGGGCACGTACGGGACGATCCTGGACACCCTCCGCCACACGATCGCCGCGGACTGCTCCTACCTGTGGGTGATCAGCGGCGGACGCTTCGGCTCGACCGAGCTCGACGAGACCACGCTCGACGTCGCGGCCCTCCGGTCGACGCTCGCGGAGAACGCCGCCGGGTGGGAGGTCCTGCTCGCGGAGGGACCGGTCGACGACGATCGGCAGGTCGTCCGGCATCGCCCGGACGGGAGCTCCACCTCCGCCGCGCTCGGGATCCGGTGGGCCCAGGTCGTCCATCACTCGAGCGACCATCGCAGCCAGGTCAACACCGCGCTCACGGCGCTCGGCCTGCAGCCCGACGAGTTCGACGTCTGGGCCTACGGTGAGAGCGTGGGTCGCGTCAGCGAGACCGAACCGAGCTGAGCGGTGTCCCGACCCGGAGCCGCGCGCCGCGTCGCGCGCGCCGTCGCCGGTGTCGTGCTGCTGGCGGGCAGCTATGCAGAGGCGAAGCGCGGGGAGCTGCCGCCCTACGAGGAGCGCCTGTTCCGTATGGCGAACCACGCCCCGGACGCCTGGGCGATCCCGGTCCGTGCCGTGATGCAGGCCGGCACCTTCGGCACGGTGCCCGCGATCGCCACGGTGGCCTTCCTGGCCGGCCGGCGACGGCTGGCCGCCACGCTCCTGGTGGGCGGCACGCTCGCGTGGTTCGGGGCCAAGGCGATCAAGCCCTACGGCGGCCGTGCCCGGCCCGCCGGGGTCCTCGAGGACGTGATCACGCGCGAGAGGATCGAGGGGGACCTCGGGTGGGTGTCGGGGCACAGCGCGGTCGCCACCACGACCGCGTTCATCCTCGCCGACCACGACCTGCCGGGCTGGGCGCGCCCGGTGCTCGTCCTCGTCGTGGCGGTGACGGCCTTCGGCCGGATGTACGTCGGGGCGCACCTGCCGCACGACACCGTCGGTGGCGCGGGCCTCGGCATGGTGATCTCCGCCGCGATGCCGTCCACCCGTGAACCCGCCGACGACTGAGGCCCCGCGTCGCGTGCCACACTCCGGGTGATGGGCGCCCTTCCACCGCCTCCGCCCGAGCCCGGCGCCTGGGGCTCGGGGCCGACACCCGCGCCCGTCGCACCGGCGGTCGGCGAGGACCTGGCGGACCGGCCCGCGTGGCGACAGGGCCGGCCCGGCTGGACGATCCTGCATCTCGCGATCGCCCTGGGGCTGGCGCTCGCCGGCCTGTTCGCGGTCGGCATCGTCGTGGCGGTGGTCGGACGCGACGAGCGCGATCTCGACCTCGCGGACGAGACCCAGACCGGTCTCGCCTGGCTCGTGCTCTGGGTCGGATGCCTGGTCGGCTGGATCCTGTTCGCGTACCAACGCGGCACCCCGCGGCGCCGATGGCTCACGCTGGGCGGGGTGGCGGGCGGCGCGTGGTTCCTCGCGCTGGCGCTCGTCCTGGCCGCGACCGACTGAGCCGCGTCAGTCCTCGGGCGACCGGAACCACTGGCCGCCGTTGAACTCGGCCACCGCGGGTACACCGCCGGCGGTCTCGCCGAGGAACCGGATCCGCCGGGGATCGCGGACGGTCCCGGCCGCGAACCAGCCGTCCTCGAGCGGGACGAGCTCATGCTCCGGGTCCTCGTCGCTGGCTGCCGACGGCCACTGGAGCGCCAGCCGTCCCTTCCGCAGGACGATCCGCAGCACGGGGCTCCACGGATCGTCGTTCCGGTACAGGCCCGGCAGCCGTCGCCACGCCTCGGGGGCAGGCTCCGGCCCGGGGCCGTCGTACGCCTCGCCGCGGAACCAGGTGTCGCCGTGGAAGGCCTCGACCACGCGGCCGGACTCGTTCCTGCCGAACACGAGCGGGTAGCGCTCGAGCGCGTCGTGCGGCACGAGGAACGTGTCCGCCGGCTCCCACGCGAGCGGGTCCTGCTCCAGCACGACACGGACCGGCCCCATCGCCAGGCGCAACTCGCTCTCGAGCGCCTCCAACTCGAGCACGCGACCGTCCTCCCCCTCGTACCGCCCCACGAAGTCCTCCGCGTGCGGCACGTGGGTCGCCCGCGGCGGGATCGGGACCGGCGGGAGCGCCGACCCGGCCAGCGCTGCTCGCACGGTCGCGAGCGACGAACCGAGCAGCTGGTACATCCCGCTCCCGGACCCGTTGCGGAGGATCACGCACCCGAGACCCTCGTCGGGCGTGACGGCCAGATAGGCCGTGTACCCGACCATGCCGCCGCTGTGCGCGATCCACCGGACGCCGTCGACCTCCTCGGTCCAGAGGCCGTATCCGTAGGTGCCGCCCTCGCCGTCGTCGACACGCGGCTCGACCCATTCGGCGAACATCGCGTCGGACAGCATGCGCCCCCCACGGCCGTCGTCGACGTCCCCTCCGGCCAGCACCAGCCGCGCGTAGGCGCACATGTCCACGACGTTCGACACGATCGAGCCGTCGGCCGTGAAGCTGACGATCCGGGGCGCCGGCCGGAGCGGGTGCCGCAGCTGCACCGGCCGGTCGGTGTACAGGGGCTCGTAGCCGACGGCCACGCCGTCCCAGTCGGTGTCGACGATCGCCCCCGCCGCCGAGGTCATGCCCAGCGGTCCGAGGATCCGCTCCTGCAGCAGCCGGTCGATCCTGACGCCCGTCACCTCCTCGAGGCAGGCTCCGACGATCTTCCAGCCGTCGTTCGAGTAGAGGTACCGCTCCCCCGGCGCCGTGGTGGGCGGGTTGGTCCGCAGCCGGTGCAACGCGCCGGCCTGCGTCGGAGCGTCCTCGGTCCCGATCATCAAGCCGGCCGTATGCGTCATCAGGTGGTGCAGCGTGACCGGCCCGAAGGGCTCGGGCAGCTCGAGCCAGGGCAGGATCCGGTTCACGGACACGTGGAGATCGAGGTGTCCGGCCTCGACCTCCTGCAGGACGATGAGGGAGGCGAACGACTTCGAGATCGAGCCGATCTGGAACCGGGTCTCGGGCCGGACCGGGGTGCCCGCGGCGACGTCGGCCATCCCGCGGCACACCACGCCGAGGATCTCCTCCCGATCCGTGATCGCGAGCACGAGCCCCGGAGCGTGGGTCACGGGGAGCTGATGCTCGATCGCGGCGCCGACGCGCTCGAAGGCGCCCTGGAGACCCGTCACCACCGGAGCGTCAGTCCCGATCGCCGAAGAAGAGCTTCAGCTCGCGCTCGGCCGAGGCCGGGGAGTCCGAGCCGTGGACCACGTTCTCGCCGATCACGGTGGCGAGGTCGCCCCGGATCGAGCCCGGCGCCGCCTCGACCGGGTTCGTGGGGCCCATCACGGTCCGCCAGCACGCGATCGCGTCCTCACCGGAGATCTCGGCAACGACCACCGGCCCGCCGGTGATGAAGTCCACCAGCTCGTCGAAGAACGGCTTGTCGCGGTGCTCGCCGTAGTGCTCCTCGGCCGTCGACCGCGGGATCGTGCGCAGGTCCATGCGCGCGATCGTGAGGCCCTTCGCCTCGACCCGGCGCAACACCTCGCCGACCAGCCCGCGGCGCACGCCGTCGGGCTTGACGATCAGCAACGTGGATTCGATCGCGATCGGAGGGACTCCTTCGTGCTCGGTCCAGCAGTGTACCGACGGTCGGCGGACTATCGTCCCATCGGAGGATCACGGACCGAGGAGGGATCCGATGGAGCTGCCGGCGGCGGTACTGGTGGCGCGTGCCCAGACGACGGAGTGGGAACCCGATCCGGACGTCCCGGGCAGCGAGATGCACGAGCTGATCCACGAGGGACCGATCTGGGCCGGCATGACCCGGGTCACCGGCTCGCCCGAGCCGATGACCTGGACCCCCGAGCAGCGGGAGGTGGCCGTCGTGCTCGAGGGCAGCGTTCGGATGGAGCTCGGCGACGGCAGCGA
>DATBJQ010000046.1:0-1535 GCA_036556385.1 Actinomycetota bacterium | reverse complement strand
TGATCATCGTGGTCGCGTACGCGGTGCTGACGGCGTTCACGCTGCCGGCGCTCCCCGGGTTCGTGCTGGTGACCGCAGGCTCGCTGCTCGCGACCGTCGCGCTCTACGAGACCGTCGTGAAGCGCACGAACGTCACCCGCTTCCTGTTCGGCATGAAGCCGCTGGCAGCGCAGCATCCCCGCGAACGACTGCCACGGCGTGAGCTCGCGCACGACGAGCGTTCGACCCGGACGATCGCAGCTCGGTGATCTCGGTGGCGCTCGAAGGGTCCTACAGCCACGCGAGCTTCACGGAGGCCGCGTACCGGTCCCAGGCCGGGCCGAACGTCCTCGAGAGCTCGGCCTCTTCTCCGGGCGCGAACCTCCTCGATGCCAGGTAGAGCACGATGCCGAGCACCGCCCCCAGCCACGTGTCGAGCAGGAACCCGACCCACGGGATCACCAACAGCGCCACGCTCGTGTAGATCGGGTGCTTCACCCACGCGAACGGCCCGGTCGTGATCAGCTCTCCGCGCGGTACCCGCAGGAGGATCAGCGCGGCCGACCACAGCCAGACCGCGACCCCGACGATCGACACGACGATCGAGATCACGCGCAGCGCCTCCGGCGGACCCCCCACGGAGAACACCGACGGGAACGCCGCGTTCAGGATCACGCCGACGATCACGAACGGCAGCGTCGCGAGCACGATCTTGTCGCCGCTGCCGACGAGGGCCTTCAGGCTCCAGTTCGTTCGACGGCCGGAAGCCTGCCCGCGAACGCTTCCACCGTGCGTTGCCATCCTTCCTCCAAGGGTCCCTTGATCTCGGTCACGTAGACCTTGTCCTCGTCCACCGCGACCAGGCCCTTGCCCTGCAGCAGCTCGTGCATGATCGGGCGAACGCGCTGGTACCGGCAGATCTCCTCATCGGTGGGCATGCGTCCGGTCTTCTTGTCCGGCCGCGGCGCCATCTCGGTGGTGAGGAGCGCGTACCTCGTTCCGGCGGGCAGCCGCAGGTCCTTCAGGAACCGCCGCATCCCGCGGATCGGCTTGCCCATCCGCCCGGGCGAGCTGAAGACGTACAGGTCGGCGGGCGGCAGCTCCGTCGGCTTCACGTCGCGGACGTGGTGGAGGTCGACCTCGACGCCTCTCGCGGCCATCTGCCGCTGGAACTCCTCGGCGACCGCGGCCCCGTTGCCGAACTTCGATGCGTGCACGTACTCGATCTTCATGGTCCCCGCCCCCTTCCGGCTCGAACCGACGTGAGAGGACCTCGCACCCTCACGTTGTCAGCGCGTCCGGACCTGGACCGGGGCCGTTCGGACCCTCAACTGCCCGACGAACCGCACGTCCCACGGATCCCGGGTCACTCGCCACCCGTCGGCAGGTCAGGCGCGTGGGAACGTGGGAACAAGGGAAGGGGGTGTGACGATGAGCACGATCACCGACCCGACGACACACGACGAGGGCAGCGATCTCCGCTCACAGGCGATCGCGTCGCTCGAGCGCAAGCGCGAGTTCTGGGCGCATCTCGCCACGTACGTCCTCGTCAACGG
>DATBJQ010000045.1:0-4042 GCA_036556385.1 Actinomycetota bacterium | reverse complement strand
GGCTAGCATCGTCCGCCACGCGTCCACCAGCGGAGGACGGGATCGCGAACGGCGGGGCACCGGGAGCACAGACGCGAACGGGAGAGGCGGCCCGGCTTGGGCTCGCGCTGGCCGCGCTCGGCGTCGTCTACGGCGACATCGGCACGAACCCGCTCTTCGCGATGCGCGAGGCGTTCGTGGCCCACGGGCTGCCGGTCACGGAGCCGAACGTCCTGGGTCTGGTCTCGCTGATCTTCTGGTCGCTGATCGCGGTGATCTCGGTCAAGTACGTCGGGTTCGTGATGCGGGCCGACAACGACGGCGAGGGCGGGATCCTGGCGCTCGTGGCGCTGATCCGCGGGGTCGGCCCGCTCGACCGCAACGCCCGTCGCATCCTGGTGCTGATCGGCGTCTTCGGCGCGGCGTTGCTGTACGGCGACGGGGTGATCACCCCGGCGATCTCGGTCCTGGCGGCCGTCGAGGGGACGGAGGTCGCGACGCCTGGGCTTCACCGTGTCGTCGTGCCGGTGGCGGTCCTGATCATCGTGCTGCTGTTCCTGGTCCAGCGACGCGGGACGGCCTCGATCGGACGCGTCTTCGGACCCGTGATGGTGGTGTGGTTCACGGTCATCGGCGTGCTCGGCCTGCTCCAGATCGTGCACCGCCCCGGCATCGTCCGGGCGATCGACCCCCGCCACGCCGTCTCGTTCTTCGCCGAGAACGGCTTCGAGGGGTTCCTCGCCCTGGGAGCGGTCATCCTGGTCGTGGTCGGCGGCGAGGCCCTGTACGCGGACATGGGGCACTTCGGACGCCGCCCGATCATGGTTGGGTGGTACGCGTTCGTGCTCCCGAGCCTCGTCCTGGTCTACTTCGGGCAGGGCGCGCTGCTCCTGGACCAGCCCAGCGCGATCGACAACCCCTTCTACCGCATGGCGCCGGACTGGGCGACGTTCCCGCTCGTCATCCTGGCGACGATGGCGACCGTGATCGCGTCCCAGGCCCTGATCACGGGAGCGTTCTCGTTGACGCGACAGGCGATGCAGCTCGGGTACAGCCCGCGCGCCGTCACGAAGCACACCTCCGAGGAGCACATCGGCCAGATCTACATCCCCGCGGTGAACTGGATGCTGATGATCGGGTGCGTCGTGCTGATCGTGGGGTTCCGGCATTCGGAGAACCTCGCCTCGGCCTACGGACTGGCCGTCAGCGGCACGATGCTCGTGACGACGATCCTGTTCTTCGTCGTCGTCCGCGAACGCCTGGGGTGGAGCCGGGCGCGCGCGGTTCCGGTGTGCGCGGCCTTCCTCGTCGTCGACCTGGCGTTCTTCGGCGCCACCCTGTTCAAGATCCCCACCGGCGGCTGGTTGCCCCTGGCGATCGGCGTCGTCCTGTTCACGATCTTCACGACGTGGAGCACCGGCCGGGGGCTCGTCCGCGCGCGCATCCGGACGGGGCTCGCGTCCCGGGAGTTCGTCGCCAGCCTCGCCGAGCACCCCCCGGTGCGGGCGCCCGGGACCGGCGCGTACCTCTCCGGGATGCCGCACGTCGCGCCGCCGACCCTGCTGGCCAGCCTGCGGCACCATGACTCGCTCCACGAGCAGATCCTGATCGTCTCGGTGATGACCGAGGAGCGCCCCCGCGTCCACCCGATGGAGCGGACGGAGATCGTGGACCTCGGGCAGGGCTTCCACGAGGTGATCCTGCGGTTCGGCTTCGTCGAGGATCCCGACGTCCCCCGGGCCCTCTCGGGGCGGGTCGCGATGCGGCTGGGCGTCGACCTGGACACGATCACGTACTTCCTGGGCCGGGAGTCGATCCAGGTCACCGACCGGCCCGGGATGGCACGGTGGCGCGAGCACCTGTTCGCGCTGCTCTCGCGCAACGCGGCGACCGCGGCCGGCTACTTCCGTCTGCCGCCCGACCAGACCGTCGAGCTCGGCGTCGTCGTCGCGCTCTGAGGGGAACGACGATGGACGCGCGGCGTCCTCGGGGTAGGTCGTCCTGATCGAAGAGCACTACCTCCACGAGCGCCCGCCGCGGATCCTCGCGGAAATCCCACAGGTGCGGGCGTTCGGGGCTACCCTCGCGCGATGGATCACACCCATCACCGACCCGGCACGGTCGCGGAATGCCCAGGCTGCCAGCTCGAGTCCTACGAGCCCGGCTGGTACCGCGCGCTCCAGCAGGAGCACGCGGCCGGCCGCATCGACTCGACCGAGGTATCCGACGCGACGATCCTCACGGTCGAGGAAGCCGCGCTGTCGATCTACCTGCCCGAGCTCGAGACCGCCTGAGGCGGCCCGCCCGCGTCGCTAGCCTGGGCGCATGCCCCGGGACTGGGACGCCGCCACCTACCACCGGCTCTCCGAGCCGCAGCTGCGCTGGGGCCGGGCCGTCCTCGACCGCCTGGAGCTCCGCGGCGACGAGCGCGTGCTGGACGCGGGCTGCGGCTCCGGCCGCGTGACGGCCCTGCTCCTGCAGCGCCTACCGCGCGGCGAGCTCGTCGCGTTGGACGGCTCGGCCTCGATGGTGGAGGCCGCGCGCGCGACCCTGGCGGCCTACGGCGACCGCGTGACCTACGTCGTCGGCGACCTGGTAGACCCGATCCCCGTGGCGCCCGTGGACGCGGTGTTCTCGAACGCGACCTTCCACTGGATCGTGGACCACGACCGGCTGTTCGCGAACCTCGCCGCCGTGCTGCGTCCCGGCGGGCGGCTCGTCGCGCAGTGCGGTGGTGCCGGCAACATCGCTCGCATGGACGCGATCGTGCGCGAGCTGGGGTATCCGTTCGACGGCACGAAGCGGTTCGCGACCGCGGACGAGACGCGCGCCAGCCTGGAGCGCGCCGGGTTCGTCGACGTCCGGGCGTGGCTGCACGACGAGCCCACCGACATCCCCGCCGGGGACTTCCCCGCGTTCCTCGAGACCGTCTGCCTGGGCTCGCTCCTCGCGGACATGGACGACGAGGAGGGCGAAGCGTTCGTCCGCGCCGTCGCCGAGCGGATGCCCGACCACCGGATCGACTACGTCCGACTGAACATGACGGCCCGTCGCGGCTAGGGCGCCAGCCAGCCCCGCACGATCAGCCCCGCGAGCGCGCTGACGAGCACGACCGGCACCACCTTCCACCGGAACCGCCACAGGCCGACGAAGCTCACCGCCGCGACGACGAGGGCGAACGGATCTACGGAGGACCACACGGGCCACGGGATCGAGCCGCCGGCGAACGAGACGGTGCGGACCTCCTCGAACAACGTCGAGATCGCGAACGTCACGGCGAGGTTCGCGATCACGCCGACGACGGCCGCGGTGACCGTCTCGAGCGCGGCCGCGAGCCGACGGTTCCCCCGGAGCCGCTCCACGTACGGCGCCCCCAGGAAGATCCACAGGAAGCACGGCACGAACGTCGCCCACAGCACGATCGCCGCCCCGAGCACGCCCGCCACGAGCGGCTCCAGGTCGCCGGGCTGCTGGTACGCGCCCACGAACCCGACGAACTCCACGACCATGATCAACGGTCCCGGGGTCGTCTCGGCCAAGCCGAGGCCCACGACCATCTGCCCGGGCAGGAGCCAACCGTAGGTCGAGACCGCGGCGACGTTCACGTACGCGAGCACCGCGTACGCCCCGCCGAACGTCACGAGCGCCGCCCTGCAGAAGAACCACCCGAGCTCGGTGAGCGTGTCGCCTGGACCGCGCCACGCGGCGACGAGCGCGATCGGCACGAGCCATACGGCCATCCCGACGACGAGGATCGCCGCGCTCCGTACGACCGAGGGCCGGGGATGCTCCGGCGAGGCGTCGTCGCGCAGCGCGACCGCCTCCTCCTGCTGGAACTCCTCACCGACGCCCACCGAGAACAGGGCCGGCCGCAGGGCGCCACCGACGTAGCCGATCAGCAGCGCGCCCAGCACGATCAGGGGGAACGGCACGTGGAGCAGGAAGATCCCGACGAACGCCGCGACGGCGACACCGACCATCAGCCCGTTCGCGAGGGCACGCTTGCCGATGCGGATCGTGGCCGAAGCGACGATCCCGATCACGGCCGGAGCGAGGCCGGCCA
>DATBJQ010000044.1:0-40274 GCA_036556385.1 Actinomycetota bacterium | reverse complement strand
GGCGGCGGCCGCTGCCACGGGGGTTGCGAGGGCGTGGCACCGACGTGGTGTTCCCGTGACCGGCCGCCCCGAGCTGCCCCCGTCGTGTGACGCTCGGCCTCGTGGGATCGATGAGGCACCACCCCGTGGCGCCGGTCGACGTCGAGATCGCGGGGGCGAGCTTCGCGGGGCTGGTGTGCGCAAGGGTGTGCGCCGAACGCGGGCTGCGCACGGTCGTATGGGAGCGGAAGCCCCACCCGGGCGCGGCGCTCCATACCACGGGGCTGCTCGTCCGCGAGGTCGCCGACGAGCTGGGCCTGCCGCTCGAGCTCACGCGCAAGCTGCGAACCGTGCGCCTGTACGCTCCCTCGCTGCGGTCCCTCGACCTCGCCTCCCCCGGCTACTTCTTCCTGGCGACCGAGACGTCGGGGCTGCTCGAGGAGCTGGCCCGACGGGCCGAGGACGCGGGGGCGGAGCTCCGCTTCGGCCGATCGTTCGACGGACGGAGGACCGCCGCGGTCCTCGTGGGCGCCGACGGCCCTCGCTCACGGGTCGCTCGTCTCGCGGGGCTCGGGGTGAACCACCGCTTCCTCGCGGGGGTCGAGGTGGAGCTCGAAGGCGCGGGTGACCTCCAGGAGCGGCTCCACGTCTTCCTCGACGGGCACCTCGCTCCCGGTTACCTCGGATGGGCGTTCCCCGGCGTCGGCGTCACGCAGGTGGGGATCGCGTGCCGGCGCCCCGTCCGCCCCGACCTGGACGCCTTCCGTCGCCGGATCGCCGACGTGCTCGACCTGTCCCCCGCGAGGGTCGTCGGGACGCGGGGCGGGCTGATCCCGGTTGGCGGTGTCGTCCGGCCGTTCGCCTCCCGCGACGTCGTCCTGGTCGGCGACGCGGCGGGCCTCGTCTCTCCCCTGACGGGCGGCGGCATCCACCTGGCCCTCAGATCGGGGCGAGCCGCCGGTCTCGCGATCGCCGCGCATCTCCTCGACGGCGGCCCCGATCCCGGCACCGCCCTCCGTGTCATCGCGCCGCGCTTCCTCGGGAAGCGAGCGCTCCGCGCCGCCTTCGATCTGGGACCACCGAACGCCGTCGTCGATCGCGCGTTCGGCAGCATGGGGTTCCGCGCGCTCGCGCAGACGGTGTTCTTCCATCACCGGGGCCTGCTCTCGTCCGCCGCGTGGCGGGACCTGGCGACCGGCACGCGGTCGCCCGGCGAGCGGGGGACGTCGGTCGGCGGGAACCCGCCTAGGGCTTGGGCTCGGAGCGGGGCCGGCGCTCGTCGAGGCCCGTGAGGAAGTCGTCCACGCTCTCGAGCGCCTTCCAGAGCCGATCGCCGCGGCCCTGCCCCTCGGGCGCCGCGGCGTCCACGGTCGTGGTGACCTCGCCCTTCGGGCGCCGCCAGACACGCCGGGGCTTGGCCGACTCCTCAGCGGGCTCGGGGTCCCGGTGGAACGACGCGAGGTGCGCCGCCGCGGACAGATCGCCCGACGCCCGCTTGAGCTCGGCGAGGTCCTCCAGGGCCGCCACGCGCACGACGACGCCCTGCCCGACGTCGACGTCGGACGCGCGGGCGTAGAGGTCCGCGAACCCGACGATGCCCATCGGCAGCTCGGCGCAGTCCAAGGCGCCCGCGACGGTCTGGAACGCCATGTGGTGCTCGTCCGCGACCACGCGAGGCTTCGCCTCCAGGTCGTCGAGCACGAGGGCCAGGTGCTCCAGGTTGTCCTGGTCGCCGGAGATGATGACCTCGACCTCGTCCGAGTCGAGTGGCGAGCCGTGCGCCGCCGCGGCAAGCCCCCCGACGAGGATGTACCGCACGTCGTGTGCCCGCATCCCCGCGAGGATCCGGATCGGGTCAGGCGCCTGGGTCGGCATGTGTCCCCCTTTCGACGAGGGTTATCGGCATCCGGCGGGGCGATCCTTGACGGGCGCGTACCATCGCCCCATGCGCACGGTCAGCTCGGTCCTGGACGCACGTTCCCTCGGCGAGGCGCCCGGGGGGACCCGCACGATCGCGAACCCCGCGGCGTTGGACGACCCGGTCGCCGAAGCCCGACTCGGTGACGCCGGGACGCTGGTGGATGCCTGCCGGTCGGCCGCCGCCGCCCGCGACGCCTGGGGCCGTGTTCCCGCTCCGGTCCGCGGCCGCGCGGTGCAGCAGCTCGGGCGGCTCGTCGAGGAGAACGCCGAGACGCTCGCGAGGCTCCTGACCCGGGAGATCGGCAAGCCCCTGCGGGAGTCCCGCGGCGAGGTCCAAGAGGTGATCGACACGTGCACGTTCTTCCTCGGGGAGGGCCGACGGCTCTACGGCATGACGGTCCCGAGCGAGATGCCGGACAAGCAGCTGTTCACCTTCCGCGTGCCCGTCGGAACGGCGGTGATCGTGACCGCCGGCAACTTCCCCGTCGCGGTGCCGTCCTGGTACCTGGTGCCGGCCCTGCTCTGCGGGAACGCCGTGGTGTGGAAGCCGGCCGAGTACGCCCCGGCGACCGCCGAGGCCTTCGCGCAGCTGATCCTGCACGCGGGCTTCCCGGTGGGCACCTTCCAGATGGTGCTCGCGGATGGAGCCCAGACGTTCGCCGGGCTCGAGCGCGCGCTGGACGACGGGCTGGTCGACAAGGTGGGCTTCACGGGCTCGACCGACGTGGGACGGCGCCTCGGTGAACTGTGCGGGCGCCACCTGCAGACGCCCTGCCTGGAGCTGGGCGGCAAGAACCCGCTCGTCGTGATGCCGGATGCGGACCTGGACCTCGCGGTCGAAGGTGCCCTGTTCAGCGGGTTCGGCACGGCCGGCCAACGGTGCACCTCCCTCGGAACCGCGATCGTGCATCGCGACGTCCACGACGACGTCCTGGCGCGCTTCTCGAAGGCGGTGTCCGACGCCCCGATCGGCGATCCCACCGCCGACGTCCTCTACGGCCCGATGATCGACGCGCGCTTCGCGGAGCGGTTCGAGGGATGGTTGGAGCTGATCCGCGACCACCACGCGATCCACGGGTCGAGCGGTACGGGTCGCGTCACGGCCTCCAACCCGCGTGTCGGGTTCGTCGGCGACCCCGGGGCCGGTCTCTACGAGCACCCGACGATCGTCGACGGCGTCACGATCGACGACGACCTCTACCGGACCGAGACCTTCGGACCGATCGTGGGCGTGGCCGCGTTCGACACGTTCGACGAGGCGATGGACCTGGCCAACGGCCATGGCTACGGGCTCTCGTCGTCGATCTACACGCGCGACCCGCTCCACGCCTTCCGGTTCCGCGAGCGCGTCTCCGCGGGCATGGTCAGCGTGAACAACTCGACCAGCGGCGCGGAGGCCCACCTCCCCTTCGGTGGGAACGGCAGGAGCGGCAACGGATCGCGTCAGTCCGGGGTCTGGGTCCTCGATCAGTTCACGCGCTGGCAGGCGATGAACTGGGACTACTCGGGCCGGCTCCAGAAGGCGCAGATGGACGTGGCCGAGCTGGAGGGCGACCCCGCGTACCGTCTCCCGCAGGAGCCCTGAGCCCCTAGGGCGTGGGGGTGGCCGACGCGCTCGGAGTCGGCGTGGCCGACGCGCTCGGCGTCGGCGTGGCCCCCGGCTCCGCTCCCCCGGCGGCCAACGCCACCGCCTCGGCCACCGCCTGCTGCGCGAGGTCGACCTCCTGCTGGTACGTGCCGAGGTCGCCCTCGTCGAGCGCCGCCTGCGCCGCCTCGAAGTGCTGGGTCGCCTCGGCGAGCAGGCGCTGGATCTGCTCCTCCACGGTCCCGCCTCCGTCGGGTGGTTCGGGGGGCGGCTCGCCCCCGGTCCCACCGCCCGCGGCGAGCGCGATCGCCTCCTCGAGCGAATCGCCGACGAAGACGTTGCCCTCGCTCCCGTTCACGACCACCACGAACGTCAACTGGGGGATCGACGCCTCCTGCGCGGCGCGGACGTACACGGGCTGGACGTAGAGGAAGGACTCCTCGATCGGGATCACCAGGAAGTCGCCGAACAGGATCTGCGAGCCCGTCTGGCCGAGCAGCGTCCGTCGCTCGGAGAACGAGGGATCCTGGTTGATCCGCGCGAAGACCTGCGAGGGACCCTCGATGTTCCTCCCCTCCGGGAATCCGAACACCGTCACCTCCCCGTAGCTGTCGGGGTCGGACGACGCCCCCATCAGCGCCACCATGTTGAGCCGGCCCGCCGGCGTGAACGGGAGCACGAGGTTGAAGCGCTCCGAGTCCTGCCCGGGGAGCCGCGTGAGCTGGTAGTAGGGGCTCATCGCCGGCGCCGCGGTCGTGTCCTGCGCGTCGATCGTGGGGTCGTGCGGGATCTGCCAGAAGTCCTGCTTCTGGTAGAAGGCCGCCGGCTGCGTCACGTGGTAGTTCGCGTACTGGAACGCCTGGACCTGGAAGAGGTTCTCCGGGTACCGGAAATGCTCTTGGAGGTCCTCGGGCGCGTCCTCGCGCGGCGTGAACAGGTCGGGGAAGGCCCGGGCCCACACCTGCAGGATCGGCTCGGAGAGGTCCGCGTAGTACGTGATCGTGCCGTCGTAGGCGTTCACCACGGCCTTCACGGGGTTCCGCAGGTAGTTCGCCTCGCCCACGAGACGCTGCCCGGTGGCCTCCCCGACGTCGACCGCCTGCGAGTACGGGTACTGGTCCGTGACCGTGTAGGCGTCCCAGATCCACGACGGGTGCCCGTCCACGATCGCGAAGTACGGATCGTGATCGAAGGCCAGGAACGGGACCGCCTTACGGACGCGCGTCTGGATGTCCCGGTAGATCATGATCCGGCTCTCCGACGTGATCGCGTTCGAGACGAGCAGGTTGTAGTCACGGAACCGCCAGGCGAACAGGGCGCGCTCGAGGAGGTTCGAGAGCTGGATCCCGCCCGTCCCCTGATAGGGCTCCGCCTCCGCCGCGCCGGAGAAGTCGATCTCGTCCGTGGTGGTGTTCACCACGACGAAGTTCACCTCGTTGCTCTCACCGAAGTAGATCCGCGGCTGCTCGATCGCCGGCTCGCCCTCGGGCGGGAGGTTCTCCAGCGTGAACGCCGGCTGGCCCTCGCTGGTCGCCGTGTTGACCGGGGCCGCCACCCCCCCATAGCCGTGCGTGTACGCGAGGTGCATGTTCTGCCAGGTCTGCGCCGAGGCATCCAGCCCGTCCTGCGCGATCTCCCGCGCGGCGACCTGGAGCACCCGAGGCTCGCCGTCGAGCAGGTACCGGTCCACGTCGACGTCGAAGAAGTCGTAGTACTGGCGGAACCGCTCGAGCGACTGGAAGTTCTCGAGCATCACAGGGACCCGCCACTGCCGGATGTTCCGCACGGTGGCCTCGTTGTCCCGCATCTGGTTGGCCGTGAGCGGGCCTCCGACGTTGCGTTCCTGTTCGTCGAACGCGTCCAGCCCGAACGCCTGCCGGGTGGCGGCGATGTTGCGCTGGATGTACGGAGACTCGAGCTCCTGCTCGTTCGGGACCACCCGGAACCGCTGGATGAACGCCGGGTACGCGGTCCCCAGCAGCACCGAGGCGAGGACCAGCAACCCCACCGCGATCAGCGGCAAGGCCCACTGCCGGAGCCGGATGTTGAGGAAGAACAGGATCGCGCAGATCACGGCGACGACCGTGAGCAGGGTGAGCGCCGGCAGCTGCGCCTTCACGTCGGTGTAGGAGGCGCCTTCCACGACGCCCCGCGTGGAGGTGAGCAGGTCGTACCGGCCGAGCCAGTACCCCCACGCCTTCACGAGCATGATCAGCCCGAGCAGCACCGACAGGTGCGCCCGGGCCGCCGGGGTCACCTTGTCCGCGAACGCGGGGGCCTGCGGCCGGATCCCGCCCCACAGGACGTGCGCGATCGCGGTGAGGATCGCGACCCCGACGAGCGCCGAGAACAGCCACCCCTGCAGGAACTCGAGCCACGGCAGGGTGAAGATGTAGAAGGCGGGGTTCCGATCGAACACGGGATCGAGGATCGAAGCGTCGTTCGCATCCAGGAACGCCACGCCGCCGGAGTGGCGCCACAGCAGGAACGTCTGCCACTCGCGCGAGACGCCGATCCCGACGAACAGCCCGAGCACGGCGGCGCCCGCCGGGATCAACCACCGGAGGAACGGATCGGAGAGGTCCCTGATCCGATCGAGGACCTCCTGGTCCGGCGTGAGGACGCGGGTGGTCGGGCGGAGCCTGCGCGCGATCAGCAGGTTCACGTAGAGCAGCGCGAAGAACGCCAGGCCGAACAGCAGGCCGAGCAGCACCTTGGTGCGCAGGGTCGTCCAGAAGACGGCGCTCTGGTCGATCTCGCGGTACCACAGGACGTCGATCACGAACCCCGACAGGACCGACAGCAGGATGAACAGGCCCACCACGACCGCGAGCACGACGAAGGGCCAACGGCGTGGCCTTCCGGCGATGCGAACCGTCGACATCCTGCTGGTGTCCCCCCCGAGCCACGCGAGACAGCGTCCGCCCCAAGCCTACTGTGTGGCCGGGCTCACGCGGTCGGGGGCGCCTCCAACGCGTCCAGGGCTTCGTCGAACGTCCGCACGGGCACGACCCGCATGTCCCCGGTGTCCACCCCGGCCAGCTCGGGCAGGTTGTCGGCCGGCGCCAGGAACAGGGTCGCCCCCGCCCGCTCGGCCGCCACGACCTTGTCGCGGATCCCGCCGATCGGTCCGACGTTCCCCTCGAAGTCGATCGTGCCCGTGCCCGCGATCGTACGACCGGCCGTCAGGTCGTCCGGCGTGAGGAGCTCGTAGAGCCCCACCGCCCACATCAGCCCCGCCGACGGACCGCCGACGTCACCGGTCTCGATCGCGACGTCGAAGGGGAAGCCGTCCTGCAACGCAACGCCGACCAACAGTTCATCTTCGACCCCGCACGGCTCCCGGACGAACGAGGCCTCCTCGCGCTCCCCGTCAACGTCCACGACGAAGTCGAGGGTCTCGCCCGCCTCAGCCCGGCCGATCGCGCGCGACGCCGCGAGCTGCGATCCGATCGGCCGCCCGTCGATCTCCACGATCACGTCGCCGGGGAACAGCTCCCCGTCGGCGGGACACCCCGGGACCGTCCGCGTCACCAACGCGCCGGCGCCGTGGTCCCCCGGGTAGTCCTCGAGGATCCCGAGCACGACCGTGGCGGCGTCGAGCTTGCTCGAGTCCATCTGCGAGATCGAGCGCTGCGCTTCCTGCTCACGCGACACGCCGGGGGGGTACAGGACGTCCTCGGGGATCACCTCGCGGTTCGGGTCGAGCCACGCCATCGCGGCGCCCAGCGGCGTGAGGGGCTCGGTCTGCACCGTGGTCCAGAGCAGCCGACCTCCCGGGTCGTAGCGCTGCCGGTCGTCGAACCTGATCAGCGGCGTGACCTCGTGCGCGGGGCCGGGCCCCTCCGCGTAGTAGGGGATCCGGACCGAGACCGCGGCGACCGCGGCCAACCCGAGGACGGCGAACAGCGCGATGCGGAAGGGATGGGCGACGGCCGCCGTGATGCGCGACCGGTCACGTTCGGACGTGCGGGGAGAGGGCTCCATGGGGATGCGCCCATGGTACGGGGGCGGCGATCGAACGAGCTGGTGGCTTGCGCGTCCGTCCAGAGGCGGCACGGTAGGCTCCGCTCGTGATGTACCTGCTGGTGGCGCTGGTGGCCCTGGCCGTCGGGGCGCTCGTGTACCTCACGTCGCTCCGCGCCGGACCCGTCGCCGGCGACGGGGGGTTCGGGACGTCGGACGCGCAGGAGCCGCCGCGGGCGCCGGTGGGCGGCACCTACCTGCCGGTGACCACCGCACGGCCCGACTGGCAGACGCGGCTGACGGGGCTGCTCGGACTGCTGATCGTGGTGGTGGTGGGGTCGATCGTGCTCGCCGTGACCCTGTACGTGGCCGTGTCCCTGCTGGTCGGGGTCATCAGCGGCGGCGGGACCGCCGACGTGACACCGTCGCCCTAGGCGTCGGCGGGGTCGATCTCGGGCGTGACGTCGCGCAGCTCCCGGACCAGGTGCTGGGAGATCAGCTGGTCGTCGCGCAGCCGCATCTCCAGGTTGACCCACCCGGCCCACGCGGCGAGCGCCTCCCGCGTCGCGTCGTCGTAGCTGCCGGTCACTGGCCCCTCCGCGTAGCCCAGCTTGGCGAGCCGGCGCTGGAGATCGGCGACGAGCTCCGGCGTCGCCTCGAGCAGGGGATCGCGCCGGACCAGCATCGTGTCGTCCCAGACGCCGAACAGTCGGGCGAGCTCGGCGGGGGCGTCCGGGTGATCGTCGACGCGAAGGTCGATGTAGCGATCGTTCCGGCCCTCGTAGCCGCCGGCCTCGCGGACCACGAGGAGCGCGGCGGACTGCCGGCCTCGCCGGTCCCCCCCGGCGCGGTCGCCGGCCAGGAGCGCCGCGAGCAGCCGGTCGCTGAGGTCACCCTCCTCCCCCACGTACGCGTCGAGCATCGCGTCGACGACCTCCGCCCCCACGAGGATGTTCCCCTGGGCGGCCACGTGGTCGCCCGTGCGCCCGCCCGCCCAGTCCACGCAGGACGTGCCCGTGAAGGTCGCGGCGCCACCGCGGGCGTCGACCGCGCCCACCTGGCGGTCGTCGCGGCCGTCGTCGGCCTCCACCAGGGCGTCGAGGACCTCGGCGGCGCTCATCCCCTGCCGGAGCAGACCGAGGCCGTCGGGCCCGAACGACGTGTTCGCCCACGCCTGCGTGGCCACCGCCCCCACGCCGGCCCTGGCCCACGGCACCACGGCCCCGACGCACGGGAACCGCGACGCGACGGCCACGCCGAGGTCCCCGTTCGCCGGGTCGAAGCCCGCGATCGAGAAGGTCACGACCGCTCGCGTCCTTGGCTCGGCCGTCCCGTCATCGGCGACGGACCAGCTGGAAGGCCGACCGGTACTCGCCGAGGTGCTCGAGCATCGTGCCCGCACCGAGCACCACGGTCTCGAGCGGCCGCTCGGTGACGTGGACGGGGACCTCGCATTCCTGCGCGAGCAGGAGGTCCAGCCCCTTGAGCAGGCTCCCACCGCCGGTCAGGAACATGCCGGTCTCCAGGACGTCGTGCGTCAGCTCGGGCGGCGCCTCGGCGAGCGTCCGCCGCGCCGTGCCGACGATCCTGCCGATCGGCTCGGCCATCGCCTGGCGGATCTCGTCCTCCTCCACACGGACCTCGACCGTGTTCCCCGTGGCCACCTGCCGCCCGACGACGATCGCGGCTCGACCGGAGCCGGACGGGAACGCCGAGCCGATCGCGACCTTCAGTTCCTCGGCGGCGATCTCACCGATCGCGACGTCGTAGCGGGTCCGCAGCAGCTCCTGGATCGCGGCGTCCAGGTCGAACCCGCCGACGCGGATCGCGTTGCCGGACACGACGCCGCCCATCGAGACGACCGCCATCTCCGAGCGCGCTCCGCCGATGTCGGCGATCAGGTTGCCGACGGGCTCGTGGACCGGCAACCCCGCGCCGATCGCGGCGGCCAGCGGCTCCTCGACCAGCGTCACCTGCCGTCCGCCCGAGAACCCGACCGCCTCCTCGATCGCACGCTTCTCGACCTCGGAGCTCTCGGACGGGACGCACACGACGACGCGTGGGCGCGAGAACCGAGCCACCCCGACCTGCCGCAGGACCGCCTCCACGAACCGCTGGGTCAGCTCGAACTCCGTGATCGTGCCCTCGCGGAGCGGGCGGACCCCGACGACGTGCCCCGAGTCGCCGCCGATCATGCGGCCCGCGTCGTCGCCGATCGCCTGGAGCCGCCCCGTCCCCGTGTGCAGGGCGACGATCGTCGGCTGGTCGAAGACGATGCCGTCGCCCTGCCGGTAGACCAGCGTGTTGGCCGTCCCGAGGTCGATCGCCAGGTCGCGCCCCACGTCAGGCCCCCATCACCCAGTGGGCATCGCCCGAGGCGAGCGACTCCTTCTTCCAGATCGGCACGTCGACCTTGAGCCGCTCGATCCCGTGGCGGCATGCGTCGAAGGCCTCGGCACGATGGGCCGACGAGACCGCCACGATCACACTGGCTTCCCCGACGGCGAGCTCACCGCTGCGGTGCAGCAGCGCGACCCGGCACACGGGCCAACCCTGGAACAGCTCGTCGGCGATCTGGGTGAGCCGCTCGATCGCGAGCTCGTCCCAGGCCTCGTACGTGAGCCCGGTGACGGTGCCGGCGTCGCCGTGATCGCGGACCGTCCCGATGAACACGCAGGTCCCCCCGGCGGCGGGGTCGGCGATGAACGCCAGCGCCTCGTCCACGGACAGGGGCTCGGTCGTGACGCGCACCAGCAGGGGTTCGGCTGCGGACACGGGCGCCATCGTAGCGTGAGGACGTCGTACGCTGGCCCGCATGGACACACCCTCCGGCTTCCCCTTCGGCATGGACCCCGACGCGCTCCGCGACGCGCCGTTGTTCCGGGAGCTGCAGCGGGTCATGGCCGCCTCGAGCGGCCCGGTGAACTGGGAGCTGGCGCGTCAGGTGGGGATCGCCACCGCCGTCGAGGGCGGGCCCGATGCCGTGCCCACCGAGGAGGACCTTCGGAGCCTGGAGGAAGCGGTGCGCGTCGCCGAGCTCCAGGTCGTGGGGTTCACGGGCCTGGAGCCGCCCGGCGACGTCGCCCGCGTGCGCGCGGTGCGTCGAGCCGAGTGGGTGACGGCGAACTCCGAGTCGCTCCGCGGCCTGCTGGAGCCGGCGGCGCGGCGGATGGGGGAGGCGCTCGAGCGATCGCTCGGGGAGCACGCCCCGTCGGACCTGGGTCCCGTCGGCGGCCTGCTCGCCCAGCTGGGACCGCTGCTCCAGGGCACGCAGGTGGGACAAGTGCTCGGGATCATGGCGCAACAGGTGCTCGGGCAGTACGACATCGCCGTGCCCCGCGAGGGTCCGGGGACGCTGCTGTTCGTCGTGCCGAACATCGCCGCCTTCGAGCAGGATTGGTCGCTCGATCCGGTCGAGTTCCGCACGTACGTGGCGCTGCACGAGGTCACGCACCGCTGCGAGTTCGCGCGTCCCTGGGCGCGGCCGCGCTTCGTGGAGCTGGTCGACGACTTCCTGTCCACCCTCACGATCGACGTGGCGGCGATCCAGGAGCGGTTCGCGGGGATCGACCCGAACGATCCCGAGGGGCTCGGGCGGGCCCTCGAGGGCGATCCGGACGGCGCACTCTTCGGCGCCGTCCTCGATCCCGAGCAGCGGATCAAGCTCGGCCGCATCCAGGCCTTCATGGCCGCCGCCGAGGGGTACGGGGACCACGTGATGCACGCCGTGGGGTCGCAGCTGCTCGGCTCGTATCCGCGGATCACCGAGGCGATGCGCCGCTACCGCGAGACGGAGTCGGGCGACCCGGTGTTCGAGCGTCTGCTGGGCGTGGACATGAAGCGGGAGCAGTACGACCTGGGGCGGCGCTTCTGTGAACGCGTCGTCGAGCTGACCGACGAGTCGACGCTGTCGCTGATGTGGGACTCGGCCGAAGCGCTGCCGTCGCTCGTCGAGCTCGAGGAGCCCACGCTGTGGCTCTCGCGCACGGCGTAGGCGCTATCCTCTGCCCGCGATGGAACCGGTCGGGGAGCTCGTGGCCGCGGCGGTGGTGGATGCTCGTGTGTGGGACGCCTTCGAGCAGGAAGCCCCCGACGGCATCTACCTGAGCGGTCAGCCCGGTCCAGCGCTGCCGTTCGTCCTGTTCCGCGCCTGGAAGATCCCCGTCGGGTTCGTGGAGGAGGAGGTCCGCTTGTTCGGGCCCTCCGGCCGGATGGTCTACCGCTGGGGGCCTGATGTCCGGCGGATGGCCGGCATGTTCGACCTGACGACGGAGCTCGACGAGGTGCGCGACGCCGTGTTCGACGAGAGCGGGACGTTCGTCGCGTCGTTCGTCGTCGACGAGCAGGTGGTGGGCGAGATCGAGGTCCCCGTGTTCGTGCAGGCCGCGCCCGAGAAGCTCCCGAAGGACGTCGAGGACGGCTTGAAGAAGTCGGACGTGATCTGGGTCGGGGTGCAGCGGAGCGATGGCCGTCGCATCACGGTGCCCGCGTGGTTCGCGTACCGCAACGGCAAGATCTACGTGCTCTCGCAGCGGGAGCCGGGGCCCCAAGAGCAGACGATCCCGGGCGCGGGGTCCGCGAAGGAGCTCCTCGTGGTCACGCGTCGCAAGGGCCGGGACACGTCGCTCGATGAGTTCTCGGCGGCGCCGCGCGTGCTCGAGGGCCCCGAGTGGGACGAGGCGGCGAAGCTGCTGGTGGACCGCCGGCGATCGCGCAACGGCCCGCCGGGCGAAGCGCTCGCGCGCTGGCGCGGCACGGTCGACATCCTCGAGCTGACCCCGAACGTGCCCGCCGCCGTGTAGGCGGGCGGGATCGGGTCAGACGGCCTCGGGTCAGACGGCCATCGGGCGGCCGACCGCGGCCGCCACCGCCGCCAGCTGCCGGCCTAGCTCCTCGATCTCCACCGGCAGCAGCGCCTGCGGCCCGTCGCACAGCGCGTGCTCCGGATCGGGGTGCACGTCGACCATCACCGCATCGGCGCCGGCCGCGACGGCGGCCAGGGCCATCGGTCCGACCAGGTGGCGCTTCCCCACGGCGTGCGACGGGTCGACGATCACGGGCAGGTGCGACTCGTGCTGCGCCACCGCCATGCCCGCCAGATCCAGGGTGTTGCGCGTGGCCGGCTCGAACGTCCTGATCCCCCGCTCACACAGGATGATCTCGGAGTTCCCGCGTTGGGCGACGTACTCCGCCGCCTGCAGCCACTCGTCGATCGTCATCGCGAGCCCCCGCTTCAGCATCACGGGCTTCGAGGTGGACCCGCACTCCTTCAGCAGCTCGAAGTTCTGCGCGTTGCGCGTCCCGATACGGATGCAATCCGCCACCGCGGCGACCCGCTCCACCTGCGAGACGTCGACCACCTCGACGATGATCGGCAGACCCGTCTCCAGCCGGCACGCCTCCAGGATCTCGAGCCCGCGGTCGCCGAGCCCCTGGAACGAGTACGGCGACGTCCGGGGCTTGAAGACGTCCCCCCGCAGGATCGTCGCGCCGGCGGCCTTGGCCGCCTTCGTCGCGGTCATCGCCTGATCTTCGTTCTCCACCGCGCACGGACCCGCGATGATCGCGAACGAGCGCCTGCCGACCGAGGCCTGGCCCACGTTGACCATCGTGGCCTCGGGATGGATGTCCCGCGAGACCATCTTGTAGGCCTTGCCGATCTGGATCACATGATCGACGCCCGCCAGCTGCGCCCATGGGATCGCCTGGAACCGGTCGGTGTCCCCCACCAGGCCGACCACGGTGTGCACGGCGCCCCGAGACACGAAAGCCTCGCCCCCGAGGTTGCGGACCTTGTCGCAGACCTGCTCGATGTCCGCCTCGGTGGCGTCCTGTGTCATCACGACGACCATGTGGCCGTACCTCCTCGTCAGCCCAGGGCACCCGGCCCGGGGACGACGAACCCCGGGCGGCTGGCCCGGGGTCGCTGGCTGGGTGGCGGCTGGCGACTACGCCGGGCGTTGCCCGCCGTCGAAGAACCGGTCGCCGAAGGTGCGCTGCATGACGCGCTCATGGTGACAGACGCCCGCGCGCGCGACAAGGTCGGCCTGGGCTACCATCCGCGCGATGACCCTGACCGTGCTGGAGCATCCGCTGGCCAAGGATCTGCTCACGGATCTCCGGGACAAGGGCACGCCTCCCGCCCCGTTCCGCGCCTACACCCGGCGGCTCGGCTGGCTGTTGATCCTGGAGGCCACGAAGGACCTCGCGACGACCCCGGACGCGATCGAGACGCCGATGGAGCCGATGCAGGCGGAGCGGCTCGCCGAACGGATCGTGGCCGTCCCGGTGCTCCGCGCCGGCCTGGGGCTCCTGGACGCGGCCACCGACCTCTACCCCGACACCGTGGTCGGCTACCTCGGGATGGAGCGGGACGAGGTCACGCTGGAGCCGCGCGACTACTACGCGAAGCTGCCGCCGATGGAAGGCCGGCGCGCCCTCGTGCTCGACCCGATGCTGGCGACGGGGGGCTCCGGCGCGGCGGCCGTGACCCACGTGAAGGGCAACGCGAACCCGAAGTCGATCTCGTTCGTGTGCGTGGTGGCGGCGCCCGAGGGCGTGGCCCGCATGCAGAGCGAGCACCCCGACGTGCCGATCGTGGCCGGCGCGCTCGACCGCCAACTGAACGACGTCGGGTTCATCCTTCCGGGCCTCGGGGACTTCGGGGACCGGCTGCACGGGACGCTCTGAGCCAACCGGCTCAGATGGCGCTGCCACCCTCGTACGCCCGCCCCGCGGCGGCCGGCGGCCGCACCTTCCCCACGAAACCAGCGATCGCCACGATCGTGACCACGTACGGGATCATGTTGATGAACTGCGGCGGAAGCAGGTTGATCAGCGGAGCGTCATCCAGCCGCAGGGGGATCGCCTTCGCGAAACCGAACAGCCAGGCGAAGAACAGCAGGCGGACCGGGTTCCAGTTCGACAGGATCAACGCCGCCAACGAGATGAACCCGAGCCCCAAGGTCTGGCCCTCGCGCCAGTTACCGATCTCCTCGACCGCCAGGAAGGCGCCGGAGAGCCCCGCCAGCGCGCCCGAGAGCATGACGCCCTCGTAGCGGTAGGCGGAGACCCGCACGCCGAGGGACCGAGCCGCCTCCGGGTTCTCCCCGCACGACCGCAGCCGCAGGCCCCATCGCGTGCGGTACAGCGAGTACCACACGGGGAAGACCAGCAGCGCGGCGAACACCACCACGGGCGACAGCCCGGAGAACGCGCGGCCCACCTGGGCCGGCAGGTCGGACAGGAGCGGGACGTTCAGGATCGGCAGGTGGGGTCCCCCAGGGTTCGACTGCGTCGCCTGTCCGTCGAAGAACGTGGCGCTGAGGAAGCGCGCCAGCCCGATCGCCACCAGGTTGATCACGACCCCCGACACGATGTGATCGACGCGGAACGTGACCGTGGCCGCTGCGTGCACCAGCGCGAACAGCGCGCCGCAGAAGGCGCCGAACAGCAGGCCGATCGCGACGCTCCACGCGCCCCACCCGAGGCCGTCGGGCGCCGCGTCCGCGAAGAACCGCGCGCCCGCCGCGCCCGTGACCGTGCCGATGATCATCAAGCCCTCGAGACCGATGTTCACGATCCCCGAACGCTCGCTGTACAGCCCGCCGAGTCCCGTCAGATAGATGATCGTGAAGTACGTGAGCGAGATCTGGACCGCGACGGCGACGTCGACCAGGGACATCAGCGATCCTCCTTGGCCAGGCCCTCGATGTCCTCGGCGGCGGCCGAGTCCTCCAGCGATCCCACGGCGCCGGCTCGTTGGAGCTGTCGGGCTGCGAGTCGCCGCTTCGCGATCTGATACGTGATCACGACGCTGAGGATCAGGATGCCCTGCAGGATGATGACGAACTCGCGCGGGACCTCGGTCTCGATCTGCAACGCGACCTCGCCCCGCGACAGCACGGCCCACAGGATCGCCGCGAAGATGATCCCGATCGGGTTGTTCTGCCCCAGGAAGGCAACCGCGATGCCGGTGAACCCGAGGACGGCGACGTAGTTGAGCCCCAGGTAGCCCCGGTCGGCCAGGATCTGCTGCATGCCGACCAGCCCGGCCAGGGCGCCTGAGATCAGGAACAGCTTGATCTGCGTCCCTCCGATCGAGATGCCGCCGGCGCGGGCCGAGCCCGGCGACGAGCCGACCGCGCGCGCCTCGTAGCCCAGCCGCGTCCGCCGGAGCAGGAACCACACGACGATCGACGCGGCGATCGCCAGCAGCAGCAGCCAGGACAGGTGCGCGCCGCGCGAGACCCCGAACGTCGTGCCGATGTCCCCGACGAGGGCGGAGTCGGGGAACACGTCGGTGCGCAGGTCCACGTTCTGCCCGGCCGGGATCTCCTGCGCCTTCAGCGGGAAGTTCACCGCCCAGGCCAGGAAGCTCACGGCGATGCCGTTCATCATGATCGTGGTGACGACCTCGTGGGCGCCGGTCTTCACCTTGAGCACACCGGGAACGGCCGCCCAGATCATGCCGCCGAGGCTCGCCACGACGAGCACCCCCACGACGTGGAGGCCGCCGGGCAGGAAGTCGAGGTTCAACGCTGCCCAGGCCGCGGCGACCATCGCGACGAGGTACTGACCCTCGACGCCGATGTTGAACAGCCCACCCTTGAAGCACACGGCGACCGCGAGGGCCGAGAAGATCAGGGGCGTCGCGATCGCGAGCACGTAGCCGAAGTTCGACACGGAGCCGAAGGAGAACTCCCAGATCGCCCCGTACACCTGCGCGGGGCTCTCGCCGTAGGCGACGATCAGGACGGCTCCGAGCAACAGCGCGATCAACAGCGATGCCAGGAGGGCGAGGGCCTGTCCGGCGATCCGCTCGAGCCGGTCGGAGCGGATCCGCGGGGCCGCCTGTTCGGGCGCGGCCGTGACCGTGGCCATCAGCCGACCGCCTCCTCGCGAACGCCGCCGAGCATCCCGACGCCCAGCTCCTCGGGCGCGGCGTCCGGTGGGAACTCGCCGGTGATCCGGCCCTCGTACAGGGTCACGATGCGATCGGACAGGGCGTAGATCTCGTCGAGCTCGGCGGAGATCAGCAGGACGGCTCGGCCCTCTCCCTTCTGCTCCAGGATCTGGCGCCAGACGAACTCGATCGCGCCGACGTCGAGCCCCCGCGTCGGCTGCGCGGCCACCAGGAGCCTCGGGTCGGTCTCGAGCTCACGCGCGAGGATCAGCTTCTGCTGGTTCCCCCCCGACAGTGTGCTGGCGTACACGTCGATGCTGCGGGTCCGCACGTCGAAGAGCTTCACGAGCCGTGACGCGAGCTCCTTGATCTTCTTGATGAACAGCACGCCCCCGGACCCGGAGAACTCGGCGTCGTCATGGCGACCCAGGACGACGTTCTCCCAGAGCGTCATGTCCAGGACGAGCCCCTGCTCGTGGCGATCCTCGGGGATGTAGGCGACGCCCGCGTTGCGGATGTCCTCGACCGAACGACCGCCGATATCGGTCCCCTCGAGCTCGATCGTGCCGCCCTCGGGCTGCCGCAGGCCGATCAGGGCCTCGGCGAGCTCGCGCTGCCCATTGCCCTCGACGCCGGCGACGCCCAGGATCTCGCCGCCGCGGACCTCGAGATCGATGCCGTTCAGCTTCCCCTCGCCCCGGAGCCCGCGCACGCTCAGGACGGGTTCCCCGACCTCCACCTGGGGCTTCTCCAGGCGGAACAGGACCGGGCGGCCGACCATCATCTCGGCGAGCGTTGCCTTCGAGGTCTCGGCGGGCTTGGTCTCGCCCACGACCGCCCCCCGCCGGAGCACGGTGATGCGATCGGCGATCTCGAGCACCTCGTCGAGCTTGTGGCTGATGAACACGATCGACTTCCCGGACGCCTTCAGCTCGCGGAGGTTCCCGAACAGGTCGTTGGCCTCGGACGGCGTGAGGACCGCGGTGGGCTCGTCGAGGATCAGGATGTCGATCCCCCGGTAGAGCGCCTTGAGGATCTCGACGCGCTGCTCCTCACCCACCGAGAGGTCTTCCACGGTGGCACGCGGGTCGATCTGGAAGCCGTAGGTGTCGGCGAGCTCGCGGACCTTCCGCTCGGCCTCGGAGCGGTCCAGGATCGCGCCGTCCTCGTCGCCCAGGATCACGTTCTCGGTGACCGTGAAGGGGTCGACCAGGACGAAGTGCTGGTGGACCATGCCGATCCCCAGCGCGATCGCCGCGCGGGGCGAGGCGATCTTGGCCTCCTGGCCACGCACCAGGATCCGACCCCCGTCGGCCGGGTACATCCCGTAGAGGACGCGCATCAGCGTCGACTTGCCCGCGCCGTTCTCGCCGATCAGGGCGTGGATCTCACCGGGTCGGAGCTCGAGGGAGACGTCGTCGTTCGCGACGACGCCGGGGAACCTCTTGGTGATGTGCTCGAGAACGACGAGGGGCGGGGCGCCCGTGCGCCCCGCCCCGCCGTCCTCGGTCATCGGGCTTCGATCCTCGTTCCGCGACGGGCTACGGCGCCTCGGGGACGGTGATCTCGCCGTCGATGATCTGCTGCTTGTAGGCGTCGAGCTGCTCGGTGATGTCCGCCGTCAGCTCCTCGGCGTTCGACTGCGAGTAGTCCACGCCGCCCTCGGCCATGCCGAAGACCCGCGCCCCGCCCGTGAAGCTGCCATCGCCCGCGGCGGTGATCGCCTCGAACACGGCGGTGTCCACGCGCTTGATCATGGACGTCAGGATCAGCGGCTGCTGCTCCGGGCTCGCGGTCTGGTACTGGTCCGAGTCGACACCGATCGCCAACTTGTTGGCCGTCACCGCCGCGTTGAACAGCCCGGCGCCCGAGGCACCGGCAGCGTGGTAGACGATCTCGGCCCCGGCGTCGTACATGTCGGTGCTGAGGGCCTCGCCGGCCACCGGGTCGTTGAACGCCTCCACCGAGTCGCCGATGTACTCGACGAGCACCTCGATGTCGGGGTTGATCGCCTGGGCTCCGGCCGTGTAGCCGGCCTCGAACTTCTGGATCAGCGGGCCGGTCTGGCCGCCCAGGAACCCGATCGTGTCGCACTCGCACTTGAGCGCGGCCGCCGCGCCCACGAGGAACGAGCCCTCGTTCTCCTTGAACGTGTAGTCGGCCACGTTCGGGATCGCGTCGGCGTCGTTCGTCAGACCGCAGGCGGTGCCGCACGTCGCGTACCCGTCCACGATCATGAAGCTCGTGTCCGGATAGTCCGTCGCGATCTCGTTGATGAACGGCGAGAAGGCGAACCCCACGCCGATGATGATGTTCGTGCCGGCGTCGGCCAGCGCCTGGACGTTCTGCTCCCGGTCCGAGCCGGTGGCGTTCGCCTCGTTCTGCGTGACGTTGTCCTCGCACACGAGGCCGTCGGCGATCGCCTGTTGGAGACCGGTGTTGGCCGAATCGTTGAACGACTTGTCGCCCAGGCCGCCCACGTCGAACGCGACGCCGACGGTGAGGTCGGCGGTGCACTCGGGCGCAGCGCTGGTGCCGCCGGTGCCCCCGGTCCCTGGGCTCGACCCGTCGTCGCTGCACGCAGCGGCGACCATCGCCAGGATCACGAGCGGCACGGCGAGCGAGCGGAGCCACTTCGCCATGCGGTTCCCTCCCGTTCCGTCCTGCTTCCCGACCCGTGTTCGGGCCGGGCGGAGCTTATCCTGCGGCGGCCCCGAGCGGCCGTCAAACCGCGCCGGAGCGCCCGTGGGGAACTACGGGAACCGCCGCCGAACGGGATGCACCCGGCGGCTCAGTAGTCGACGTCCATCGTGCCCATCGCGTCGGCGATCTTCATCAGGACGCCCTGCAAGCCGAGCAGCAGACCCATGTTCCCCTCGACCTTGATCTTGCCCATCATGAAGCCCGTGACCGGCGAGAGTTCGCGCTTCGCGAGCGCCACGGACGTGTCATAGCTCTGCCGGATCGTGGCGTCCGCGCCGTCCTGGTCCCCGATCCCCATCTCGATCGCCCCGTCGGCGAGCCGGGTCCAGTAGTGGGTCTCGCCGTCGGGCCCCGTGATCACCTGTTGGATCGTGCACGCCGCGGTGCCCACGGCCTGCTGGAAGTCAGGGTCGGCGTTCAGCGTCGCGGTGAGGCCGTCGGCCCACCCTTGAGACAGGAACTTCACGCCCACGTGTCTCGCTCCTTCGCTCCCGGTCGGTGGTCGTCTTCTTCGTCGGCGAGGATAGCCGCCGTCATCCCTCGCGTGGGGGTCGCGTCTGCGGGTCCACGTCGTCGCCGAACAGCCGCATCGCGTGCACGGTGCGGTCCCACGAGGCGCGGAGCTCGGCACGGAGGGCGTCCGACGGCCACGGTCGCGCGAGCGTGTCCGCGACCGGCAGGATCCGCCAGGAGCCTTCCTCCACCCTCGTGGGCTCGAACGACACGTCGCCGACCGACCAGCGGTCGCCGTGACGCACCGCCTCCACCAGGAGCACCACGCCGTCGGCCACGGCCTCCGTCCCGAGGCTCGAGGTCATCCCCGAGACCAGGTTGCCCAGGCCGAACGCCACCCACGTGCCGTGCTCGCGATGCAACGGCTGCACCACGTGCGCGTGATGGCCCACCACCAGATCGATCGCCCGCGACCGGGTCAGTTGCTCGGCCACCGAGCGCTGGAAGGCGTTCGGGTCGTGGGTGTACTCGGTGCCGAAATGCAGGGACACGACCACCAGGTCGGCGCCCGCCCGGCGAGCGCGGGCCGCGTCGTTGAGCACGCGGGGCACCGCGATGCGGTTCGCACGCCACGCGTGGTCCGGGGTGAACCCGTTGAACCCCCACGTGTAGGCGAGGTGTGCGACGGTGGCGCCCGCGACCTCGTAGGTCGTGATCCGGCGAGACTCCCGATACGTCCGCGCCGTCCCGGCGTGCTCGAGCCCGGCGTCGTCCAGCCAGCGGAGGGTGGCACGCACGCCGGCCGTGCCGCCGTCCAAGGAGTGGTTCGAGGCCGTCGAGCACCCCTCGTGCCCGGCCCACGCGATCGCCGACGCCAGCTCGTGGGGCGTTTCGAACACGGGGTACGACGAGATGTCGGCATCGTCGGGCGACAGGGGCGTCTCCAGGTGGCAGATCGCCAGGTCGACGCCGGAGAGCAGCGGTCGGATCGACGTGAAGAGCGACCGGAAGTCGTAGCGCTCGCCCGGACCGGCGTGCGCAGCGGCCACGTCCCACAACGACTCGTGGATCAGGATGTCCCCGCTGAACGCCATCGTGAAACGGTCCGGCCCCTCGGTCGGCGGCGGCGCGGACGGCGACCCCGAGGCGGCGCGCGTCGGCGTCGGGCCGACCGGTACGAAGGTCCCGGGCGCGGGATCGTCCTGGAGCCGCAGCACGGTCCCCCCCGCGGCGATCGCCAGCACGAACGGGATCGCGGCCACGACGCCCCAGCGCGCCCAGGGGCTGCGCGCGACGTGACGGCCTTGGTAGCGGGGGTGGTGGGTGGGGTCGTTCATGCGGGGATCGCCGGGTGCCGGCGGGACACCCAGAGTATCGAGCGCAGGACCGCCCCGGACCAGCGTTTCCGCCGGTCAGTCGGGGAAGAGCTCGGGTGCCGTGAGGTGCGTGTCGTCGGCCAGGAACCAGAGCGCGCGGCGATCGCCGAGCAGCTTCACCGTGTTGATGCTCGTGTTGGGGGGAAGGAAGAACATCTCCTGCTCCTCGACGCCCAGCACGTGCCCGACGTAGGCGTTGATCACGCCGCCGTGACACACCACCCAGAGGTCCCCCGTCGGGTGCTCCGTGATCGCCTCCTCGACGGCCGTCACGACGCGGCGCTGGAAGTCGACGTAGGTCTCGGCGTCGGGCGCCAGCCAGAACAACGGGTCCTGCAACAGGACGCGCTGGGGGATCTCCGGATGCTCGACCAGGAGTTCCTCGAACTCCTTGAACTCCCAGGCCCCGCCGTACCACTCGACCAGGTCCTCGCGGAACGTGACGACGGCACCCGTCGCCTCCGCGTACGGCTCGATCGTCTGTCGCGCCCGGGTGAGGGTGGAGCAGTAGATCGCGGCCGGCTCGGGCATCCTGCGCAGGCGCTTGGTGAGGATCGCGGCCTGGTCGACCCCGGTGGCGTCCAAGGGGGGATCGGCGGCGAGGCCCCGGAGCGTCCGCGCCTCCTGGCCTGAGCGGCGGTCGGACTTCCCGTGGCGGATCAGGTACAGGCGTCGCTCCTGCCTCACGCGCCGGCCGCTCCCTTCGCGGTGGGATGCGTCGACCGCCACTGCGAGGCGTAGTCCTCCACGTCCTCGCGCAGCCAGATGCGGCCGGAGGCGAGCGCGTCGATCGGCTCGGGGAAGTGCCCGCGGTCGATGTAGGTGATCACGCGGCGCTTGTCCCATCCCATGATCTCCGCGGCCTCGGCCACGCCCACGATGCGCGGGATCACCTCCACCGTCAGCGCCACGTCGTCGCCCACGGCCTCGCGGAGCTCGTCGAGGCACGCGAGCCGTGCCGTGGCCGTCACCTCGACGAACACGGGGGCGTCGAGGACCTGTGCGTACCAGCGACCCCCCGACTCCCACATCCGCGCGCGCACGACGTCCGCCACGGCGGGGAGGGTATGACGGCGTCGCTCAAGGATGCAAGGGAGCCCCGCCCGGGCTCACCACCCGCAGCAGGGAAGGATGTAGTGGCACGCGGGGCACCGATGGTGGGCATGCTCGGGCTCCATCGGCGTGCCGCAGACGTCGCACGGGGGCCGGCGAGCGTCCTGCGGTGCGCACCGGTCGGGCATCGGATCGACCGCCCGGTCGGACCTGTTCGACGCTCGGCTCGTCTCCGGACTCGTCGGCGGGCTCGGCGCGGGCTGGGACATGGACCGGATCGTAGCCGCCGGGACCGACGTCCCCGCGCAGGCTAGGCGTGCTCGGGGCCCCGCAGGAGCCCCGAGCGCCGAAGCTCCGAGCGCCAGCACTCGAGGTGCCAGTGCCGCCGCTCGTCCGGCTCCCGGTCGGGGATCACGACCAGGTGCCAGGAGCCGGGGCGCACGACGTGGTCGCACCCGGGACAGCGGTACGGCTTGTCGCCGGCGACCTGGCGGATCTCGAAGCCGGGCGCCTCGGCCCACGTGGGCGCGGCGGACCGCGGTCGGGGAGCCGCGAAGGGCTCGTGGTCGAACGGGTTGCGGCGGTTCTTGCGCGGCATCGCTCAGGTGTGGTCGCGGATGAAGGCGGCGGCGTGCGCGGCGAGCGCCGCCCCGTTCACCCTGGGATCGTCCTTGCGCGACCGGTCGAACGAATGCCCGGCGCCCTCGAACGTCACGAGCCGGGCGCGCGATCCCAGCCGTTCGAGGACCGACGCCAGGACGGCCGGATCGGCGAAGGGATCCTTCGTGCCCTCGAGGAACAGCAGGGGCACCTCCAGCCCGTACAGGTGCGCGTCGCGGACCTTCTCTGGATGACCCGGTGGGTGGAAGGGGTACCCGAGGAAGATCAGACCACTGATCGGTGGCATCCCCGGGGGTGGCGTCGCCGCGGTCATCGACGCGATCCGTCCGCCGTAGCTCTTGCCACCCGCGAACACGGATCCGCGCGTGCGATCGGCCGTCGCCTCGACGGCTGCCGCGAACGCCGCCTGGGCGTTGGCCGGCGTGTCGGGCGTCCGCCGGCCGGCCTCGAGGTACGGGAAGTTGAACCGCAGCGTGGCGATGCCCTCGTCGGCCATCGCACCGCAGAAGCCCGTCACGAACGGGTGGTCCATCCCCGCACCCGCCCCGTGACCGACCACCATGGCCGCGGGGTCGTCGCCGGCGGTGGGGGGCAGCCACGCCGCCGACACCTCGCCTTTCGGTGTCGGGAGCCGGAACCGTGCCTCGGACATGCGTGCCATGATGGCAGCCCATGTCCGGCAGCTTCTACCTGGGGACCTCCGGCTTCGCCTACGACGAGTGGCGCCACGGCGTCTTCTATCCGGAGGGCCTGCGCAAGGACGACATGCTCTCCTACTACTCGTCACAGTTGTCGTCCGTCGAGGTGAACTACACGTTCCGCCGCTCCCCCACCGTCTCGACGCTGGAGAAGTGGCGAGACCGCGCGGCCGACGGGTTCGTGTTCACGCTCAAAGCACACCAGCGGATCACCCACTTCAAGCGGCTCGCCGACACCGACGAGGACGTCCGTGAGTTCCTCCGCGTCGGGTCGACGCTGGGAGACCGGTTCGGGTGCGTCCTGTTCCAGTGCCCGCCGTCGCTGCACTACGACCGCGGGCTGATCGAGTCGTTCGTGGGCTACCTCCCGCCGCCGGGTCCGGGTGTGCCCCGGTTCGCGATGGAGTTCCGGCACCCGTCGTGGCGCGAGGCGCGCGACGTGCTCCTGTCCCAGGGCGTCGCCTGGTGCGTGGCGGAGACCGACGAGCAGGACCCGCAGCCCGAGGATCTGTCGTGGGAGCCCTGCGGCTACCTGCGGCTGCGCAAGACGGAGTACGACGACGACGAGCTGCGGACGTGGGCCGAACGGATCGGTCCCACGCTGGCGGGGGGCGCGACGGTGTTCACGTACTTCAAGCACGAGGACGAAGGCGCCAGCCCGAAGATGGCCAAGCGCCTGGAGGCGATGCTGGCCTCATAGCCGCGTGACGCGCGGTGGATCCGCCGAAGGTGAGGGGGTCCGTCAGCGCCGGCGCGCGAACAGGACGCCCAGGTACGCCCCGGCCGCGACGACCGCGAACGCGATGAGGATGCGGACCACGAGGGACAGGCCCGGGAAGCCGAACACGACGAACAGCGCCAGGACGACGCCCACCGCCAGGAAGTAGGGGTTCGGCGGCCGTTGGTGCGGTTCCGAGGTCGGCGGCTGCACCTGCGGAGCGTACCGCTCACGCGGCCGCGGGCGGCACCGCCGCGACCACCTCGCCGCTCTCCAGCAGCGGCAGCCACAGCTCGCCGTCGAGCGCCACCACCAGCTGGTTCGCGTTGATCGACCCCTGATCGGCAACGATCCACGGACCGGTCACGTCCTCCGTCCCGGGATCGATCCTGTGGATCTCCGGTCCGGAGTCGGACGCGACCCACACCGCCCCATCCAGCTCGAACAGGCCGTCGGGCACGATCCCGACGTCCTCCACCGTCGCCGCGAGCTCGTCCAGGTCGGGATCGACGCGCTGCACCACCGCCTCGTCGACCGACGAGACCCAGAGGCTCCCGAACGCCGGGAGCATGATCTGCGGACCGAACGCGGTGGTCACCGTGGCGACCACCTCGCCGTTCGTGGGATCGATCCGGGACAGTGTTCCGTCGAGGTAGTTCGACGCCCAGACACTGTCGAACGCTGCGACCACGAACCGCGGTTCGTTCCCCACCGGGGTCGTCGAACGCATGCGGTCGGCGGCGGGATCGATCACGCCGACCTCGTCGGAGCCCTCGCACGCCACCCAGATCGACCCCTCGGCCGCGGCGAGGCCCTCCGGCGCGTCACAGGTGCGGATCGTGGCCACGACGTCGTCGCGTTCCGGGTCGACGCGCGAGACCGTGTCGTCCTCGGAGTTCGAGACCCAGACCGACCCTTCGGCGGCGAGGACCTCCAGCGGAACCGCCCCCACCTCGATCGTGGCGACGACCGCTCCGTCGCCGGGATCGATACGGACCACCGACGGCGTCCCGCCCGAGCGGAACTCCGAGTTCACCACCCAGATGCTCCCGAACCCCTCGGCGATGCCGATCGGCTCGCCGCCCGTCTCGACCCTCCGCGCGATCTCCAGCGTCGCCGGCGGCGGGGCGACCGATCCGGACGAGGAAGCGGAGGCGGCCGGGGAAGCGGAGGCGGGCGGATCGGACCCGGCGTCGCCTCCGCACGAGGCCGCGAGCAGGATCGCCAAGGCGACCGCCGCGGGTCCGCGGGTCCTCGTCATGGCCCGGCACCATATCCACCACCACCGCGCGGCGGTAGGTAGGTGCTAGCCGAGCCGCTCGCGCAGCGCCTCGTGCACCTCGTCGAGCTGCCTCGGATCCGTCACCTTCCGACCCAACGCATCCCGCAGGTAGAAGGCGTCCACGACCCGGCCCTCGAACGTCGTCACCTTCGCCAGGTGCACGTCCAGCCGGAGATCGGCGAAGGTGCGGGTGATGTCGTACAGGAGCCCGATCCGGTCGGGCGCCCCGACCTCCAGGACGGTCGAGAACTCCGAGGCCTCGTTGTCCACCGTGACGGTGATGGGGGCCGGAGCGCGGTGGGCCGGATAGGCGCCGCGTTGCTCTTCCACCCGGCGTTCGAGCGAAGCGCTCCCGTCGATCGCCCGCCGGAGGCTCGAACGGAACGCCCGCCACCTGCGCTCGTCGATCTCGGGCTCGAAGGCGCCTTCGACCTCGAACAGGTCGACCGCGACCCCGTCCTCGGTCGTGAACGCCTGCGCGGAGAGGATCGAGATCCCGCCGAGCGCGAGCGACCCGGCGATCCAGGACAGGAGCCCGGGCCGGTCGTTGGCCACGACCAGGAGCTCGTGCGTCCCGGCGGCGCCCGTCGCGTGCGAGGCGGTCCGCACCTCGTTCGCGCCGAGGTCGGGCATCACGACGGGGAGATGACGCGCCGCCCGATCCGGCCCCACCGCCAAGAAGTAGCCGCGCGGCATCCGCAGCACGAACCGGTCGACGAGGTCGTCGGGCTCCGCGGCGAGGAGCTCGCGCAGGCGGTCCACCCGCTCCGCCAGGGTCGCCGCGAGCTCCGCCCCCATCTCCCCGCGCTCGAAGGCTCGCTGGACCTTCCCGACGAGCTCGCGGATCAGCGCCTGGCGCCACGGCGTCCACGCGGCCGGGCCGGTCGCACGTGCGTCGGCCTTCGCGAGCAGGTAGAGGGCGGCGAGCCGTTCCGGTGTGCCCACCCGAGCGGCGACGTCGAGGACCAGGTTCTCGTCGGTGAGATCGCGTCGGGTGGCCGTGTCGGGAAGCACGAGATGTTCCGCGACGATGAACGCGGCGAGGTCGCGGTCCGCCGCCTCCAGAGCCATCGTCCGGAGCTGCCGCTCGGCGATCCCCGCCCCGATCGCGGCGTGGTTGCCCTGCCCGACCTTGCCGATGTCGTGCAGCAGCGCTCCGAGCAGCACGCCGTCCGGACGCTCGATCGTGCCCGCGGCTTCGGTCTGCAAAGGATCGTCGGCGTCCGCCGGACCGGCCAACAGCTCGGCGATCCCCGAGGCGGCGGCCAGCAGGTGCGCGTCCACCGTGAACCGGTGGTACGGGTCGCGCTGTGGCCGGCACCGCACCGCGTCCCAGGCCGGGAGGAAGCGGACGAGTAGGCCGATCCGATCCAGCACGTCGAGCATCCCGGCGCCGGCTGGACCCTCGCGGAGGAGCCCGACGAACGCGTCGCGCACCTCGGGCGTCCACACGACCGGATCGGGAACGTCGGCGGCCTCCACCGCGTCGAGGAGCGCCGAGGAAGGCACCGCCCCCACCTCCGCCAGCTCGCCGAGCGCGCGCAGGACCTGCGCCGGGCCGGCGAGGTCCGGGACGGTCGGCGCGTCGCCTTCGTCCAGGACGCGATCGAGCGCGAGGTCATGCACGAGCTCGACGTTCCGCGCATGCTCGAAGACCGCTCGCATCAGCCCGTCCGCCGCGGGGAGGCCGGGCTCGTCGACGAAGCCCATCTCGGCGGCCACGGCCGGCTGGAGCTCCATCACCAGGCGGTCCGCGCGTCGTCCCGTCTCCAGGTGCACCGCGCTGCGGACGCGGAGCAGGAACCCCTCTGCCGCGTCGACCGCGGCGCCTTCCCACGTGCGCAGCAGACCGGCGTCCTCCAGGGGTGAGCCCACCGCCGCCTGGAGCCACCCGAGCGAGGCGACGTCGCGCAGCCCGCCACCCCCCTCCTTCAGATCCGGCTCGAGGAGGTGGGCGGTCGAGCCGAACCGCTCCCGGCGCGCGACCGCTGCCGCTCGGAGCCTGCGCGCGAACCCGGGCACGTCCCCGGCGGCGATCCGACGGACAGGGACGGTCGCATCCCGGAGCAGCTCCTCGGGGCCGGCCAGGATCCGTGCGTCGAGCATCGCGGTGAGGCTGTCGAGGCGCTCGGTCGCCGCCTCGGCGCACTCCTGCGGGGTGCGCACGACCAGGCCGAGCTCGAACCCCGCGTCCCAGAGCGGATAGGAGATCCCCTCGGCGACCCGGCGCACCTCGCCGGGGTCCGCTCCATCGAGGACCACGAGGAGATCCAGATCCGAGCGCGGGAGCTGGACGCGGCGCCCGTACCCACCGAGCGCCGCCAGGGCGAGCCCGGGAGGCGGCGCCAGCTCGCCCCACAGCTCCTCCAGGCAACCATCGAACAGGTCCGAGCGTCGTTGCGCCGACCACCGCCCGTGGTGGCCCCGGGTCGTCGCGCGCTCGAGAGCGTCCAGGGCTGCACGGAGCGTCGCGACCGGATCGGCCGGGCTGCCCACCTGCCTACAGCGCGTCGGCGCCCATCTCGCCCGTGCGGATCCGGATCACCCGCTCCACCTCGGTGACCCAGATCTTGCCGTCGCCGATCTTGCCGGTGCGCGCGGCCTTCACGATCGTGTCCACGACCTCGTCGGCGCCGTCGTCGGCCACGACGACGTCGACGCGGACCTTCGGGACGAAATCGACCTGGTACTCGGCGCCGCGGTACACCTCGGTGTGGCCCCGCTGGCGGCCGAACCCCTCGACATCCGTCGTCGTGAGACCGTTGACGCCGATCTCGCGCAGGGCTTCCTTGACCTCCTGGATCCGGTGCGGCTTGACGATGGCCGTGACGAGCTTCACGGCGCGGAGCTTACCCCCGGGTCCAGGCGCTTCTCGTACACGAGGAACGCCCGGCGCACGGTCATGCCGACCGAGGCGTACAGCCGCGTGGCCCCCGTCTCGTTGTCGGCGTCGACGTTCAGCCGCACGTGGTCCACGCCGCGAGCGGCGAGCGCGGCGAAGGCCGCGCGGAGCAACGCCGCCCCGATCCCCCGGCCACGGAACGCCGCGCGGACCCCGAGGTCGTCCACCCATCCCTGACCGCCGGGCACCCGGGCAGTCACGGCTCCGGTCACCCCGTCACCGCTCCACGCGAGCAGGACCAGGGACGGATCGGCGAGCGAGACCGCGTGCATGCGGCGCCAGCCCTCGAAGTCCATCGGCACGTGCCCGAAGTGGCCTCGGAACGCCTCGTCCATCACCTCGAACACTCGATGCTCGTCGTCCGGGCCGCGCATCGCGCGGACGTCGACGCCGGCGGGCGGCGGCTCCGGACGGTACGACGCGTCGACCGGGCGCTCCATGTGCCAGAAGGTGCGGACGTGCCGGAATCCGGCGGCCGAGGCGGCGGGCGGGAAGGAGGGATCCGTGTCCGTGCCGGACGTCAGCAGCGACGTGGGCTCACCGGCGTTGAGGGAGAGCGCCTGGTCCTCGATGAACCGGAGCAGCTCGCTGCGGAGCGGAGCGTCGCGGTGCCGCGGGTGGACGGCGGCCCAGGAGTCGATCGACGTCGACGGCTCGATCGACTCGAGCTCGACGTAGGCGGCGGGCTCGCCGCCGGCGTCATGGATCAGCCATGCGCCGCGGAGGAACGGGTCGGTCCAGGCGTCGGAGATCCAGGCGTCCTCGAAGTCGCGGAACCCCACGTCCTCGAGATCGCAGGCGAGGTAGAGCTCCGAGACGACGGGCAGGTCGGTGGCACGCTCGACCGGCCGCAGGGTGAACCCGGACGGCAGTTCCAGCGCTACTCCCCGACGGCTTTCTTGCGGGCCGCTGGCTTCTGCGCCGCAGCCTTCTTGCGTGCGGTTGGCTTCTTGGTCGAGCGCTTTGCTCCGCCGGAGGGCTTCCGCGACGGCTTCTTCGCGGCGGGTTCGTCGTCCGCCACGTCCTTCTTCGCGGCGGCGACGCTGGCCTTGAGCGCCTCCATCAGGTCCACGACCTTGGCGGTGGGCTCCGGCTCGACGACCTCGATCTCCTCGCCGTTCAGCTTGGCCTCGACGATCCGCAGGAGCGCCTGCCGGTACTCGTCGGTGTACTCGGCGGGGTTCCACTGCGAGGTGAGCGAGTCGATCAGCTGCCGCGCCATGGCGAGCTCCTGGTCGCGCACCTCGAGATCGACGTCGACGCCGCCGAAGTCCGCCTCGCGGACCTCGTCGGGCCAGAACATCGTCTCCAGGACGAAGGCGTCGTCCTTGAAGCGGAGGGCCGCCATGTGCTCCTTGTCGCGGAAGCTGACCTTGGCGATGCCGACACGGTCGTCGTGGCTCATGGCCTCACGCAGCAGCGCGTAGGCCTTCGCCCCCGTCTCGTCGGGGATCAGGTAGTAGCTCTTCTTGAACAGGACCGGGTCGATCTGATCGATGTCGACGAACTGGACGATGTCGATCGCCCGGCTCGACTGGATCGGGACGGAGTCGAAGTCGTCGTCGGTCAGGACCACGTACCGGTCCTTCTCGACCTCGTAACCCTTCACGATGTGCTCGAAGGACACCTCTTCACCGTCCTTCTCGCACACCCGCTTGTACCGGACGCGCCCGCCGTCCTCGTCGTGGAGCTGATTGAAACGCAGCGTCTTCTCCTCGGTCGCCGGATACACGGCGACCGGGATCGTGACGAGGCCGAACGAGATGGCGCCCTTCCACATCGAACGTGGCATGTGCGACCCCCCTCACCCGCGCGGAGCGGGAACCGAGATTGTAGTGCGCTCGGACGACATACCCGGTCGTGCCCGTCCCCATCCTCCACGGGACCTGACTCACGGTCCGAGCAGGCCACCTCGCCCGGGGAGCAGCGGGTCCACGAGCGTGTCGACGTCGTCCACCACCTCGCCGACCTGCCCGGTCACGTCGTCGAGGAGCTCGTCGACGGGCTCGGTCACGGTTCCCACCACGCCCGAGACGGTCTCGCCCGCCCCGCGCACGACGTCGGTCACCGGGCGGACGGGGTCGTCGCCGCGGTCCCCGGGGTCGGGAGGGGGAGGGTCGCCGGGATCGACGGGCGGAGGGTCGACGACCCCGCTCCCGGGCTCGGCCGGATCGCCACCCCGCCCCTCGTCCCGGGGCGGGCCCGGGTGCGACCCCGTGCCCTCGTCGCTCCCCTCGGGAACGCGTCCGTCGTCGGTCGTCGACGCCCCCGCCGTTCGGCCGTGCGCCGGCGCCGTCGTCGGAGCCGGGCGGGGAGACGCCTGCACGGTCGAGACGGCAGCCCCCGCGCCGATCACGGTCACCACGGCGGCGGACTTGGCCGCGATCAACACCTGCTCGGCGGAGCGTTGGAGCCAGCCGAGCACGGGGGTGATCGCGATCCACGATGCCGGACCCACGGTCCACCACAGGCGTCCGATCGAGATGTCGAGGAAGGATCGGACCAGGTCGGGATCGAACTGCTTGCCGGCGCACACGGCCAGCTCCCGACGGGCCGCGGTGACGGACATCGGCTTCTTGTACGCGCGCGCCGCCGTCATCACCTCGAACGAGTCCGCGACCGCCACCGCCCGCGCCCCGAGCGAGATCGCCCCGCCCGCGAGCCCCGCCGGGTAGCCGCGGCCGTCGAACCGCTCATGATGCTCGGCGATCGCCGCCCCCCAGATCCCGAGCCACGGCATGAGCGGGGCAGCGATCGCGGCGCCCTCCAGCGGGTGCTGCTGCAGGCGATCCCATTCGTAGCTGTCCGGTTTCCCCGCCTTGTTGAGGATCCGGCCCGGAACGCGCAGCTTCCCGATGTCGTGCAGGAGCGCCGCCCACCGCAGCCGATCCCGGTCGTCGTCACCCAGCGCGAGCTCACCGGCCAACATGTCCGCGTAGGCGCGGACGCGTTCCGAGTGGCCCCGCGTCTTCCGGTCGTGCGCGGACAGCGCCGCGACGAGCTCCAGGATCTGTCGCGCCGCGCGAGCGGGATCGTCGTCCACGCCTCGGCGTCGGGCCGCCTCGATCCGCTCGTGGAGCCGGCGGACGTTCCCCGCCGAGCGCGCCATCGTGAACCGGGAGGGCGCGCGGTCCGGGAACGCCAGCGACAGCTCGAGCAGCACGGCCAGCGGCAGCACGTGCCGGACGATGCGTTGGGCTCCGTAGGCGACGAGCGTTGCACCCACCACGATCCACGCGACCCAGGCGAACCGCCAGCTGCCCGTGGGCGGAGGCGCCACGTGTCCCAGGATCGCCGCGGTGACCGCGGCCGCCGCCGCCGGAACCAGGACCGCCCCGGCCCGGAGCCCGAAGCTCAGCCAGGGACGGGCGCGCCAGCGATCGCCGACGTCGTCGCTCCGTTCGCGAGCCGTCGTGGACGCCGATGGGGTGGGCAGATCCGCCACACGACAGGTATCGGTCCCCTGGGGGGGTCGCTTGACCCGTCGGGGGGACAGGGCTCGGCCGGACGGCCGACCCGGTCCGACCGGGTCCCCGTCGCTACCATCGCTGCATGCCGACGAGGAAGCGACGCGCCGGGGGACCCGCCTTCACGGTCGAACTGCCGGTCGCCCTCGATGTTCGGAAGGACGGCGACGCCTGGTGGCTCGAGCTCCCGGAGCGCGAGCTGCGTCTGTCCAACCTCGACAAGGTCTTCTGGCCCGACGAGGGGTACACGAAGGGCGACCTCGTGGCGTTCTACCGCAACGTCGCCGACCTGCTCCTGCCCCACCTGGAGCACCGCCCGCTGACGATGAAGCGGATGCCCGACGGCGTCGTGGGCGACTCCTTCTACGAGAAGACCGCCCCGTCGCACACGCCGGAGTGGGTGCACCGGTGCACCGTGCTGTCCGACGACGCGAAGACCGGCCGGATCGACTACCTCACGGTCGACGACCTCTCCACCCTGCTGTTCGTGGCGAACCTGGGTGCGATCGAGATGCACCCGCTCCATTCCCGCTGCCAGGACATCGCCCACCCCGACTACCTGTTCTTCGACCTCGACCCCTTCCCGCCGTACACGTACGAGGACGTGCTGGCCGTGGCACGGCACGTGCGTGTGATCCTGGAGCAGCTCGGGCTCATGGGGTACCCGAAGACGAGCGGCGCCACCGGCATGCAGATCTATGTTCCCGTGGAGCGCGGCAGGTGGTCGTACGACGAGGTCCGCGCGTTCGTGGGCGCGTGCGGGCGCCTGATCAACCAGGCCGACCCCGATCGCACGACGATGGCGTGGCGGGTCGCCGACCGGGCGGGGAAGGTCTTCATCGACCACAACATGAACCGGGCGGGGGCGAACATCGCCAGCGCCTACTCGCTGCGGCCGGAGCCCCGCGCGCCCGTGTCGACGCCGCTGACGTGGGACGAGGTGGAGTCGGGGGGCTTCGAACCACAGGACTTCCGCATCGACAACGTGTGGGACCGGTTCGCGCGGGGCGGCGACCTGTGGGCCGGTGTCCTGGGACCCGGTGAGGATCTCGCGCCGGCGATGGAGGCGCTCGGCGTCGAGGTCGAGGCCGACCCGGCGGGTCCCCTGCCGCGGACCGCGTCGCCCTCGGTCGCCGACAGGACCTCGGACGAGATCGCCGCGGCCTCCAAGGACCCCGCGTTGTTCGAGTACGTCCGCCGCCGGGAGTTCGGGACGCAGGGCACCACCGAGCCCGCGCCCGGCGACGCGGTCGGGACCGGCACCTCGTTCGTGATCCACAAGCATCGGGCGACACGCCTGCACTACGACGTGCGCCTCGAGAAGGACGGCGGGCTCCCCTCGTGGGCCGTGCCCAAGGGGCTGCCGACGCGGAAAGGTGACAAGCGGCTCGCCGTCCAGACGGAGGTCCACCCGCTCGAGTACGGGTCCTTCGAGGGCACGATCCCCGAGGGTCACTACGGCGCGGGCGAGGTGCGGATCTTCGACGACGGCTGGTACGAGCCCGTCGAGTGGACCGACACGAAGGTCTCGTTCCGTCTGCACGGGCGCCGGTACCCGGGCCTCGAGTTCCACTTCGTGAAGACGCGGACCGACTGGCTCGCGTTCCTCGCCTCGAACCAGACCGCGCCCGCCATCGCGTCCCCGCCGCGGCTCCAGCCGATGCTCGCCGAGGGGGGCGGGCAGGCGTTCGACGACCCGGGCTGGTGGTTCGAGCCGAAGATGGACGGGATCCGGTGCCTGGCCGAGATGAGCACGGGCGAGACGGTGCTGCGGACCCGGACCGGCAGGGACGCCACCCCGCAGTACCCGGAGATCCACATGATCCACGAGGTGGTCGACCAGGTGAACGCGGTGCTCGACGGAGAGATCGTGGCGTTCGACGAGGACGGGAAGAACTCGTTCGGTGTGCTCCAACAGCGCATGAACCTGTCGAACCCCCGCGAGATCGAACGGATCCGCCGCCGGATCCCCGTGTCCTTCGTCGCGTTCGACCTGCTCTGGCTCGATGGGCAGGACACGACGGGCCTGCCGCTCGAACAGCGCCGTGAGCTCCTCGGGTACGTGGTCGAACAGGACGAGCGGCTCCAGGTGATCGCCCACGTGGAGGGGACCGGCACCGCGCTCGTCGACGCGGCACGGTCGCAGGGGCTGGAGGGCGTCGTCGCGAAACGCCGGGGCTCCCCGTACGTCCCCGGGCGGCGGACCGACGCCTGGAGGAAGATCAAGCTCCTCAACACGCAGGACTGCGTGATCCTCGGCTTCACGCCGGGGCAGGGCGGCCGCGGCCGGACCTTCGGCGCGCTCCTGGTGGGCGCCTACGACGACGACGAGCTGCGCTGGATCGGCCAGGTGGGGACGGGCTTCACCGACCAGGTCCTCGAGCAGATCCAGGGGCAGCTCGAGCCGCTGATCCGGTCGGAGCCCGCCGCGGAGGAGCTCCGGGGAGCGAAGGGCGCCGTCTTCGTCGAACCCGCGCTGGTGTGCGAGGTGGAGTACCTGGAGATCACGAAGGCGGTGGGCAAGATGCGGGCGCCCACCTTCAAGGGGATGCGTCCGGACAAGCTTCCCGACGAATGCGTGCTGGAACCTCCCGTCGGGACCCCCGCTCGGTAGGCTGCCGGAGAGGAGCGAGCGTGTACGGAACGATCGTGTTCGGGACCGACGGCGGGCCGGCCGCCGCGCGCGCGGGCGAGGTGGCCGCCACGATCGGCCGCGCCACGTCGGCGCGGTTCGCGGCGGTCACGGGGTACGCGTCCGCCGCCGGCGTCGACGCTCGGTTGGAGGGCGCGCTCGACGCCGCCGAGGCGGCCGGGCTCCGCCGGGCTCGGATGAAGGCGGTGTCGCGCCCGGGGCGCCCGGGCGACGTCCTCGTCGAGGTGGCGGAAGAGCTGGATGCCGGTCTGATCGTGGTGGCGCGCGGAGAAGGCGACGCCCCGCCGCTGAGCGACCTGGGGCGATGGCTCCTGCACCACTGTCCCTGTGACCTCCTGTTGGTGAGCGGCGGGCGGAGCGATCCGCACGCGCCCTACGGCCGGATCCTGATCGCGAGCGACGGCTCCGCCACGGCGGACCGCGCGGCGCGCAAGGGCTTCGACCTGGCACGGGCGGTCGTCGCCGACGTCACGTTGGCCTTCGTCGGCCACCCCGCCACCGGCGAGCTGGTGATGCAGGACACGCTCGCCGTCTACGGCCAGGGTGTGCAGACCGACATCGTGATCCGCAACGGCGACCCGGCCACCGAGATCGTGGGGGCGGCGAAGGAGTTCGAGGCGGACCTGGTCGTCGTCGGCAACAAGGGGATCGCGGGCGCGAAGGGGTTCCTGCTGGGCTCCGTCCCCGAGAGTGTGATCGAGCGCTCGCCGGAGCCCGACACGATGTTGTGCCGCACGGTGGTCCAGCTCGTGGCCGAGCTGGCACCGGGCGAGGGCGGGGTGATCGAGCGCCGCGGCGAGCGGTTCGCGGCCTTCATGGACGAGGGTGGGGAGCTGCACCTGCACTCGGCGCGCTGCACGCACCTCGGGTGCACCGTGGGGTGGAACCCGGCCGACAACACCTTCGACTGCCCGTGCCACGGATCGCGGTTCGACCCGCTCGGCGAGGTCGTGAACGGCCCCGCAGCTCGCCCGCTCCCCCCGGCGTAGCCCGGCGAAGCCCGACCGCGTCGGGCTCAGCCGATGTTCGGCTTGAAGACCATCAGGTAGAGGATCGCGAGCAGTCCGATCCCGCCGATCGCGGCGATCACGTGGGCGGTCCGCCCGCGGAGGATCTGGCCGAGCTCCTCATCGGAGACCCTCGGAACGCCGGAGGGTCGGACCTGACAGGCGTCCTTGATCCGTGCGAAGTACGGCTTCGCGACCGCCGTCATGAGCCCCACGATCGCCAGCAGGAGCACGATCGAGATCCAGATCCAGGCTTCGTCGAACCACTGTCCCTCGAGCCCGGCGAGCACGCCGAACAGGATGATGCCGCCCAGGGCGATGTACATCGGCAGCGTGGTCTCGCCCGACAACGAGATCAGGTCGAGGATCTTCCCGCGGTCGCGCTCCGGCCGGATCCGGTACAGCACCACCATCGACACCCCGTGGGTGGCGAGCAGCGCGAGCACCGACAGGATGTGGAGGAAGACCACGATGCTGTAGTAGTCCATCTCGGCGGCAGGATACCCACCGACCCGCTGAGGGACCTCTCAGAAGGGGTCGAAGCCGGCGCGGACCAACAGGGCTCGGGCCTCGCGCTCGTCGATCCCGCGCCCCAGCAGCTCCTCGAAGATGCGGACCACGCCCAAGGACCGTCCGCAGCGCGGGCAGAAGCGTGTGGTGGGGTCGAAGGGCGTCTCGCACCATGGGCAGCGCGTGATCTCGATCCGGCGGTCGGGCTCGAGGCCCGTGTCCGACAGCGCGTCCACGTACCCCTTCCCGTAGTCCCACACGATGTACTCGGTCTCGTCGATGTCGAAGGCGGGCTCGTGCATCCGCGGCTCACCGGTGGCGAGCATCTGGTCGAGGTTGTCCCGCAGCAGCTCCCATTCGTAGAAGTGGTTCTGCCCACAGTCCTGGCAGGCGATCACGACGCCCTTGACACCCTGGGGCTGGAAGACGACGCGCATCGACGAGAGATCCTCCAGGTCGGCCTGGATGTCCTCGCGCTCCTGGCGCGAGAGCTCGTACGGCTCCTCGGGTGGGCCCTCGGGCTCGTACGACCCTTCGTCCGCGGTGAAGTCGTCGTCGGTCATGGGGTTCCTTCTTCTTCGTCGTCGACCAGACGGAAGGTCTTGAACGCCTCCGCGTACGCGTACCCGTTCGCGCCCTCCCGCGCCACCTCGGCCGCACGCTCCCGGACGCGGGGCGGCACGGATCCGTCGAACTGCGACACGTGGGCGGCGAGCGAGGCGAGCTTCCGCTCGATCGTGGCCGTGATGTCGACGTAGGTGTCGGGCTCGTTCGAGCTGAGCCAGAGGTTCGGCACCTCGTACGGCTCCAGACCCTCGTCGAGGAGCTCCGGGAACATCGGACGGCTCGGCGCGTCGGGCATCACGGCGGTGAGCGCGAGGAGCCCGGCCTGCTTATGGTCCCAGTGGTTGATGTAGCCGGTGCCGAACCACAGCCGGGACGGATCGGGAGCCACGAGGACCTCCGGACGGAGACGACGGACCTCACGGCAGACCTTGCGCCGGGTGTCCGGGGTGACCTCGAGCATCCCGTCGACCTCGCCCAGGAACGTCACGGAGCCGACCCCCAGGACGTCGGCGGCAGCCCGTTGCTCGCGTTCGCGGACCATCCGCAGCTCGTCCCGCCGGGCTCCAGGCTCGTTCGACCCGGCCGACCCATCGGTGATGACGACGTAGTGCACCTGCGTGCCGGCGGCGGTCCACGCCGCCACGGTCCCGCCGCAGGAGTACTCGGCGTCGTCGGGGTGCGCGAACAGGATCATGGCGCTCGCGAAGGTGCGATCCATCGACCGGCCAGCCTACCGGCGCCGGTCCGCAACGACGTCCGGGGACCGTGGTGGGACTGGATGCACCTGCCCCGCTTCGGGTATCGTTCGCGCCGAGGGTTCCGCATCGCAGTCTGTGTCACTTCGAGCAGTTCCCTCCGGCGCGAACGTCGTTGCGCGAGCGCCGATGGCCGGCGGGCACCGCACAGGCACTACGCCCGACCGGGCCGAGGAAGGAGGGAACGCCGGTGGCGACCGGAACCGTGAAGTGGTTCAGCCCTGAGAAGGGCTTCGGCTTCATCCTCCAGGAGGGTGGGCCGGACGTGTTCGTGCATTTCTCCGCCATCCAGGGAGAGGGCTACCGCAATCTCGAGGAAGGCCAGGCGGTCGAGTTCGACGTGACCGAGGGCCAGAAGGGCCCGCAGGCCGCGAACGTCCGCGTCGTGGGCTGACCCACGAGCCGATCACGGCAGCACCGGAGGGGCCGCCCGCGAGGGCGGCCCCTCTCGCGTCCGGGTTCAGGCGACCCGCCGATGGAGCACCATCGGCATCCCGGTGCGCGGTCGCAGCGTCACCACGGGCTGGAGCTCCACACGATGCGACGGGACGTGGGTGAACGACCAGTGCCGGGCGATCGTCCCGAGCACCGACCTGGTCTCCAGCTCCGCGAACCCCTCCCCGATGCACATGCGCGACCCGCCGCCGAACGGGAGGTACGCGTGCCGGGGCCGGGCGACGTCGATCTCGAGCCAGCGTTCGGGGAGGAACCGGTCCGCCTCGGGCCACCACCGCGGGTCGTGATGGAGGAGCCAGGGTGAAACCACCACCACGGAGCCCGCGGGGATCCGCACCCCGTCCGCGGTGTGGTCCTCGATCGCCCGCCGCCCGATCGCCCACGCCGGGGGGTAGAGCCGCATCGATTCACGCACCACCGCGGAGGTGTACGGGATCGCGCTCCCCGCGTCGAGCCGGCCGGGAAGACCGTCGAGCTCTCCGTGGAGCTCGGTCGCGACGTCCGGATGCTCCGAGAGGAGGAACCACGTCCACGTGAGGGCGTTCGACGTGGTCTCGTGGCCGGCGAGGAACAGCGTCATCGCCTCATCCCGGACCTCGGTGTCGTCCATCGCAACGTCGGCGTCGCGGGCCGTCATCAGCAGCGAGAGCAGGTCCTCCCCGTGCGCCCCGGTGGCGCGACGTTCCGCGATCATCGCCAGGATCGAATGGTCCATCACGGCGCGCGCTCGGTGGAACCGGCGCGTCGAGGGCAGCGGGAGCCGCTCCGTGATCGGCAGCAACGGCGAGAACGCCCGGTCGAACTGGCCGAGGGTCTCCCGCAGGGCCTCCCCGATCCGGACGGCGTCGTCGGCGTCCACGTCCGAGCCGAACAGCGTGCGCGCGACGATCGCGAGGGTCAGCTGGGCCATCTCCCGATGGACGTCCATCACGGTGCCGTCGACCCACCGTTCCGCCGCCCGCTCGGCCAGCGTCACCATCTCGTCTCCGTAGGTCGCGACGCGTTCGTGATGGAACATCGGCTGGATCATCCGGCGCTGGCGTCGGTGTCGCTCGCCTTCGCTGGTCAGCAGGCTCTCGCCCAGGACGCGCTTGGCGGCCTGCATCGTTGGACCCTTGTGGAACGCTCCGCCGTGCGTGGCCAGGACGTCCCAGACCAGGTCCGGACGGTTCAACAGGTAGGCGTCGAACCGGAGCATCGGGAGCACCACGACATCCCCGGCGGTCGCCGCCCGCTCCAACAGGCGGATCGGGTCTCGGCGCAGCATCCGCAGCGCCGCCGTCCGGGACAGCGGGAGTCGAGCCGCCTCGGCCATCGGCACCACCCTAGGTCGCGGCCGTCACCCCGTCGCGTCGGAGCGGAGGACCGCGTCGAGCGCATCAGCCTGCGAGACGACCGACCCGGGCGACGGTCCCCCGGGCCCGCCCCGGGCCGCCACCGAGCGGTCGGGATCCAGGAGCGAGGCCCCCTCCGGCAGGCCGACGGCGTCCCACTCGTCCGGGCGCAGCTCGCGGAGGGAGCGGTCCTCAGCGTCGAGGCGCCGGAGCAGCTCCCCGGTGCGGCGGTGCGCGTCCCGGAACGGGACGCCCGCTCGAACGAGCGCCTCCGCCAGATCGGTGGCGTACAGGCCGTCGTCCTCACAGGCGGCACGCATCGCGTCGGCGTCGAATCGGACCGTGCGTGTGGCGCCGGTCAGCGCGGGGAGCACCAGCAGGAGCGTGTCGGCCGCGTCGAAGACGGGCTCCTTGTCCTCCTGGAGGTCCCGGTGATAGCCGAGGGGCAGACCCTGGAGCAACGCCGTCACGGCCACGAGGTCGCCCGCGATCCGGGCCGCCTTCCCGCGTGCCAGCTCGGCCGTATCGGGGTTCCGCTTCTGCGGCATCATGCTTGACCCGGTGGCGAAGGCCTCGTCGAGCTCCGCCCACCCGAGCGCCGGATCGGTCCAGCGCACCAGGTCCGCGGCGAACCGCGACAGGTGCGAGCCGAGGATCGTCGCCACGCCGAGGAACTCCTGTACGAAGTCGCGGTCGCTCACCGCGTCGATCGAGTTGGCGAACGCGCGCTCGAAGCCCAGCCTCCCGGCCGTCGCGCTGGGGTCCAGATCCAGGGTCGAGGTCGCCAGGGCCCCGGCCCCCAGCGCTGAGGTCGACGTTCGATCGGACCACGCTGCGAACCGCTCGAGGTCCCGCGACAGCGCCCAGGCGTGAGCGAGCAGGTGGTGCCCCAGGGTCACCACCTGTGCGGGTCGCCCGTGGGTCGCCCCGGGCAGGACGATCTCGGCGGTGGACCGGGCGCGGTCGACGAGCGTGACCGCCAGGAGCCGGATGCCCTCTCCCACCCCACGACCCGCGGCGAGCATCCACAGGCGGAGGTCGGTCACGACCAGGTCGTTGCGCGAGCGTCCGGCGTGGAGCTTCGCACCGAGCGCCCCCGTGCGCTCGGTGACGACCCGCTCGATCGCCGAGTGGATGTCCTCGTCGTCCTCGTTGACGGGGAACGTGCCCCCCGCCACCTCCTCACCGATCCGCGCCAGGGCGTCCTCCAACGCGGCGGCCTCGTCGGGCTCCAGCAGTCCGGCACCCCGGAGGGCTCCGACGTGCGCGATCGAGGCCTCGACGTCCTGGGCCGCGAGCCGCACGTCGAACGCGAGGGAACGGCCCAGCGCGTGGGCCTCGGGAGCCGGCGCCGCGGAGAACCG
>DATBJQ010000043.1:0-3284 GCA_036556385.1 Actinomycetota bacterium | reverse complement strand
GCTGCGGATCCCGAACGTCGGGAGGTCGATCGGCGAGAAGATCCACGAGTACCTCACGACCGGTCGGATCGAGGAGCTCGAGCGGCTCCGGTCGCAGATCCCGCCGGGCGTCCGGGCGATGACGTCGATCCCGGGCTTCGGGCCCAAGAAGGCGATGCAGGTCTACCAGGAGCTCGGGATCGACTCGCTCGACGGGCTGGTCTCGGCCGCCCAGGCGGAGCGCTTGGCGGGCCTCAAGGGGTTCTCGAGGAAGACCGAGGAGAGCATCTTGCGCGGCGTCCAGCGCCTCGAGGCGTCGGAGGGCCGGGTCCTGATCTCGACCGCGCTGGATCTGGCCGAGGACCTGCTGGGACGGCTGCGCGCCGTCCCGGGGGTACGCCGGGCCACCTACGCCGGGTCCCTGCGACGGATGCGGGAGACGATCGGGGACGTCGACCTGTTGGTCGCGAGCGACGACACGGGGTCGGTCATGGACGCGTTCGGCGCCTACGGCCCGGTTGACCGCGTGATCGCCCGTGGCGACACGAAGTCGTCCGTCCTCACACGCCAGGGGCTCCAGGTCGACCTCCGCGTGATCCCGGACGAGGTCTGGGGCGCGGCGATGATCTACTTCACCGGATCCAAAGCGCACAACATCCGGATCCGCGAGACCGCGGTGCGCCAGGGACTGAAGCTCTCGGAGTACGGTCTGTTCGACGCGGCTTCGGGCGAGCTGCTCGAAGCGAGGACCGAGGAGGCCGTCTACGAGCGGCTCGGGATGGCGTACATCCCGCCGACGCTCCGAGAGGATCGCGGGGAGGTCGAGGCGGCGATCGCGGGCACCCTGCCCGACCTGCTGCAGGAACGCCAGATCCGCGGCGACCTGCATACGCACACGAACCTGACGGACGGGCTGGCGCCCCTCGAGAAGATGCTCGATGCGGCCGCCGCGCGCCGCTACGCGTACTACGCGGTGACCGACCATGCGCCGAACCTGTACATGCAGCGGATGACCGACGCGAAGATGCTGGCGCAGCGCGACCAGCTCCGCGGGCTGCAGGACCGCTACCCGAAGATGCACCTGTTGCACGGCACGGAGCTCAACATCGATCCCGAGGGTGGCGTGGACTGGGACGAGGGCTTCCTGGCGGGGTTCGACATCACGGTGGCATCCGTGCATTCGCATTTCAACCTGTCGCGCGACGAGATGACGCGCCGCGTGATCCGCGCCATGGAGCACCCGTTCGTCAACATCATCGGCCACCTCACGACGCGCAAGATCGGCAGCCGCGATCCCGTGGACCTGGACCTGGACGCCGTCTTCGCGGCGGCCGCGCGCACGGGCACCGCCCTGGAGATCAACGCGTACCCCGACCGGCTCGACCTGAAGGACGAGCACGTCCTGTGGGCCCGCAAGCACGGCGTTCGATTCTCGGTCGACACCGACTCGCACGCCGTGCCGCACCTCGACCTGCTGCGCTACGGCATCGCGACGGCGCAGCGCGGCTGGCTCACGAGGGACGACGTGATCAACGCGTGGCCTTTGTCGAAGCTCCGGCGGTTCCTCGCCAAGCCGGCCGTGCGGTGATCGGCCGGCGCCTCCCGAGGGGCTTCTTCCGCCGCCCCGTCACGGAGGTGGCGCCCGACCTACTGGGTCGGGTCCTCGTCCGGGAGCTGCCCGACGGCGCGCGCCTGGCCGTCCGCCTGGTCGAGACCGAGGCGTACCGACGGGACGACGCCGCGAGCCACTCGTTCCGGGGACCGACGCCGCGGACCGCGACGATGTTCGGCCCGCCGGGACACCTGTACGTGTACTTCACCTACGGGATGCACCACTGCATGAACGCCGTCACCGGCTCCCCGGAGGGCGCGAGCGCCGTGCTGCTCCGCGCCGGCGAACCGCTCCTGGGGATCGAGGAGATGACCCGGCGCCGCGGGGGGCGCGCCCTGATCGACCTGTGTCGCGGACCGGCGCGCCTGTGCCAGGCGCTGGGCGTTGACCGCGCGTTGGACGGCTCCGACCTGGTCCGCGGGGGGCCCGTCTGGATCGGGGCCGGATCGCCCCCGGCGGGCCCGATCATGACCACCCCGCGGATCGGGGTCCGGCGCGATGCCGACCGCCCGTGGCGGTTCGTGGATGCGGGGAGCCGGTTCGTGTCGGCGAGTGGCCCGGTCGGTGCTAGGGGGACGGCGTCGGCGATTCGTTCTTCGAGACCGTGATCGTGATCGTGCTCGTCTGGTATTCGCTCGTGCCGGCCGACGGGCTCTGCGAGATCACCGTCCCCGGCGGCTGCGTCGACACCGCGATCTGGACGCTGACGTAGAACCCGGCCTGCTCGAGCAGCGCGGTGGCGGCCGCCTGCGACAGGCCGATCACGGACGGCACGGTCACGGTCTGGAGCTCCGTCGGGGTCGTGCAGGTGAGCAGCGGCTCGGTGCCGACGATGAACTGGAGCGTCTCGACGTTCTGCGGCAACGTGTAGGCGTTCGGGAGGCAGTACGGATCCTGCGTGACATCGACCGCGACCGAGACGTACTCGACGTCGGGCGACGGGAAGTCCCGCACCGGGAACGTCGCCGCGGCCTGCAACATGAACACCCGCCAGATCTGCGCGGGCCAGGTGCCGCCGAAGACCGTGATCCGCGTCGTCGGCGGCGCCATCGAGATCTGCCCTTGCGGGAACCCGGCCCACACCGCCGCCACCAACTGGGGGATCGCGCCCACGAACCAGGCGTCGCGATACTCCTGCGCGGTGCCGGTCTTGCCGATCTGGGGACGCCCGATGTTGGCCGCCGTGCCCGTCCCGTACAGGACCGCCTCCTGCAGGATCTGATCCGCCGCGGACGCCACCTCCGGGGCGATCACCTGCTGGGGCCGCGGGTTCGCCTGCCAGTACAGGCGTCCCTGCGCGTCCGTGATGCTGATCACGGGGACCGGGTTCACGTGCCGGCCGCCGGCGGCGAGGGTGCCGTAGGCCGAGGACATCTCGAGCGTGTTCACCTCGTTCGTGCCCAGGACCGCGGAGAGGTAGGGAAGCAGGGGGCGGTCCGGGTTCGTCGCCCGCTGGCAACAGCGGATCCCCATCCGCTTCGCGACCTCGACGACCGCGTCCGCCCCCAACCGCTCGATCAGCTGGGCGTAGACCGTGTTGACCGAGTTGATCGTCGCGGCCTCGAGGGTCATCGAGCCGTAGCCGCTGCCCTCGGCGTTCGAGACGTCCCAGACGGTCCCGTTGTCCAGCGGGATCTCGATCGACGCCGGCGCCGGGAACACGGTCGACGGCGCGATCCCGTTCTCGAGCGCG
>DATBJQ010000042.1:0-8840 GCA_036556385.1 Actinomycetota bacterium | reverse complement strand
ACGAGACGTAGCGGTCGAAGGTGAGGAGCGGCGACACGCCGTTGCCGGCGAAGCCGAGGAGGAACTCGAGCCCCCGCGGGAGGGCCAGGTAGGCGAAGAGGCCCCCGAGGAAGAACAGGATGAGCGACGCGCCCACGAACGGGATCGCGTACCGGCGCTCCCGCTCCGTCAGCCCCGGCATGATGAACATCCAGAGCTGATAGAGGACGACGGGCAGGGCGATCGCCAGCCCGAGGTAGACGACCATCTTCATCTTGGTGGTGAACCCGTCGATCACGCCGTTGAAGACGAAGGTGCACTTCTCGATCGCGACCAACTGGGGATTGTCGGCGACGAAGTCGCAGTAGGGCTCCTGCAGCAGGTTCAGCACCGGTTCGTAGAGGAACCACGCCGGAACCGCGCAGACCGCCAGCGCGATCAGGCAGACGATCAGGCGATGGCGGAGCTCGCCGAGGTGGTCGAGCAGCGTCATCGTGCCCGTGCGCTCCTCCTCGGAGCGCCGACGGCGGGGGATCACCCTCATGTCGGATCCGAGGACGGCCCCGTGACCGGATCGCGCTCATCGCTTGCACCGTTGGCGGAGGGGTCCGCCTCGTGCGCTCGGATCTCAGGATCCGTGCCGGCTGCGTCGGGCCCCGGTCCGTCGTCCTCGGCGGCCGGCGTCGCGTCGTCGCCGTCGTCGATGGTCGCCCCCGGTCCCCCGCCGATCCGTGGCTTCGCGGGGCGTGCGGGGGCCCGCGCGGGTCGGTCGGGCTCCGTGTCCAGGTCGAGGCGGACCATGTCCTTCACATCGTCCTGCACCTTGCGGAGCTCGCGGAGGCCCTTGCCGAGGGAGCGCGCCAGCTCAGGGAGCTTGGCCGGTCCCACCACGATCAGGGCGATGGCCAAGATGACGAGCAGCTCTTGCGCGCCGACGTTCAGCATGGGATGGAACCCGATTCTACCTGCGGGTCTTGCCGAACTTGAGCCTCTCGGCCTTGACGCGGAGCTCGTCCAGCCGGCGGGTGCGCAGGTCTCCCGCGCGGGCGATGTCGTCGGTGAGCGGCCGCATCGCGTCGCTCATCTGGCGGGCCGTCCGGCCCAGGAGGAGGCCGTGGTACCCCACGAACAGGAGGGCGGCGATCAGCAGGATCGTGCTGCAGATGCCGATCACGAACCACACGACGATCCAGGTGGTCACCGCTCGATGCTACACGGCGCGCTGGCGCCGGAGGAAGGTCGGGCTCAGGCCCCGTTGCTGGCGAGGAACTCGCGGATGTACGCGTCGTCGTCCAGCAGGAAGTGGAACTCGATCACGTCGTCGATCGAGAAGGGCGGGCCGAGGTCTTGGCGCGGTTCGCCGGCGAGCTCGTCGAAGAGCTCGGGGTGCGGCAGCCGCTCCTCGGAGCCGTCGATGTCGACGCCCGCGGAGACCAGGAGCGCAACGATCTTGCGGTCGGCGCGCTTCTCCACGTCGTCGGCGCAGCTCGGGCAGGTGAACCGGTAACTGCCTTCGCGGCCGTTGGAACGAACGCTCAGGCAGATCGCCTCGGGGCCCATGTCCACCTCACCGCAGCGAGGGCAGGTCGTCCGGATCGTGGTCATCTCCCCGGAAGCATCGGCGGGGCCCCCTGAGGCCTTGAGCCGCGCTCCGTACCACAGAACAGGTGTTGTTGAGGCCCCTAGCGCCCGTAGCGTGCGAGGGTCTCCGTGGCGAGCCGGCGCACCTCTGCGGCGAGCTCGGCGGGCGCGAGCACCTCGGCGCCGTCGCCAAGCCGGAGCAGCAACAACGCGACCCAGGTCAGCTGTTTCGAAGGCAACGTGACCTCGAGCGAGCCGTCGGTCCGCTCGTGGTGGTCCGACGTGGCGAAGTACTCCGCGACCCATCGCGCGGGCGGTTGCAGCAGCAGTCGGACCTCGACGTCGTCGTTCCCGGGCGTGTACAGGGGGCGGCCCGCCCCCGCGAGGCCGCGGGGCTCGAACGTCTCCTCGGTCGGCTCGAGGGACGTGACGCGGTCGACCCGGAACAGCCGTTCCCCGTCGGCCTCCACGTCCCAGGCGGCCACGTACCAATGCCCCAGGCTGGCGAAGACCTCCTCGGGGTCGACCGTCCGACGGGTGCGCTCGCCGGAGGAGGCGGCGACGTATCCGATCCGCACCCGGCGGCGGTGCTGCGCGGCCGTGCGCAGCGGGTCGAGCAGCGGGGGCGGCGGTCCCGCGCCCACCCCCTCGATGCCCTGAGTGTCGCCGAGCGACGCGCGGAGCTTCTCGAGCGCTCGCTCCAGCGCCGGCGCCTCGGGGATCCCGGGCGTGGCCAACAGCTCGGTGGCTCGAAGGTGCACCGCCAGCGCCTCCTGCCGGGTCAGGCGGAGCGGTCGGGAGAAGTGATCGGCCATCCGGATCCAGACGGCGCCGTTCTCGTCGATCTCCACGTCGATCAGGTCGCCCGGCCCGTAGGGCGGCAGGCCGGACAGGAACAGCAGATCCAGGTCCTTGCGGAGCCGCTCCGGCTCGACGGCGAACAGGCGGGACGCCTCGTCGAGGGACGTCCCCGGATGCTGCACCAGGTACGGAACGACCACGAGCATGCGACCGAGCCGCTCGGCGGTCGTGGCGGAGCGCGCGGGGGCCTGGTCAGGCACGGAGCAACCCTTCGAGCCTGCGGGTGACCTCGTCGCGCAGCGAGGCGGGCTCGAGGACCTCCGCGGTCGGCCCGTAGCCCAGCACGAGCGCGGCAACGGCCTCGTCGTCGCTGGCGGGGATCGCCAGGATCACCCACCCGTCGTCGCGCTCACCCCGCCGCGTCGCACCCGCCAGCGACCCTTCGGCCAGGATCGCGGCATCCGGCGCGAAGGCGACGAGGGCGACGTCGTCGCTCGGGGCCGACCAGGGCGTATCGCCGATCTGCTCGCTCGCGCGGAAGCCCTCGGGTGGTGCGCTCCCCTCCCCCACGTCCTCGGGGTCGCCGGTGAGCCGTGACAGGCGGAAGGCTCGCAGCTCCCCCCGTTCGCGGTCGGTCCCGACCAGGTACCAGTGCCCACCTCGGAACACGACCGCGTGGGCGTCCACCTCGCGCAGGGACTCGACGCCCAGCGACGTCCGGTATCCGAACCGGATCCGACGGTGGCCGTTCGCCGCCTCGGCCGCGGCGATCACGCGAACCCCGCGCGTGTCCGAGCCCGACACCAACGGTCCACCCGCATGACCGACCAGGACCCCGCCGTCGGAGCCGTAGAGGAGCTTGCGAACGCCCTGCGCCGCCGCGAGCTCCTCGGTCCCGCTCTGGGCGGCCACGAACAGGGCCGTGACCTCGTCGGCGGTGAACGCGATCTCGGGCAGGTAGTACTCGTCCTTCGGGATCACGTACCCCTGCTCGACCCCCCAGACGTCGGTGTCGGTCATGCGGAGCGGGATGCCGTACTCGCGCAGGATGTCCTTGTCGCGCTCGAACTTCCGCTTCGCCGAGTCGGGGTTGTCCGAGCGGTAGGCGTCCAGGGTCTCGCGGATCTCCTCGAACGTCAGCGGCCGGTTCGTCTCCAGCAGCAGCGCGACGAGGTTCAGCAGCCGCTCGAGGGGTTCCATCGTGTCGCCGGCCGGCATCGCGGGGCATCATAGCCGCGGCCCCGGTTGCCCCTGGCGCACCGGGCGACGCCGGTGCGAGGATGCTCGTCGATGGGAGACCAGACCCCGCGCGAGCGTGACGACCGCGAGGCCCGCGAGGATCGCGAGGCCTCCCGACGCACCTACCTGGCCGAGGAGCGCACGTTGCTGGCGTGGATGCGGTCCGGGCTGGCGGCGCTGGCGGTCAGCCTGGCCGTCGGCCGCCTCCTGCCGGTTCTGCTGGACACCGAGGCGGCGCCCTGGCGGGTCCTCGGGGTCGCCTTCGCCCTGTACGGGGTGTTCCTGATGCTGTACGCCCCGATCCGCCATCGCGAGGTGCGCCGCGCCCTCGCCAGCGGCGGGTTCGCGCCGCTGCCCGGCGTCGTGGTGTGGACCCTGTCGGTGGCCGGCGTCGTGCTGAGCGTCGGGACGATCGCGGCGATCCTCACGAACCTCTAGCGTGCCGGCCGGGGGTCCGCCGGCGGGCCAGCCAGGCGGCCGCGCCGGCCGCCCACCCCAGCGCCAGCACCCCCGCCAGCAGCACGGCCGACCCCGTGCGATCGAACGGCAGTCCGAGGCGGCTCGTGACCAGCCCCACCAACGGGACCATGGCCGCTCCGAGGACCGGTGCCAGCCCGATCCTCCCGACCGTGCCGAGCTCGAGCAGCCACGTCCATCCGCTGCCCACGAGCCCCAGCACGACGAGGGCTCCGACCGCGACGCCGATCAGCTCGCTCGGCGGTGGAGCCTCGAACGCGGGGGCGGGCTCGAAGTCCGCCGTGAGGGGCGGGCCCTGGAGCACGACGACCCCCGGTGCCAGGGTCGCTCCGGGCGGCGCGGGTCGTCGGTCGTAGGCGGAGAGGTAGACGACCACCGCGTCCGCGGGTGCGTCCAGGCGCTCGCCGGACCTGGGGAACCGGAGCTCGTGGAACGCGGCACGATGCGTCAACTCCAGGGGGAAGACGGCGCGGAGCGACGGCTCGCGCAGGCCGACCGTCGCGGCGGTACGTTGGGTGAAGAGCACGTCGCCTTCGAAACCCACGGCGTCGAGGTACCGCTCCACCGTCTCGAGTTGCTGGAACCCCGTCGCTCGGATCTTCGGCTGCTCCGTCCACCACACGGAGGCGCCCACCGCGGCCAGCGCCGCGGCGGTGGTGAGGATCAGCACAGCCCGGGCGACGCTCCGGACGGGGCCGCGCCCGCCCAGCAGGCGGTCGCCGAGCTCGGCTGCCGCGAAGACGATCAGCAGGGGGATGCCGAGCGCGAACCCGGCCGAACGGTAGGGAGGGGTCGGGAACCCGAGGAACCAGCCCGCCACGCCGAGGAGTCCGATCGCGACCCACCCGAGCAGCAGTCCTGCCATCCAGCGCCGTTGGAGCGATCCTCTCCCCAGGCCGAGGATCCCGCCCACGACGGCGATCGGGCCGGTGAGCCACAGGGCCATGGACGGCAGCCGTTCGGAGACCTTGAGCGGCTCCCGCTCGGCCGGGTCGATCGTCGGGATGGACCAGCTGAGCTCCGGGACCGCGAGCAACGCGACCGCGATCGCGGAGCCCCCCAGCGCCATGCCGCCGACGCGCCATGCCGCTCCCCCCGGCGGTCGGGATCCGGCGGGCAGACGTGCGGCCAGGAGCAAGGCCAAGGCCAGGGCGCCGAGGATCGCGATCACGATCGCCGCGAACACCCAATGGGTGATCCCGGCGGCCGCCACGAGGAGGACGCCGACGATGACGCCGCGCCGGCGGAACGCCGCGAGCACCGCGGCCAGGATCAGGGCGAGCGCGATCGGGTCGAGCAGCAGGTTGGCGCCGTACCCGACGGCCGTCCACGCCACGAAGCTGGAGCCGGCGACCCCGACCGCGTACGCGAGGGCCCGCCTCCTCGGCTGGAGGAGACCGTCGATCGCCAGCGTGCCGGAGGCGAGCCCGATGCACGCCGCGAGGATCGCCGGGGTCACCCAGGCGAGCTCCATCGCGGGCACGCCCGAGGTCCCGATGATCGTGGCGACGAACACCGCGTGTCCGGGCCGGGTCGGGATGCCCCCCTCGTCGACGAGGGCCGAGACCCCGGCTTCCTGCGTCACGGCCGCACGCCACGCGTACCCGGGCGTGTCGAACCCGTAGGGCATCCTCGAGGGATCGCGGATGAACGGCAGCAGGTAGATCCCCACGACGATCGCGGCGGGGAGGACGATCGCGATCAGGACGTCGAGCAGGGTCACGGCCCAGCGCCCCGTGCGTTCCGGTCGTGCGTCCTGGCCGGATGTCCTTGCGGCGCCCGCCGGCGCTTCGGCCACGTCCGTCACGGCCGCCGAGCCTACATGTGCGAGATCAGCTGTTCGACCCGTTCGTCCACGTTGCGGAACGGGTCCTTGCACAGCACGGTCCGCTGCGCCTGATCGTTCAGCTTCAGGTGCACCCAGTCCACCGTGTAGTCGCGCCGCTTGGCCTTCGCCTGCCGGATGAAGTCACCCCGGAGCTTGGCCCGGGTGGTCTGCGGAGGCTCACGCATCGCCCGCTCGACCCCGGCGTCGTCGATCGCTCGCTCGACCTTCCCGCCCTTCTCCAGCAGGTAGTACAGACCGCGGCCGCGGTTGACGTCGTGATACGCCAGGTCGAGGAGGGCCACGCGAGGTGAGCCGAGCGGTAGGTCGTGCTTCGCCATGTAGCGTTCGATCAGCGCGCGCTTCGTGATCCAGTCGACCTTGCGGACGAGCCGCTCCGGCTGCCCCTCCTCGAGGGCGCTCAGCGCGTCCCGCCACTCCTGCAGCAGCAGCGACGAGGTGTCGTCGGGACCCCGCCGTTCGATGAAGCGCTCGGTCTTCTCCAGGTACTCGTTCTGCACCTCGAGCGCCGACAGCTCACGACCGTTCGCCAGCCGGACCTTGCGGGTGCACGTCGTGTCATGGCTGATCTCGCGGATCGCACGGATCGGGTTCTCCAGCGTCAGGTCTCGCATCACGGTGTTGGCTTCGACCATCCGCAGGACCAGGTCGGTGATCCCGACCTTCAGGAAGGTGGTCCACTCGCTCATGTTCGAGTCGCCCACGATCACGTGGAGGCGCCGGTACCGTTCGGCGTCGGCGTGCGGCTCGTCGCGCGTGTTGATGATGGGCCGGCTCCGCGTGGTGGCGCTGGACACGCCCTCCCAGATGTGCTCCGCGCGCTGCGCGATGCAGAACTGGGCCCCGCGGGGGCCGTGCAGCACCTTGCCGGCGCCGCACCAGATCTGCCGCGTCACGAAGAAGGGAATCAGCACGTCGGCCATCCGCGCGAACTCGCCGTGGCGAGCGACGAGGTAGTTCTCGTGACAGCCGTAGGAGTTCCCGGCGCTGTCCGTGTTGTTCTTGAACAGGTAGACCTGCCCGCTGATGCCCTCTTCGTGCAGGCGCATCTCGGCTGCCGCCAGCAGGTGCTCCAGGATCCGCTCCCCCGCCTTGTCGTGGGCCACCAGCTCGCGGATCGCGTCGCACTCGGGGGTGGCGTACTCGGGGTGCGAGCCGACGTCCAGGTACAGACGTGCGCCGTTCTCCAGGAACACGTTGGAGGAGCGGCCCCAATGGACGACACGGCGGAACAGGTAGCGGGCCACCTCGTCCGGCGAGAGTCGGCGCTGACCACGGAAGGTGCAGGTCACCCCGTACTCGTTCTCGAGCCCGAAGATGCGCCGGTCCATGACCACCAGCGTACGCGGCGGTGGTGGAGAACCCGGGAGGTCAGTCGGCCAGCAGCTGCTGGAGGTCGGCCGGGGACAGGCGTCGGAACTTCCGTCGCTGCGTCCGTGAGTGATCGAGGGAGCCGGCTTCCAGCTGGTCGACCGGCAGCTCCCGCCGCTCGGGCGTCCCCGCCAGCAGGTCGACCGCGGTGCGGACCGCCTCGCGCAGATCCCAGTCCTCGCGGTACCGGTCGCGCAGCCCGTCGGTCAGCTCCTCCGCGTGCCCGCCCATCGCGACGTACCCCTGCTCATCGGAGACCGAGCCGTCGAACAGCACGTGGTAGAGGGAACAGCGGCCGGCCTCGCCGTCGACCTCCCCCACCAGGATCTCGACCTCGTACGGCTTCATCTGCTGGGTGAAGATCGCGGACAGGGCCTGGGAATAGGCGTTGGCCAGGTCGCGCGCCTTCACGTCCTCGCGTCCGTATTGGTACCCACGGAGGTCTGCCAACCGGATCCCCGCGATGCGGAGCTCCTCGAACTCGCTGTACTTGCCGACGCCGGCGAAGGCGATCCGGTCGTAGATCTCGCTGATCTTGTGGAGCGTGGCGCTGGGGTTCTCGGCGATGAACAGGAGGCCGTCGCCGTGCTCCAGCCCGATCACCGAGCGCCCGCGCGCGATGCCCTTGTGGGCGTACTCCGAGAACTCCTTCATCCGCTGCTCGGGACCGACGTACGGCATGAAGCTCATCGAGACCGCTCCTGCAGGACCGCCTCGACCGCCGTCGCGACCTCGTCGTCGGGAACGTCGGTGGCACCGGAAGCCGTGACCGTGACGATCACCGGCCAGATGTTGCGAGCTGGGTCCGGGCCGCCGGTGGCCGAGTCGTCGTCGGCGGCGTCGATCAGCGCCTCGACCGCCACGCGGATCGCCTGCTCGCGGTCCAGACCGGGCGACCAGCGCTTCTTGAGCGAGTTCTTCGCGGGCTGGCCCCCGGAGCCGGTCGTCTGGTAGTCCTCCTCCTCCCAGCGACCGCCCGTGGCGTCGTAGTAGAAGATCCGACCCTCGCCGCGGCGCTCGTCGAAGCCTCCGAACAACGGGACGACCACCAGGCCCTGCATCGCCATCGGGAAGTTCGAGCGGATCATCTGGGCGAGCCGGTTGGCCTTGCCCTCCAACGACAGACGATCGCCGGTGATCTTCTCGTAGTGCTCCAGCTCGAGCTGGAAGAGCTTCACGAGCTCCTCGGCCTGTCCGGCCACGCCGGCGATCGCGATCGCCGAGTAGTCGTCGGCGGCGAAGACCTTGCGGATCTTGGCGTCCGCGATCAGGTTGCCGGCGGTCGCCCGCCGGTCGCCGGCCATCAGCATCCCGTCGGCGTATCGCAGGCCGAGGATCGTCGTTCCGTGCGGGACGCGCAGGTCCGCCAGCGCCTGGTCGGAGAGCTGGGCCGGGAAAGCCTCCGGACGCGTGGTCCGGACCAGATCGACGAAGCTGGGACTCGCGCCGAAGGGCAGACCGCCGAGCGGCAGGTCCGACCCGCCCGTCATTGACCGCCCTTCTGGACGTACGACTTCACGAACTCCTCGGCGTTCTCCTCCAGGAC
>DATBJQ010000041.1:0-37441 GCA_036556385.1 Actinomycetota bacterium | reverse complement strand
GCTGTGGGCGGCGGGAGGATCGTTCCTCCCGCCGCCGGTGGCGTACGCGAAGCCGGCGCCGGTCGACCCCGGCTACCTGCGGCGCCAGCCGCGCGACACGCTGCTCGTGGGGTTCGCCGGGCCGGTCGCGAACGTGGTGGTGGCGCTCCTGGCCGGGCTCGGGGTTCGGCTGCTGACGGGTGTCGGTGAGGTCCGGCTGTTCCTCGTGGCGCTGGAGTTCACGACCCTCTGTCTGGCGATCTTCCACCTGCTCCCGATCCCCGGGCTGGACGGGGCGCGCCTCGTGGCGCTGGCCCTGCCGCCGGCGGCGCGGAGCGTGTACCAGAACCTCGACCAGTACCTGGCGCTGTGGGTGCTCGTCGCGTTGTTCCTGGTGGCAGGCGTCTTCTCGGCGATCGTGTACTCGCTCGTCGACGCGCTCTGCAGGCTGTTCTCCGGCTTCCCCTGCGCACCGTAGGCGGCCCCGTCCGGCGGGGGGCATATCCCGGGCCGGGAGGGGGGCCGCGCTATCATCGCCGCCATCGTGACACCCCCCGCGACCGAGGTGCGGACCCAGCGCGTCCTCACCGGCTACCGCCCGACCGGGCCGCTGCACGTCGGCCACTGGGCCGGCAACATCGAGACGATGCTCGGGCTCCAGGATGATGCCGGCTACGAGTGCTTCTTCTTCATCGCCGACTGGCACATGCTGACGACGCACTACGACCGCACCGACGAGCTCCCCGGGTTCGTGGAGGGCCTCGTGCTCGACTGGCTCGCCGCCGGCCTCGATCCCGACCATGCCGTGATCTACCGCCAGTCCGACCTGCCGGAGGTCGCCGAGATGGCGCTCATGCTGGGCATGATCACGCCGCTCGGCTGGCTCGAGCGCGTTCCGTCCTACAAGGACCGCCTGCGCGACATGACGGAGCGGGACACCTCGAACTTCGGGCTCCTCGGCTACCCCGTGCTGCAGACGGTGGACATCGCGATCGTCCGCGGCGAGCTCGTCCCGGTGGGGGAGGACCAGGTCGCCCACCTGGAGATCAGCCGGGAGATCGTCCGTCGCTTCAACCGGCTGTTCGGCGACGTGCTCGTCGAACCGCAGCCCCTGCTGTCACGCACACCGCTGATCCCCGGGTCGGACGGCCGGAAGATGTCGAAATCGCTGGACAACGCGATCTGGATCCGCGACGACGAGGACGCGATCCGCGCGAGCGTTCGGAGCTTCGTCACGGACCCGCAGAAGCTGCGTCGCGGCGATCCCGGTCGCCCCGAGATCTGCCCGATCTTCGCGCTGCATCGCCACTTCTCGCTCGACGACGTCGATCGTGTGGAGGCGACGTGCCGGACCGGCGAGCTCGGGTGCGTCGACTGCAAGACGCTGCTGGCCGACCACCTCGTGGAGCGTTTCCGACCCTTCCGCGAGCGGCGGGCCGAGCTGGCGGCCCGGCCCGGCCTGGTCCGCGAGGTGCTGGCCGCCGGCGCCGCCCGCGTCCGGCCGGTCGTGCGCGAGACGCTGGAGGCCGTCCGGGCGGCGATGAGCTTCGGGCCATGAGCGACACGGACGAGGGAGCGGTGCGCGTCACCGACGCGTTCGCCGTGGAGCTCCCGGGCTTCACGGGTCCCTTCCGCCTGCTGGCCGAGCTGATCCTCGACCAGAAGATCGACGTCTGCGACGTGGCGATCGCGACGGTGACCGATCGCTACCTGGCCCATGCCAAGGACGCGGAGCGCTGGAACCTCGAGGAGGCGACCTGGTTCCTCGCGATCTGCGCGACGCTCCTGGAGCTGAAGGTGGCGCGGCTCACGCCCAAGCACGTCGAGCCCGACGAGGAGGATCTGGTCGGAGGTTCGCCCGACCTTGCCTACGCGCGATCGATCGAGCTCCGCGCCTTCCGCGCGGTCGCCGTCCAGCTCGCACGCCGCGTGGAGGACGAGGCCCTGTTCTTCACCCGCGACATCGGGCCGGGACAGGAGTACGCGCACCTGTACCCCGATCCGATGGAGGGCGTCGCCGCCGAGGCCCTGGCCGCGGTCGCCGCCCAGCTGCTGCGCCCGCCGCCCATGGTCGACCTGTCGCACGTGACCCCGGTCCGTTACACGGTCGCCGAGGCGATGACGATGGTCACGGACCGGATCACGGGGATCCAGGGCGGCCAGGTGTCCTTCCGGGAGCTCGTGGCCGATTGCCGCCAGCGGATCGACGTGGTGATGCGCTTCCTGGCGCTCCTCGAGCTGTACCGTGAAGGGAAGGTCGAGCTGCAGCAGGCCGCGACCTTCGGAGAGATCGACGTTGCGTGGAAGGGGTGACCGGGGCATGACGGACGCGACCGGCGCGGGGAACGCCACGGTGACGGACACCCGGGCGCTCGAGGCGCTCCTGTTCGTGTCGGACGAACCCTTGTCGGGCTCGGTCCTGGCCCAGGCGCTCGAGGTCGACCGGACGACGGCCGAGGCGCTCTGCCAGCGGTTGGAGCAGCAGCTGGACGAGCGCGGCGCCGGCGTGGTGCTCCGCAACGTGGCTGGCGGCTGGCGGCTGTTCACGCACCCGGACACGGCCACGTCCGTCGAGCGGTTCGTCCTGTCGTCCCGCCAGGCGCGGCTCACCAAGGCGGCGCTGGAGACGCTCGCGATCGTCGCCTACAAGCAGCCCGTGACGCGCCATCAGATCAGCGGGATCCGCGGGGTGAACTCCGACGGCGTCCTGCGCGCCCTCGTGGATCGCGAGCTCGTGGAGGAGGCAGGTCGCGACCAGGCGCCGGGACGCCCCGTGCTCTACGCGACCACCCCGGGGTTCCTCGAGCGGCTGGGGCTGCCGTCGCTCGCCGCCCTCCCGTCGCTGGCCCCGCTCCTCGAGGCCGCCGCCGAGCCCGATCGCCCCGTCGTCCCCGAGGAGTGACGTGGCGCCGGAGCGCCTGCAGCGGGCGCTCGCACGTGCCGGCTTCGGGTCCCGGCGATCGTGCGAGGAGCTGATCGCCGCCGGTGCCGTCACGGTCAACGGCAGGGTCGCGACCCTGGGTGACAAGGTCGAGGTGGGGGACGACCGGGTGGCGCTGCGGGGTGTGGAGGTGAACCTCGACCCCACCGTGAGGTACTACGCGCTCCACAAGCCGGTCGGGGTCGTGACCACCCTGCGCGACCCGCAGGGGCGCCCGGACCTGCGCGGCCTGCTGCCGAAGGATGCTCCGCGCGTGTTCCCCGTCGGCCGGCTCGACCGGGACTCCGAAGGTCTGCTGCTGCTCACGAACGACGGCGAGCTGGCCAACCGGCTGACCCATCCACGGTTCGGCGTGGAGAAGGAGTACCTCGCGGAGGTGACCGGTCGGCCGACGCAGAAGCAGCTCGCCGCGATCCGTCGTGGCGTGGAGCTGGACGACGGGCTCGCCCGGGTGGCCTCCGCGCGGATCGTGGACGCTCGCGCCGACCGTGGTCAGCTGCTGGTGGTGATGACGGAGGGCCGCAAGCGCGAGGTTCGACGGCTGCTGGATGCCGTCGGCCTGCCGGTGCGCCGCCTCGTGCGCGTGCGCGTGGGCACGGTCGGTCTGGGACGGCTGAAGCCCGGGGCCGTGCGGGAGCTCACCTCCGACGAGGTGCTCGGTCTCGCGAAGGCGGCCGCGGTGGGCGAGCGCCGCGCCGCGCGGGCACGCTCGAACCCCGAGCGGCGCAGGTAGCCTGGTGCGGCGCCGCGGCCCCGCGGCGCTCGAGGAGGGCGCGATGAGGGTCCGTGCCGCGCGCGGTGCGATCGTGGTACCCGAGGACACGCCCGAGCGGGTGCTCGTCGGGACGCAGCGGCTGCTCGGCTCGCTGCTCGAGCGCAACGAGGTGGAGCGCGACGACCTCGTCAGCATCCTGTTCACCGTGACCGACGACCTCCGGAGCGTCTTCCCGGCGGAGGCTGCCCGGAGCATGGGGCTCGGCATCGTCCCGCTCCTGTGCGCTCGTGAGATCCCGGTCGCCGGCGCGATGCCGTCGGTCGTCCGCGTGCTGGTCCACTTCCACAGCGACCGGACGCTCGACGAGGTCGAGCACGTCTACCTCGATGGGGCGGAGGCGCTCCGCGATGACCTCGACCTCGGCTGAGGACGCCGGACGGGCGACCGCCCGCATCGCGGTGCTGGGGACCGGGCTGATCGGCACCTCGATCGCGCTGGCCGCCGCCCGCGCCGGGATCCTGGTGCGTGGGTGGGACGTCGAGGACGCACGAGCGGCCGCCGCCGCCGGGGCCGGCGCCTTGGAGCCGGCGCCGAGCCTGGAGCTGGCCGTGGACGACGCCGACCTGGTGATCGTGAGCACCCCGATCCCGGCGATCGCGGACACCGTGGTCGCGGCGCTGGAGGCGGCGCCCGGCGCGATCGTGTCCGACACCGGCTCGATCAAGGGCCGGGTCAACCTCGAGGTCGCCTCGAGGGCGCCGGCGGCGGCGCTCCCCAGGTTCGTCTCGGGACATCCGATGGGCGGCTCGGAACGATCCGGACCCGAGCATGCCTCGGCGAGCGTCGTCGACGGGATCGTCTGGGTCGTCGCACCCGCGCCGTCCACGTCCGAGGTCGCGGTCGAGCGTCTGTCGGCCTTCGTCCGGACCGTGGGCGCCCGCCCCGTCGCCCTCACCCCCGAGCGTCACGATCGACTGGTCGCGTTCGTCAGCCACCTCCCGCAGGTCGCCTCGACCTCGCTGATGGGTCTCGCGGCGACCGAGGAGGCCCACGAACCGGACATCCTGCTCCTGGCGGCCGGTGGCTTCCGCGATCTCACCCGGCTCGCCGCCTCCGATCCTGCGCTCTGGAGCGACATCCTGGTCGCGAATCGGGAGCAGATCGTGGAGGCGATCGACCTGTACGTGGAGCGTCTCGGCGCGCTCCGCGACGACGTGGTCGGGGAGCGGGGCGGGGAGGTCGAGCGGACCTTCGAGGAGGCCAAGCGGGCACGGCTGCGACTGGCGACCAAACCGCAGGTCCGGGCCGGCGTCGCCGTCCTGCAGGTGGAGATCCCCGACGAGCCGGGGGCCCTGGCCAGGATCACGGCCACGATCGGCGACGGCGGCGTCAACATCGAGGACCTGCAGATCGTGCACTCGCCGGAGGGCGGGCGCGGGACCGTCCACCTGACCGTGGTCGGGTCCGCCGTCGAGGACGCCTTCGGGGTGCTCCGGGGAGCGGGGTACGACCCGACCCGGCTGGCCTGACGAGGAGGGGGCGTGCGACTCCGCGTGCAGCCGGGATCCTCGGTCCGGGGGACGGCGTGGGTGCCGGGCGACAAGTCGATCGCGCACCGTTGGCTGATCCTCGGGGTGATGGGGAGGGGGGTGAGCCGTCTGGCGGGGGTTCCCCGATCCCTCGACGTTCGATCCACGGCGGCCTGCCTCGCGCAGCTCGCGCCCAAGGCTCGACCTGCGCTCGACCTCTGGGCGCGGAAGGGTTCGTCCACCGTCGAGGATGGCGGTTCCACGTGGAACGTGGGCACGACCGAGGGGCCGGACGACGTGGTTGAGGTCGAGGGTGAGGAGCCTCGTGCGTTCGTCGAACCGGCCGCGGCCCTCGAGTGTGGGAACTCCGGGACGACGATGCGGCTCCTGTCCGGCGTCCTGGCCGCCGTGCCGATCCGCGCCGTCCTGGTGGGGGACGCGAGCCTCTCGTCCCGGCCGATGGATCGGGTGGCCGAGCCGCTCCGGCGCATGGGTGCGGCCATCTCGACCTCCGACGGTCGACCCCCGCTCACGATCGAGGGGGGGACCCTGCACGGGATCCGCCACGTCGTCGCGACGCCGTCGGCTCAGGTCAAGGGCGCGGTCCTGCTGGCCGGCAGCGGCGCCGACGGCGAGACGACGGTCGTCGAGCCCGTGCGGACCCGGGACCACACCGAACGGCTCCTGGCGGCGCTCGGCTTCCCCGTCGCGATCCGGGGGAACGAGGTGACGGTCGGCGCCGGCGAGCACACGGCGTTCGAGGGCCGCGTGCCCGGCGACCCGTCCTCGGCGGCCTTCCTCGTCGCGGCGGCGGCCCTCACCGGGTCGGACCTCACGATCGAGGGTGTCGGGCTCAACCCGACCAGGCTCCACTTCCTGGAGGTCCTGGGACGGATGGGCGTTCGCGTCGAGGTGAGCGTGGACCGCCACGAGGTCGGGGAACCGGTCGGCTCGCTGCGGGTGGCGGCGGGGCCGCCCACGGCGCCCGTGGTGGTCTCCGCCGACGAGCTGCCGCTCGTGATCGACGAGGTTCCGATCCTCGCGCTGCTGGCGACCCGCGCCGGAGGTCCCTCCCGGTTCGAAGGCGCGGGGGAGCTCCGCGTCAAGGAGAGCGACCGGCTGGCCGCCCTCGCCGACGGGATCGTCGGCCTCGGCGGGACCGTGGACGTGCAGGGGAGCGACCTCCAGGTCGGGGGCGACGGCCTGCGCGGCGGGTCCGCCGACGGGCGCGGGGACCATCGGATCGCGATGGCGCTCGCGGTGGGGGCGCTCGGCGCCGATGGCCCGAGCGAGATCGCGGACATCGGGTCGGCCGCCGTCAGCTTCCCCTCGTTCCCCGAGACGCTGGCCCGGCTCGGGGCCGACGTCGAGGTCCTGCCGTGACGGCCCCCCGCGTCGTGGCGATCGACGGGCAGTCGGGGAGCGGCAAGTCGACGCTGGCCGCGGCGATGGCGCGGGAGCTGGGGCTCCCGTACATCAACACGGGGTTGATGTATCGGGCCCTCACGGCCGCCTCGATCCGGGAGGGGGTCGGCCCCGACGACGGGCCACGCCTCGCGAGGCTGAGCGAGGGGTTGAGGTTCACGGTGGCCCCGGCCGACCCTCCGTCCCTCGTGGTCGAGGGATCCGACCAGGCCGGCCTGACCTCCCTCGAGGTGGAGGAGAGGGTCTCCGCCGTCTCCGGGCACCCGGTCGTCCGTGACGCGCTCCGCCCCCGGCAACGCGACCTCGGTCGCGACGGGGCCGTGATGGAGGGTCGGGACATCGGCTCCGTCGTGTTCCCGGACGCCGCGGTCAAGATCTTCCTCGTGGCGCCCGCCGACGATCGCGCGGGTCGTCGCGCCGGCGAGCGCGCCGCATCGGGCGACGAGGTCGCCAGCGCGCTGCGCGATCGCGATCGCCAGGACGCCGTCACGAACCCGCCGGTCCCGCCGACCGATGCCGTGGTCCTGGACACGGGGGCCCTCGGGGTCGAGGCAACGTTGCGCGCCGCGCTGGAGGTCGTGCGGTCGCGTGCCCCGTGGCTCCTCCGCGAGAGGCCCGAGTGATGCCCGCGGACGCCGAGCGGCGGCTGCCCCTGGTCGCGGTGATCGGGCGCCAGAACGTCGGGAAGTCGACGCTGGCGAATCGCCTCCATGGGCGTCGCGCAGCGATCGCGCACGGGTCGCCGGGGGTGACGCGCGACCGCGTCGAGCTCGAGACCACCTGGCGGGGGCGCCGCTTCCGGATCGCCGACACCGCCGGGTTCCTCGCGAAGGCCCGCGGCGTGGAGGCCGCCAGCCTGCGCCAGGCCGATCGGGCCGTCGAGGAAGCCGACGTGATCCTGCTCGTGGTGGACGTGCGCACCGGGATCGTGGAGGAGGACGCGCGTCTGGCGCGCCGCTTGCGCCGGGCGACGGTTCCGGTCCTGCTGGTCGGGAACAAGGCGGACTCGCAGGGCGATCTGGCCGACGTCGCCGACCTGCACCGCCTGGGGCTCGGCGAGCCGTTCGCGGTCTCCGCGCTGCACGGGATCGGGACGGCGGAGCTCCTCGACCGTGTGGTGGCCCTCCTGCCCGACGAGGCTCGGGATGCCGAGCCGGCCACCGAGGAGCCCCGGTTCGCCCTGGTCGGGCGGCCCAACGTGGGGAAGTCGAGCCTGTTCAACCGGCTCCTGGGGGAGGAGCGGAGCGTGGTCTCGGAGGAGCCCGGGACCACGCGCGACGCGGTCGACTCCGTGGTCACCTGGCCCGACCTCGGACGGGTGCGGTTCGTGGACACGGCGGGGATGCGCCGGGGTCAGCGCGTCCGGGGTGTCGAGTACTACACGTTCCTGCGCGCGTCCGAGGCGATCGAGCAGGCACAGGTGGCGATGGTGGTGCTCGAAGCGCCGGACGGCCTGACGACGGAGGACAAGCGCATCGTCGCCCGCGTGATGGAGACGGGGCGGGCGCTGCTGGTCGTGGCGAACAAGTGGGACCTGGTCGAGGGTCGCGATCGCGTGTTCCGTGACCTCCAGGAGACCCTGCGTCCGTTCGCCCGCGCCCAGGCGGTGCGCGCGTCCGCACTCAGCGGGCAGGGGGTGCATCGTCTGCCCCCGCTCCTGATGGACCTCCACCGCAGGTGGAGCCTCCGGGTGCCGACCTCGCGCGTGAACGAGATCCTGCAGGACGCGCAGGGGCAGCGTCCGACGCCACGGAACACCGGCACCCTCCACTACGCGACGCAGGTGGGGGCGGGCCCGCCCACCTTCGTGGTCTTCGGCGGCGCGCGGCCACCGGACGCGACCTACCGTCGGTTCCTCGAGAACCGGCTGCGCGGGGAGCTCGGTCTGCAGGGCGTGCCGATCGAACTCCGCTTCCGTGCGCGCCGGCGCGCCGCGTCGGGCGGCTGAAGGCGTCGGTTCGTCCGCTGCCGTAGACTGCCTCCTGCTCCCGGGAGTCACCGAGCGATCCCGACGGGCATCACGGGCCGTGGCGCAGCTTGGTTAGCGCGTCTGACTGGGGGTCAGAAGGTCGCCGGTTCGAATCCGGCCGGCCCGACGGAGGAAGACGGGACCGATGGACCACGGGGAGCGCACACCCGCGGCGGTCTCCCGCCGGGTCCTGACCCTCCCCAACGCGATCACGTTCCTGCGGATCCTGGCGATCCCGGTGTTCGTGGCCCTGATCGTCGATCCCGACACGACGACGGCGGGCCTGATCCTGTTCGGCGTGGTGGTCTCGACGGACTGGATCGACGGATGGCTGGCACGCCGGCTCGGCCAGGTCTCGGAGCTCGGGAAGGTGCTGGACCCGCTCGCCGACCGACTGGCGATCGCCGCCGGGCTGATCGCGCTGATGGTGCGGGGCGTCTTCCCCGTGTGGGCGGGCGGCCTGATCCTGCTCCGTGACGTCGTCGTGGTCGCGGCGGTGCTGGTGCTGGCGCGCCGTTCCGTCCGGATCGAGGTCCGCTGGATCGGGAAGCTGGCCACCTTCGCCCTGATGACGTCGATCGCGTTCATCGCGTGGGGCACCCTCGAGCTCCCCCTGGCGCAGACGGCCCTGGTGGCTGGATGGGCCGCGTACGCCGTGGGGATCGTGGAGTACTACGTGGCGGCGGGGATCTACGCGATGGACGCGGCTCGCGAGATCCGGGCCTCGCACGCGGCCGATCCCGGCGAGGACTATCGTGTGCCACCGACGCCGGGGTGACCGGCCCGAGGCAGGAGGAGCGGCGTGGAGTTCCCCGAAGACCTCCGGTACACGAAGGAGCACGAGTGGGCGCGCGTGGAGGGCGGCCGCGTCCGCGTGGGGATCACGGACTTCGCACAGGACGCGCTGGGCGACGTGGTCTACGTGGATCTCCCCGAGGTGGGCGCCGCCGTCGAGGCCAGCGCTCCGCTCGGCGAGGTGGAGTCGACGAAGTCCGTCTCCGACGTCTACAGCCCGGTGACCGGCACGGTGGTCGAACGCAACGCCCTCGTGGACGATCGCCCCGAGCTCGTCAACGAGGCTCCGTACGGTGACGGCTGGCTCGTGCTGATCGACGTCGCCGACCCGGCAGTGGTCGAGGGCCTGTTGGACGCAGCCGCGTACCGGGCGCTGGTCGAGCACACCTGATCCTCCGCCCGCCCCGAGGTCGACGATCCGAGGGGCGTTCCGGCGCAGTGCCTCCGCACCAACCCTCGACCACCGTTCCACCGCATCGAGTGCGGCTCGAGGGTGAGGGCTGGGGGCGGTCGAGGGTCGGCGAGCCGGCAGGTTGACCCTTCCGGTGCCGTAGGATAGCGTCCACCGGGCATCGAGGGTGGAGCGTTCCCCCCCGACTCCAACCTTCAGCCCCACCTGCTCTCGGAGGCGAGCCTCACGGTGTTCTGTACCCGCTGTGGACATCCCAACCGCGACGACGCACGCTACTGCGCGGAGTGCGGACATCCGCTGCAGGGCGACGTCACCGTCTCGCTTCCCCCGCTCGAGGGTGACGAGGAGGCGCGGGAGGAATTCCCGTTCCCCCACGACGAGCTCGAGGCGGGACAGGCACTCCTCCTCGTCACGCGGGGACCCAACGCGGGCTCGACGTTCCTGCTGAACGCGGAGCGGACGACCGCGGGCCGCAACACCGACAACGACGTCTTCCTCGACGACGTGACGGTGTCGCGCGCCCACGCGGTGTTCGAGCGGCGCGAGGGTTCCGCGTGGTTCGTCGTGGACGTGGGGAGCCTCAACGGCACCTACGTCAACGGCGAGCAGGTCGACGAGACGAAGCTCGCGACCGGCGACGAGGTCCAGATCGGGAAGTTCAAGCTGGCGTTCTTCGCGTCGGGGGGCTGAAGGAGACCACCATGGCCGGAACCAGGAACTACCAGTCGATCGGCGAGGTCCTCGTCGCCGTCAAGACCGAGTTCCCCGACATCACGATCTCCAAGATCCGGTTCCTGGAGTCGGAGGGGCTGATCGAGCCGGAGCGGACGCCGTCTGGCTACCGCAAGTTCTACGTCGACGACGTGGAGCGGCTGCGCTCGATCCTGCGGATGCAGCGCGACGAGTACCTGCCGCTGAAGGTGATCAAGGAGCGCCTGCTGAAGCAGGACGCGGGGGAGCCGGTCGACGACCTCTCCCTCGAGGACGCCGCGGCGGGGGAGGAGCTCGAGCCCGGCGGCGACGGTGCGGCCGCGGAGCTGGCCGAGGCCCCGACGGGCCTGCAGATGTCCCTCGAGGAGATGTCGGCGGCCACGGGCGTCGAGCGTGAGCGCATCAAGGAGCTCGAGGGGTTCGGCATCGTGTGCATCCACGGGCCGGAGGGCGGCCGGTACTACGACGGTGACGACTACGTCGTGCTCACGATCGTGAAGGATTTCCTGCGCTACGGCATCGAGCCGCGACACCTCACGATGTACAAGCACTTCGCCGACCGGGAGTCAGCGTTCTTCGAGGCGCTGGTCGCTCCGATGCTCCGCCAGCGGAACCCGGACGCCCGCAGGGCGGCGGCGCAGACCCTGGCGGATCTGACCGTCACGACCCGGAAGTTCAAGCAGGCGCTGCTCCGGAACTCGCTCCGGGAGCACCTCACCTCGGCGTGAGCCCGCTCGTCTTCAGGCGCCTGATCGCCGCGGTCGTCGTCGCGGGCCTGCTGGCGGGCCAGGCGGCCTTCGCCGTGCTGGCGGAGCCGCGCCTGCGGCCACCACCACCCACCCCGGTGAACGGGCGCCCCTCGGCGTTCCCCTCGGTCCTGGAGACGCCGGCCGACGGTGTGCCCCGTCCGGAGGTGGACGCGGCGGCCGCGCTCCTGGCGGATCTGGACACGGGCGACCTGCTCTTCAGCTCCAACCCGGACGTGCGCCGCCCCGTGGCCAGCCTCACGAAGGTGATGACGGCGCTCGTGACCCTGCGACGGACCGATCCTCAGGACGTCGTGCGGGTCGACCCCCGTGCCGTCTTCGACAACGACGACTTCGGGGCCAGCTCCACGCTGGGGCTCCGATCGGGGGAGCGGATCACGGTCGAGGACCTGCTCTACGCCCTGCTCCTGGGGTCGGCGAACGACGCCGCGAACGCGCTCGCGTATCACGTCGCCGGCACGCTGGACCGCTTCCTCGGGCTGATGAACGCCACGGCCGACCGCCTCGGGATGCGCGCCACGGTCTTCTTCTCCGCCAACGGGCTCGACGACCGAGGCCGCTCCACCGCCCGCGACCAGCTGACCCTGGTCCGCGCCGCCGACGCCGACCCCCTGTTCCGCACGATCGTGGCCACGCGCTTCCGGACGATCCCCGCTCCGCGGGGGGAGGATCGCAGGATCCAGAACCGCAACGCGTTGCTGTGGCTCTACCCGGGTGCGATCGGCACGAAGACCGGGCTCACGGCCGCGGCGCGCTTCTGCCTGATCGGCGCGGCCGAGCGCGACGGTCGACGGCTGGTCGCGATCGTGCTGGGGTCGCCGGGAGAGCCGTTCTCGGCGGCCGCGACGCTGCTGAACCACGGGTTCGAGGGCTACACGCAGACGACGCTGGTCGATCGCGGCGACCCCCTCGGATCGGTGCGGATCCGCGGCGGCACGGTGCCGGTCGTCGCGGGCTCGGCGCTCGACGCGCTCGTCCCGACGGTCGCCCTGGAGGACGTGGCGACGGAGATCGTCGTGGATCCGGACGCCGCGTACCCACCCGCACCGGGGGAGCGGGTGGCGACGCTGACCGTCGAGGTCCCCGGGCTCGCGCTGGGCTCGGTGCCGCTCGTCGTGCCCGACGTCCCCCCGCCACCGGCGGTGGAAGGCCCCTGGTGGGCGCGGACCTTCGTGACCGTCGTCCGCGCCGTCGGGGACACGATCGGCTCGCTCGCGGGCTCGGCGACCGGGTGAGAGCGTCGCCTCCCCGATCCGAGGGAGCGCCCTGCTAGGCTCCGACCGACATGGCGGAGGTCGCGAGCGTCCTGTTCGGGCGCGAGGACATCCGCCGCCGGGTTGAGGAGCTCGGCCGCACGATCACCGGGGACTACGTGGGGCGAGAACCCGTGCTCGTCTCGGTCCTCAAAGGCGGCGTGATCTTCCTCGCGGACCTGATGCGTGCGATCGACCTCCGCCTGGACACGCACCTGATCGCGATCAGCCGGTACGGCGACGCCGAGGAGTCGATGGGGCGGGTCCAGCTGCTCCTGGACCTCGATGCCGATCTCACGGATCGCGACGTGCTCCTGGTCGAGGACATCGTGGACACCGGCCTCACCTCGCGCTACCTGCTGTCGGTCCTGCGGGGTCGTGGCGCCGCCTCGGTCGAGCTGTGCACGCTGCTCGACAAGTCGGCCCGCCGGATCGTGCCCCTGACGCCCCGCTATGCGGGGTTCGACTGCCCCGACCGGTTCGTGGTCGGGTACGGGCTGGACTATCGCGAGCGCTACCGGAACCTCCCCGACATCCTCCAGGTGCACGACATGAGTGCCTTCGCCGACGACCCCGACGTGCTGATGCCGTTGCTCACCGGCGTGCGCGCCGCGTGAGTTGCCCGTTCACAGGGCCCTGGTTACCCTGGCCAGACGGCCATGATCGAGATGGAACTCACCGGCGTTCGCGTCGAGCTCCCCACGAACCAGCCCATCGTGTTGCTCCGTGAGCGGGGTGGCGAGCGGTACCTCCCGATCTGGATCGGCGCCGCCGAGGCCGCCGCGATCGCGCTCTGCCTGCAAGGCGTGGTGACGCCGCGACCGATGACGCACGACCTGATGAAGAGCATCCTCGAGGATCTCGCGGTGCAGGTCCAACGGATCACGGTGACGGAGCTGCGCGAGTCGACCTTCTTCGCCACGATCGAGCTGCAGCACGGCGGCGCGAACTACGAGATCTCGAGCCGGCCGTCCGACGCGATCGCGCTGGCGGTCCGGACCTCGACGCCGATCTTCGCCAGCGAGGAGGTCCTCGAGGAGGCGGCGATCCTGATCCCGGGCGACGAGGACGAGGAGGTCGAGAAGTTCCGCGAGTTCCTCGACAACGTCACGCCCGAGGATTTCGCGCCCTGACGGACCGTCAGCCGTAGAAGAAGACGGTGACCCAGAGCATGCCGTGCACGCGGACGGCGCCGATCGCCACCCGCTGGAACGATCGATTCAGCACGTTCGCGCGGTGACCCGACGACGCCATGAACGCCCGCTGGAGGCCGGCGACCGTCCCCGAGGTGACCCCGACGTTCTCGCCCCACACGCGCCACCGCATGCCGCCCAGGTAGACGGAGGGGGCGCTGCTGGTGTGGAAGAGCTCGCCGCGACGGGACATCGCGAGGCTGTGGCGGCGGGCCTGCTCGGACAGGAGGCGGTTGATCTTGACCCTGTGGACGTTGTGGCTGACGCGGCTCTGATTCGTCTCGATCCGCATCTTCGCCCTCGGGGTGAGGCGGTTGCCGTCCGCGATGGCTTGCGGGACAAGGAGACCCAGCATCATAGCCAGGCCGAGGATGAGGATGCTCGTTCGCCCGATCGTTCCGCGCATACGTCGTGGCTCCCGCGTGTCGCTCCCCAACCTAGTCCTCTCTGACCACCCTCACATCGGCCGAATGGCGGTCTGGCTTGAATATCGGTGGGCTGATAGGTAGCGAACCTTGACCGAACCCTACCGTGCCCGTAGGCTCCCGAATCACATGGTCGTGATTCAACTTTCCCGAGATCCGGACCTCCAGATGGCCCCCGAACGGGGGTCCGGCACCGGCGAGGAGCGTGGGCGATGACCGAACAGGGGTTCCGGGTCCCCGAGGTGCTGAAGATCGTCGGCATCACGTACCGGCAGCTGGACTATTGGGCCAGAACGGGTCTCGTGGTTCCGTCGGTCCGCGACGCGACCGGCAGCGGGACCCAGCGCCTCTACTCGTTCCAAGATCTCGTGACCTTGCGGGTGATCAAGAACCTGATCGACACGGGGGTTTCGCTCCAGAGGATCCGCAAGGCCGTCGAACACCTCCGGTCGATGGACCGGCCCCTCGCCGAGGTCACGCTGGTGTCCGACGGCTCCGGGGTGTACGAGGCTCACTCGGCCGAGGCGGTGGTCGATCTGCTCCGTCAGGGCCAGGGGGTCTTCGCGATCGCGGTGGACCGGGTGTGGGACGACGTCGAGAACGCGGTGACGAAGGCGCCGAGCCGGACGCGCGCGCGGACCGGCTCGAAGATCGCCTCCGGGAGCGCGTGAGCGCGCGACCGCAGGCGGCGCCGCAGCTGAAGTCCGAGACGATCCGTTTCGCGCACGCCTCCGAGCGTCAGTTCGCGAGGCTGCTCGACTTCTACCAGATCGAATGGGATTACGAGCCCACCTCGTTCGACATCGCGTGGAACCGCGACGGCGACGTGGTCCAGCGGTTCACGCCCGACTTCTTCCTGCCGGAGTTCGACCTGTACATCGAGATCACCACGCTCAACCAGAAGCTGGTCACCAAGAAGAACCGCAAGGTCCGCCGCCTCCGCGAGCGGTACCCCGAGATCCACTGCAAGATCTTCTACCAGCGCGACTACCTGTCGCTCGTCACGAAGTACGGGCTGGAGGACGCCTCCGGGAGCGCGTGAGCGCGGGGGAGGGGCCGCTCGTAGACTCTGCGTGACGTGAGGTTCGCGCCCCACACCGACGCCGACATCAAGGAGATGCTCGAGGCGCTCGGGCTGGGATCGCTCGACGACCTGTTCGACCCGATCCCGCCCGCGCTGCGCCTCGACCGCGCCCTGGACCTGACGCCGGGCGTCTCCGAGCAGGAGATCGTCGACGACCTCCGCTCGCTCGCGTCGCGGAACCGTGCGATGGACGACCTCGTGTGCTTCGCCGGCGGGGGGGCGTACGACCACTACGTCCCGAGCGTCGTGTGGGCGCTGGCGGGTCGCTCCGAGCTGTACACCTCGTACACCCCCTACCAGCCCGAGCTCTCCCAGGGGGTCCTCCAGGCGCTGTTCGAGTTCCAGTCGATGGTCTGCGAGCTCACCGCGATGGAGGTCTCCAACGCGTCCCTCTACGACGGCGCCACGGCCCTCGTGGAGGCGGTGAACATGGCACGGGAGGGCGCGAAGTCGCGGGTCTTCGTGGCCGAGGGCGTCGACCCCCGCTACGTCGAGACGATGCGCACCTACGGCCGGGGGTCCGGCTACGGGCCCGAGCCGCTCGAGGACGCCGAGACCCTGCCCGAGGACACGGCGGCCGTGGTGGTGCAGCACCCGAACGTCTACGGGGTGCTCGAGGACGTCCGCGGGCTCGTCGAGGCCGTGCATGCCGCCGGCGCCCGCGTGATCCAGATCTTCGACCCGGTCTCACTGGGCGTGCTCACGCCCCCCGGGGAGCTCGGTGTGGACATCGCGGTCGCCGAGGGTCAGGCGCTCGGGAACCACCTGAACTTCGGGGGCCCCTACCTCGGGCTGATCGCGGCCAGGATGGCCGACGTCCGCAGGATGCCGGGCAGGATCGTCGGGGAGACCGTCGACGTCGACGGGCAGGTCGGCTACGTGCTCACCCTCCAGGCGAGGGAACAGCACATCCGGCGCGAGAAGGCGACGTCGAACATCTGCACGAACCAGACCCTCATGGCCCTCGCCGCGACGGTCCACATGGCCTGGCTCGGGCCCGAGGGGCTCGAGGAGCTCGGGCGACAGTGCGCCGCGAAGGCCGCGTACGCGATGGAGCGGCTCACGGAGCTCCCCGGCGTCGAGCTCCTGTTCCCCGGCGCCCCGTGCTTCAAGGAGTTCGCGATCCGCCTCCCCGCTCCCGCGGTCGACGTCCGCGACGCGGTGCTCGGCCGCGGCTACCTCGCGGGCGTCCCCGCTCCAGGTCACCCCGACGCGCTGATCGTCGCGGTGACGGAGCGTCGCACGCGCGCCGACATCGACGGCCTGGCGGCGGCACTGGGGGAGGTGCTCGCGGCATGAGCACGCGCGGCGCACCGGTCCGACGTCAGGGACCCGCGGAGGGAACGACGATCCATGGGCTCTCCCGCGACGGCAGGCGGTCGTGGTCGCTGCCCGAGCTCGACGTCGAACCGGTCGAGCTGCCGCCGGCGCACCGCCGCTCGACCCCTCCGGCGCTCCCCGAGGTGGCCGAGCTCGACCTGATCCGGCACTACACGCGGCTGTCGCAGCGGAACTACGGCGTGGACACCGGGTTCTACCCCCTCGGTTCCTGCTCGATGAAGTACAACCCGAAGGTCGCGGAGACGGCGGCGGGGTTCGCGGGGTTCCAACGGCTCCATCCGCTGCAGCCCGACGCCACCGCGCAGGGCGTCCTCGAGCTCCTGTGGCGGCTGGAGCTGGCGCTCTGCGAGGTCACCGGGATGGCGCGGGCCACGCTGCAGCCTCCGGCCGGCGCGTGCGGCGAGCTCACGGGCCTGCTGATCATGCGTGCCCACCACGCCGACCGAGGATCCGAGCGCAGCAAGATCCTGATCCCGGAGGCCGCGCACGGGACGAACCCGGCCAGCGTGCGGCTCGGTGGGTACCGGGCCGTCACGGTCCCGGCCGACGATCGCGGCCTCGTGGACGTGGAGGCGTTGCGCGGCCTCGTGGATGACGACGTGGCCGGCCTGATGCTCACGAACCCCAACACCCTGGGCTTGTTCGAGGAGGACATCGCCGAGATCACCTCGCTCGTGCACGGGGTGGGCGGCCTCGTCTACTACGACGGCGCCAACCTGAACGCGATCATGGGGCGCACCCGGCCCGGCGACATGGGCTTCGACATCGTGCACATCAACACCCACAAGACCTTCGCGACGCCCCACGGCGGGGGAGGCCCGGGGGCCGGGCCGGTGGGCGTGATCGAGGACCTGGTGCCGTACCTGCCCGTGCCCCGCGTCGAGCGCACGCGGGAGGGGTTCGCGATGCGCGACGACGAGCCGAGGTCGATCGGCCGGATGCATGGCTTCCACGGCAACGTGGCCGTCCTGGTGCGCGCGTACGCGTACGTGTTCCTGCACGGGGGGAACGGACTCCAGGAGGTGAGCGAGCTCGCGGTCCTCAACGCGAACTACCTGGCCGAACGGGTCCGCGCTGCCGTGCCGCTCGCGTACCCGGCCGGCCGCCCGATGCACGAGTTCGTGGCCACGGCCGCCCGGCTGAAGGACGAGACCGGGATCCGCGCGACGGACCTGGCGAAGCGGCTGATCGACCTGGGGTACCACCCGTCCACGGTCTACTTCCCGCTCGTGGTGGAGGAGGCGCTGATGGTCGAGCCCACCGAGACGGAGTCGAAGGAGACGCTGGACGCGTTCGCGGCGGCGCTCCGTCAGGCCGTGGACGAGGCGCGCACCGAGCCGGAGCTGCTCCACGAGGCTCCGGTCACGGCTCCCGTGCGGAGGCTCGACGAGGCGCGCGCGGCGCGCCAGCTCAAGCTCCGCTGGTGAGGTGACGGCGGGGGATCGCGGTGCTCAGGGCTCGCGTTCGCGACCGACGGCCAGACCCGCCACGCCCGCGAGCCCCAGGAGGACGGCGAGGATCCCGGTCGCGAGCACGTCGTCGGGCCCGCTGAACGCCGTGCCGGGTCGTCGGGGCGGCGGAGCCGACACGAGGGCGACGGCGCGCGTGCTGTCCTGCACCCCGAGGCCGAGATCGTCGCGGGCGCGCACCGTGACGGTCCACGCCACCCGCCCGGCCACCCCGGGGAGCGGCGCCGCCCGTCGCACCACCGCGGTGGCGCCGGGCGCGAGGCGCCCCACGCGGCCCACGAGGCCGAGTCCGTCCGTGCGCACCACGATCCGGTGCAGGACGGCGTCGCCGGTGTTCGTCACGCGGAAGCGATGGACCGATCGGCTCCCGGCGACCCCGGCGGCGGGGGAGAGGCCCACCTCCACCCGCACCCCGGGCCGCAGGACGTCGAGCACGTACCCGTTGGACGCGGACACCGGAGCGCCGCTCGGATCGCGGGCCGAGACGCTGGCATCGTGCCGCGACGGGTGACCCGCGCCGATCCGGGCCGTGCACGAGAAGCGCCAGGATCGGCCCGGGGAAAGGCTGGTGGCCGGGCCGGGGCGCGACCGGCGCGGCACGTTGTCGCATGCGCGATCCGCGACGTGCACGTGCGTCAGCTCCGTGCTGCCGCGGTTCTGGACCCGGTACGTGAGCTCGAGGCGGTCACCGACGTGGGCGGCGCCCGGCGCGATCGTGGTGATCGAGACGAGGGGGCAGGCGGTGCGGTCCGCCACGACGACGCGGTTGGCCGCGTCGATACGGTCCCGAGGCTCGTCGCCGGCGCCCACCCGCGCCCGCATCCGGACGTTGCGGCACGTCGCCACGGCCACCACCTCGACGTCGACGTGGATCGAGGAGGTCCCTCCCGGTCCCAGCGCGACCCGCTCGCAGACCACCGAGAAGCGGAGCTGCTGGCCGATCCCGGCCACCGAGCATCGGCCGCCCTGCATCCGGGGGAGCAGGTTGACAACGCGGAGACCCCGTGGGATCCGGAGCAGGGCGGTCACGCCGGTCGCGCGGCCGTCACCCTGATTGGAGACCGTCAGGTCGTAGGCGAACCGGTCGCCCACCACGAGCGGGCTGTTCGCGGTGGAGCTGCCGGTGAGGATCAGATCGGGAGCGTCCTCTGCCACCTGCGCGGCCGCCGGGCCGACATCGGCCGCCAGGAGCGCGAGAGCCGCGGTCGCGAGCGCCGCCAGGAGGGCACACCTGTGGACCCACCCTCCACGGTCGTGCGCCACGAGTCACCCTCCACCCACCGAGGCCCCGGACACGGACGCGTCCGCCCCCAGTCGCGGCGTCACGCTCGCAGGCGAACTTACCCGATGCAAGCACCGGACACGACCTCGACACGAAGTTGCCAACGAGGGTCCTGGAGGGTCCTGCGCGGATCGGGGAGGTCCCGTTCCGCGCGACGTTCCATAATGTCCATTATCGGCATCGAGCACGGAAGGGCGAGAGCGGGCCGCGATCCCTCCTGGAAGGGCCCGCGAGCGTCCTCAGGCGGCCACGTAGGCGGCCAGATGCTCACCGGTGAGCGTGGAGCGGCCGGCCACGAGCTCGGCCGGCGTGCCTTCGAACACGATCCGCCCGCCGTCACGGCCGGCGCCCGGTCCCAGATCGATGATCCGATCGGCGTGGGCCATGAGCGCCTGGTGGTGGGTGATCACGATGACCGACGTGCCGGCGTCGACGAGCCGGTCGAGGAGCCCCAAGAGCTGCTCGACGTCGGCGAGGTGCAGGCCGTTGGAGGGCTCGTCGAGGACGTAGACCCCGCCTTCGTCGCCCATGTGGGTGGCGAGCTTGAGACGTTGCCGCTCGCCACCGGACAGGGTCGTGAGCGGCTGGCCGAGGCTGAGGTAGCCGAGCCCCACGTCGGCCAGTCGGTCGAGGATCGTGGCCGCGGCGGGCGTGCGCGCCTCGCCGTCCGAGAAGAAGGTGAGCGCCTCGGAGACCGGCAGCTCGAGCACCTCGGCGATGTTCAGGCCGCCGAAGCGGAGCTCCAGCACCGACGCGTCGAACCGTCTCCCGCCGCAGTCCTCGCAGGGCGTGGCCACCGTCTCCATGAACCCGAGCTCGGTGTAGATCATCCCGTTGCCGTTGCACGTCGGGCAGGCACCCTCGGAGTTGGCCGAGAAGAGCGCCGGCTTCACGCCGTTGGCCTTCGCGAACGCCTTGCGGATCGGGTCGAGGAGGCCGGTGTACGTTGCGGGGTTGCTCCGCCGGGAGCCGCGGATCGCACCCTGGTCGACCGACACGACGCCGTCGCGTCCGGCCACGGAGCCGTGGATCAGCGAGCTCTTCCCGGAGCCGGCGACGCCCGTCACCACCACCAGCACCCCGAGCGGGATGTCGACGTCGACGTCGTGGAGGTTGTTCGTGGTGGCGCCCCGCACCTCGATGGCGCCGGTCGGCGTCCGCAGGGTCTCCTTCAGCGAGGCCCGGTCGTCCAGATGACGGCCGGTGGTGGTGTCACTCCCCCGCAGTCCCTCCACCGTGCCCTCGAAGCAGATCGCCCCGCCCGCGGTGCCCGCGCCGGGCCCGAGGTCGACGGCATGGTCGGCGATCCCGATCGTCTCGGGCCTGTGCTCGACGACGAGCACGGTGTTGCCCTTGTCGCGCAGGCGCAGCAGCAGGTCGTTCATCCGTTGGATGTCGTGGGGATGCAACCCGACGGTCGGCTCGTCGAAGACGTAGGTGACGTCGGTCAGCGACGAGCCGAGGTGCCGGAGCATCTTGATCCGCTGGGACTCCCCGCCCGAGAGGGTGCCGGACGGTCGGTCGAGGCTCAGGTAGCCGAGCCCGAGCTCCACGAACGAGTCGAGGCTCTCGCCCAGCGCCTGCAGCAGCGGCGCCACCGTCGGCTCGTCGAGGCTCCGGATCCATCCGGCCAGGTCGGTGATCTGCATCGCGCACACGTCGGCGATGTTGAGGCCTCCGATCTTCGACGACCGGGCAGCCTCGCTGAGCCGCGTGCCGCCGCAGTCCGGGCAGGCGGTGAACGTGGCCACCCGCTCGACGAACGCGCGGATGTGCGGCTGGAGCGCGTCGACGTCCTTGGACAGCATCGACTTCTGGATCCGCGGGATCAGCCCTTCGTAGGTCAGATTGATGTTGTTGACCCGCACCTTCGTCGGTTCCTTGTACAGGAAGTCGTGCAGCTCCTTCTTCGTGTACCTGCGGATCGGCTTGGTCGGGTCGAGGAAGCCGGACTCGGTGAACATCCGCACCGACCAGCCGTCGGCCGTGTATCCGGGGACCGTGATCGCTCCCTCTGCGAGCGACTTGGAAGCGTCGAACACCTGGGTGAGGTCGATGTCGGAGACCGTGCCTCGGCCCTCGCAGCGCGCGCACATGCCGCCGTGGTACACGACGTTGCGCACGACGATGCGCTCTCCCTTGCCCTTGTCCACGGTCATCGCCCCGCTCGCCTTGCGCGTCGGGACGTTGAAGGAGAAGGCCGTGGGAGGACCGATCGAGGGCGCCCCGAGCCGGCTGAAGAGGATCCGGAGGATCGCGTTGGCGTCGGTCACGGTGCCGACCGTCGAACGCGGGTTGGCGCCCATCCGCTCCTGGTCGACGACGATCGCGGTCGTGAGCCCCTCGAGCACGTCGACCTCGGGCCGGGCCAAGGTGGGCATGAAGCCCTGCACGAAGGCGCTGTAGGTCTCGTTGATCAGTCGCTGTGACTCCGCGGCGATCGTGTCGAACACCAGCGAGCTCTTGCCCGAACCGGACACACCGGTGAAGACCGTGAGCTCGCGCTTCGGGAGCGCGATGCTGACGTCCTTGAGGTTGTTCTCGCGCGCGCCCTGCACGCGGATCACATCATGGAGATCGGCGGCCGGCGCCACGGGTCCCGAGCCGCGCTTGGCGGCCACGCCCCTAGCGCACCGCCTTCTTCACCAGCGCGGCGATCTTCTTCTCCTCGGCGGCCGTGAGCTCCAGGAGCGCCCACGAGGTCGGCCACATCGCGCCGTCGTCGAGCTTCGCCGGGTCGTTGAACCCGAACGTGGCGTACCGGGCTTCGAACTTCTCCGCGGGCTGGTAGAAGCAGACGAGCTGGCCATCCTTGGCGTACGCGGGCATCCCGTACCACGTCTTCGGCGCGAGGGTCGGCGCGGCAGCCATCACGATCTCGTGGAGTCGCGTGGCCAAGGCGCGATCCTTGCCCTGCATCTCGGCGATCTTCGCGAGCAGGGCCTTCTCCCCGTCCGCCTTGGCCGCCTCGGCCTTCAGCTCCTTCGCGCGCTCCTTCATCGCCGCGCGTTCCTCGGCCGTGAACCCCTTCGCCGAGGTCGACGTGCGCTTCTCGGACGTCCGGGTGCTCTTGCTCGTGGTCTTCTTCTCAGCCATCGCTCCCCCCCTGCTCAGCTCAGCTCCTGGATCCGGATCAGGTTGCCCGCGGGGTCGCGGAACGCGCAGTCGCGGATCCCGTACGGCTGGTCGGTGGGTTCCTGCACCACCTCGGCGTCGCCGGCCTGGAGCCGCTCGAAGACGCCGTCGACGTCCTTCGTGGCCAGGTTGATGCTGGCGAACGTCCCCTTGGCCATCATCTCGGCGATCGTGCGGCGCTCGTCGTCGGTGACCCCGGGGGTCGCGGCCGGCGGGTACAGGACGATCGAGGTGCCGGGCTGGTCCGCGGGGCCGACGGTGATCCAGTGCATCCCTTGGTACTCGACGTCGTTGCGGACGTCGAAGCCGAGGGTGTCGCGATAGAACGCCACGGAGGCGTCAGGATCGTCGTGGGGAAGCATGACCTGGTGGATGGTGATGTCCATGGGAGTCATGCTACGTGCGGCTCGGGTGCAGGAGCTTCTCGATTCCTGACCGGTCTGGTGACCTGCTTCGCCACGCACGGCGGGATACCCGCCATCGCCCCTGTCTCACGGCGCCGATAGACGCTGGGCGGCACGCCGACGAGCTCCGTGAAGCGGGTGCTGAAGGTCCCGAGGGACGAGCAGCCGACCGCGAAACAGACCTCGGTGACGCTCTGGTCGCCACGCCGGAGCAGCGCCATCGCGCGTTCGATGCGCCGCGTCATCAGGTAGCTGTACGGCGACTCGCCGTACGCGGTGCGGAACCGGCGGCTGAGGTGGCCCGCCGACATGTGCTCCCCGCGGGCGAGGGCCTCGACGTCCAAGGGCTGCGCGTACTCCCGGTCGATCCGGTCTCGAACGCGGCGCAGCCGCGCGAGGTCGCGCAGGTGGTGCGACGTCTCGACCTGGGCCGTCGAACCGTCCCGTCCCATGACGGCATCTTCGCGAAGCCGCTCCCCGCTCAGCAACCCCGGCGTCAGGAGTGCGGCGTGCCGCCGCCGCGCAGGGAGACACCCCAGCGTGTGAACAGCCACAGCGCCTCGATCACGATCGTGCGCGAGATCTTCGAATGGCCGTGCTCGCGCTCCCGGAACGTGATGGGGACCTCGGCGAGGTCGAAGCCGAGGCGGTCCGCACGCATCACCAGCTCGACCTGGAAGCCGTAGCCGTCGCTGTGGAACGGCGTGCGCAGGAGCTCCTGCAGGAGCTCCCTGCGGTAGACGCGGTAGCCGCTCGTGGCGTCGTGGACGGGCACGGACAGCATGAACCGGGCGTAGCGGTTGCCGCCGCGCGAGAGCGCCAGGCGCAGACGGCTCCAGTCGGTGACCGAGCCGCCCGGGACGTATCGGCTGCCGATCGTGAGGTCGTGGTGCCGGGCGGCCTCGAGCAGCGGCGACAGATCGGAGGGGTCGTGGGACAGGTCCGAGTCCATCTCGACGACCAGGTCGTAGCCGTCGTCCAGCGCGATCCGGAACCCGTCGAGGTACGCGGAGGCGAGTCCCGACTTCTCCGGCCGGACCAACAGGCGGACACGGGGGTCGGTCGCGGCGATGATGCGCACCTCGTCGGCGGTCCCGTCCGGCGACGAGTCGTCGACCACCAGCACGTCCACGTGCTCCGGCGCCTGCAGGACCCGCGTGACCACGGTGCCGATCGTGTCCACCTCCTTGTAGGTGGGCAGGATCACGAGCGTGCGTGGGGATGACGGCAACGGCCCGGGGGTGCCCCGGACCGCGGTCCGCCGACGGGGGATGGTGACGAGTCCCACAACGAATGCCAAGGAGAGCCAGGGGACCCAGTCCCCGAGGCGCACGTACAAGGTCCGCGCCTCCGAGGTCCGGATCCGCTCACGCAGGATAGAGGTCTCGAAGAGTTCTCGGCTCGCGACGACGGTGCCCTGAGGGTCGACGAAGGCCGAGGGGCCGGAGACCGCCGCGTCGACCACCCACCGGCCGGTCTCCACGGCACGCATCCGGCTCATCTGCAGGTGCTGCGCGGCCGCGGCCGTGAACCCGTAGGAGGCGTTGTTCACCGGGACGACGAGGAAGGTGGCTCCGGCCCGCACGAAGGAGCGGACCAGGGACGGGAACGCGTTCTCGAAGCAGATCGGCGTGCCGAACGAGGGCAGGCCCACGCCCTCGATCGTGCGCGGTCCCGGTCCGGGCACACGATCCACGGGGACCTGGTCGATCGCGTCGAGCCACCCCAGGCGGTCGCGCCACGGCACGTATTCGCCGAAGGGGACCAGGTGCACCTTGTCGTAGCGGTCGACGACCAGGCCGGATCCGTCGAAGACGAGGGCGCTCGTGTGCTGGGAGCCGTCGGGGTCGTTCACGACCGCCCCGGCGACGGTGGGGACGCCGACCGAGGCGATCGCCTCGGTCACGGCGGCCGCAGTGGTCGGATCGGCCGCGGCGGCGGGGTCCAATGCTCCCTCCCCCCAGAGCACGAGGTCGGGCGGATCCGCGACGAGTGACCGGTGGAGGTCCACGAACCGTCGCGCCACGATCAGGTCCTCGTCGAGCGAGCTCGTCCCCTCGGGGACCCGGACGTCGACCTGGATCGCCGCCACGTCGACCTCCGGACCGTCCGCCCGGGGGAACGGGATCAGGACGGGGACGACGACGAGCGCGACGGCCAGCAGCACGCGACCGGCCCTCGCCCGGACCCCTCCCCCGCCGGCGATCGCCTCCGCGATCAGGGCGTTCACGAGGACGACGACGAACGTGATCCCCCACACCCCGCCGACGGAGGCCAGCCGGAGGAGCGGGCGATCGTCGACCTGCGACACGCCCAGACCGCCCCAGCTGAAGCCGCCGAGCGGCCAGGCGCTGCGCACCCACTCGACCACGGTCCAGAGCGACGCGATGCCGAGCGCGTTGCGCAGCGGATGCCCACGGCGGGTGACGAACGGGACCAGCAGACCGAACACGGCCACCGCGAGCCCGGAGAGCAGGGTCAGCGCGAACCACGCCATCTCGCCGAAGCGGAGGATCCAGTAGAGGATCGCCCCGAACGACGCCAGCCCGAACGCGAGGCCGAGCAGGGCGCCCCGCCCGGGACGCGCGTCGCGCAGCAGCAGGAGCAACGGGACCACCGCGACGAAGGCGACCGGCCAGATGCCGGCCGGCGGGAACGCGAGCGACAGGACGAGACCGCCGGCCGCCGCCGCTGCGAGGGCGACGGCGAGCCGTGGACGCGTGGTCACGAGCTCACGCGCAGTCGCGGCAGAGCATCTTCTTCTTGTTCGCGAGCTGGCTGCGGTGCTTCACGAGGAAGCAGTTCGTGCAGGTGAACTCGGACGTCTGGATCGGCACCACGCGGGCGTCGAGCGGCTCCAGCTTCTCGTCGCGGGTCATCGTGGCGACGGCGGCCTCGTCCTCGTCCTCGGTGGCCTGCTCCTGGGTCTCGGTCGCGCTCTCCTGCTTCGCCAGGATGTCCTGGATCGACTCGACCTGCCCGATGCCGGGCTCCGGCGGGACCGTTGCCTCCTCGAGGTCCTGGGCGCTCGGTTCCGCGTCCTCGAGCTCGCCGTCCTCGTCCTCGCCGATCTCGTCGTCCTCTGCGGGGGTATCGATGTCGTCGATGTCGTCGGTGCTCATGCGGACTCCTCCGGGGCTCCCCTTCCGTTTCGCCAGCCCGCACACCACACGGGCCGCCCTCGTTGGCGCCGCGCATCCTACACCCGGATCCTCTGCGTGCAACCCGGTCGCGACTGCGCCCTCGAGGCGTGCACAGGAACGCCACAACCTCTCTGGAGATTCCCCGATCGGGAGCGACCGACACGCGCTGGCGCGGAACGACGCTGAGGCGCGGCTCGAACGATGCCGGGAGGTGAGGAGGACAAGGATGAGGACCCAAGAGACCTTTGGGGCCGCGACGCCGGGGCGCCGCGTTCTCTACTCAGCCTCTTGGGTCCTCGACGCCACCGCCGGGGCGGTGACGCAGGGCGCACGGTAGCGAGCGGGGCGGGAGACGGTCAACCCTTCGGATGAAGAAAGAGTGACAGGAACACGAACGCACGGGTCGCGGCAGTCTCAGCGGGCGAACACCTCGCGCCCGAGCGAGACGGTGAGGATCGGCCGGAGCTCCTCGACGTCGTCGAGCTCGAGCGGATCCACGTCGTACGCCGCGAGGTCCGCGTGCATCCCCGGCTCGAGCACACCCTTCTTCTCCTCCTGATGACCGAGCCTGGCACTGCCAGCCGTGTGGATGCGGATCGCCTCGATCCGGCTGAGGCGCTGGGTCGGGTCGTGGTGTCGTTCCATCGCCGCCACCGCGATCCACGGGTCCAGCGGCGTGATCGGTGCGTCAGAACCGGCGCCGACGACGAGCCCCCGCTCGAGCAAAGAGCGGAACGGGTTCATCGCCCGCGAGCGCTCGACGCCGAGAACTCGCTCGTACAGGCCTCCCGGGAACCCCCAGGCGGCGTCGAAGGCCGGCTGCACGGAGGCCGCGAGGCCGAGGGCGGCGGCGCGCTCGATCTGCTCCGACGACGGCATCTCGAGGTGCTCGACGCGGTGCCGGCGGGCTCGGAAGTGACGGCGCTCGCGCGAGTCGAGCGCGTGGTAGACGCGCTCCCAGGCGGTCAGCACCTGCTCGATCGCGCGGTCCCCGATCGCGTGGATCCCCACCTGCAGCCCCGCGTTGTGGCCGTCGTGGAAGAACTCGGCGAGCCGGTCGTCCTCGAACGTGGTCGAACCCGCGTGGTCCTGGTCGGCGTACGGCGCTCGCAGCGCCGCCGTCCGAGCCCCGATCGAGCCGTCGGCGGCCAGATCGCCGCCGATCGCGGCCAGACCGAGGTCGATCACCTGGGGAACGTCCATCGTCGCGACGATCGGGACGGCGTCCACCGGGAGCTTCGACCGGTGGCGGAGGAACACCTCGAGGTCGGTGCCGCCGTCCTCGTCCGGCATCGACATCTGGTGGATCCCCGTCACGCCGCGCGCAGCGGCCTGCGCCGCGGCCGCCAGCTGCAGCTCCTCGATCCGGTGCTCGCTCCTGGTGTGGGCGACCCATCTCGACAGCGCCCGGTTCGCCGCGAGGGTCACGTACCCCGTGGGTTCCCCGCTCGCGTCGCGCTCGGTGCCCTCCAGGTCGAGGACGCCGGCGGACTCCAAGGCGGCGGTGTTCGCGATGGCGACGTGGCCGTCCGCGCGACGGATCACGAGCGGGATCTCGCCCACGGCTTCGACCTCGGCCAGGGTCGGCGGGAGCGGATCCTCCCATCGCGTCTCGTCGTAGCCCTGGAGGAGCACGACGGGCTCGGTCTCGGTCGCCGAGCGGTCGCGAGCGATCGCCAGGAGCTCCTCGCGCGAAGCGGCGGCGACCACGCCCTGGTTCGAGAGCGAGAGCCCCGTGCCCGTCAGGTGGACGTGGCTGTCGACGAACCCCGGCATGATCGTCGCACCGGGGAGCTCGACCACCCTCTCCGCCGCCGGGGGGTCGCCGCTCCCGACCCGCTGGACGTGCCGGTCGTCGACCAGGAGCCACTCCCCCGTCCGGGGATGCCCCATCGTGTGCACACGCGATGCGCGGTAGAGGGTCCTCACGGCGCGAGCATCATGCCACGGGCCCCGCCGCACGACTGCGGAGCCTGCGCTCCGAACGAGCCATCCTCGGGTCCCAGCAGCCGTGTCTTGCCGTCGTGGGGCGTGAGTCCGGCCGCGCGGAGCGATGCCGCCCAGGCGTCGAACGCGCGGACGGTCGTCCGGCGGTCCGGTCCGGCGATCGCCACGTCGTCCACCCACCGGAGCACGCGCGCTCCGGCGTCCCGGACGGCCCGGTCGGCGCCCGCCAGCACGGCGTTGGCCAAGATCGCCGATGGGTCGGGTCCGACCGGCAGGCCGCGGAGCCCTTCGTTCCGAAGCTCGGTGAGCACGGCGGCGATCTCCGCCGCCGTCGACGACGGAACGTCGAGGATCGCGAGCGCCTCGAGGACCGCGGGCGCGGTGATCGAGCCGTAGCAGTCACGGACGTCGCTCACGATCACGGTGGCGCGTTCCGCCGCGGCGCGCTGCAGGGCCCGACGCCATCGTCCCCAGGCCGGTCCCGAGGGGTGGAGCCGCCCGTCCGGCCGAGCGCGGTTCGCCAGCACCGTGGGTCCGAGCGCTCGCTCGATCCGGTCGAGGGCCGGTGCGACGGCCTCGCGGTAGCGGCGTGCCGTGGCCGGATCCAGCTCCGCGATCCATCGCAGGCCACCCCCCGATCTCGCGACGGCTCGCAGCTGGAACCGCGGCGTTCGGTCCCGACCCCCCACATCCGCTCCCCTCGGCGGCGATCGGGGAGGATGGGGCATCGCACCACGATCGGCGGTCCGCGCGCGATCCCCGGTCCGGGGGGTCTTCGTCTCACCCGCTCCGCCGTGGTCCGGTCCCCTACCATGGGTCGCGATGCCGGACGAGCGCGATCTGGAGATCCTGGCGGCGCTGCAGGACGACGCGCGCGCGACCTACGCCGACGTGGCCGAGCGCGTGGGGATGTCCGCGAGCGCCGTCCACGACCGCGTCCGCAAGCTGGAGCAGTCCGGCGTGATCCGCGGGTACCGGGCCATGGTCGATCCCGAGGCCGTCGGCCTGTTCGTCACCGCGTTCGTCGCGGTGACCCCGATGGACCCGACGGAGCCGGACGACCTCCCCGACCGCATCGGCGAGCTCCCGGAGGTCGAGGCCTGCTTCTCGGTCGCCGGTGAGGCGAACTACCTGTTGAAGGTCCGCACGCGCACCACGAGGGAGCTGGAGGAGCTGATCCGGCGTCTGCGCGAGAAGGCGGGCGTGGTGACGAGGACCACGATCGTCCTGTCGGTCCCCTTCGAGGACCGTCCGATCAGGCCGTGAGGCCCTCCTGCAGGCCCTCCGACCTGCCGATATCGGTCCGGGGGGCTCCGCGATGCGTACAAGTGGTGGGATGATGCTCCGATGAGGATGCGGACATCCGGCGCGCTCCTGCGCGCGCTGGGGTGCGGCGTGGTGGTGTCGCTCCTGTTCGCCGCGTGCTCGGAGCCCTCGCATCGCTACGTCAGGAACACGGACCTCCGCAGCGCGTTCAAGGTGCCGACGGGCTGGACGACGTTCACCGAGGCGGAGGTGCTCGGGACCGGGACCGAGCCCCAGCCCTCGACGCCCGACCCGCTCACGTGGGTCGTCGGGATCGACGGCGACCCGCGCCCGTCCGCCGCGCACGTGCTGGATCCGGGTGCGCTGAACACCGACCATCCGAACGGGGTGGCGTTGGTGCAGGAGTTCTCGTTCCAGGACCGTGATGCCGCGAGCTTCTCCTTCATGCGCAACTACATCTTCCCGGTCGACGAGCTGATCGCGAACCCGAACAACGCCCAGGTCCTGACCTACGACGACGCGCTGGTGGAGGACGGGTTCCGCGGGGTCCACCTGATCTTCCAGTTCCGGTTCGACGCGATCGAGGAGCTGAGCGCCCAGTCGACCGATGCCCCCGACCCTGAGGCCGTCCGCTCCGCTCTCGCGCGCGCCACGCTGGGCGGCGCGGGAGCCGGACTCCTCAACCCCGACTTCGTGACGGTGAACCAGATCTCGTACATCGATCGGGACACGAGTCGCGTGTACTTCTTCGCGATGCTGTGCAGTGCGGCGTGCTACGACCGGAACCGTGGCGACATCGAGTCCACGGTCGACTCTTGGACGGTGCAACCAGCATGAGCAGATCGACGAACCCACTTGCCCCGCCGAACCTCGGGATGGATCGACCCTCGCGGCCGCGCCCGTCGGAGCGTGAGACCCGGCCGCCGGGGGTGTTCTGGGACCGGATCCGGTTCCTGCTCCTGCTCGGGATCCTGTGGATCGCCGGACTCGCGGTCGTGTGGACGACCACCGTGAAGCCGCTGGGCGGCCCGTTCTCCGAGGCGATCCGGATCGCGCTGAACGACTACTGGTGGATCCTCGCGCTGATGGGCCTGGAGGCCCTGCGCCAGATCCATTACTTCCTCGAGGAGAAGTCGCGGTCGTACTACCGGTTCTGGCAGCAGCGCGTCTGGGGGGGTGGTCGCGACCGGCTCGGCAAGGGCATGGACGAGTGGACGCGCTATCGCGTCGGCCGTGCCTTCAAGCTCTTCCTGTTCCTCCTGTTCGTCAGCATCCTGCTGGGCCGCATCTTCAACACGGATCCGGTCTGGCTGGGGATCGTCGAGGCGCCCGCCCGCCTGGTCGCCGCCCTCCCGTTCGTGTTCCAGCTCGCGTTCGGCTTCTTCTTCATCATGTTCCAGTTCATCGGGCTGTTCTGGTTCCTCTCGCGCGGGGGCGTGGAGACGATCATGCCCGACGAGCTCGAGACGCGGTTCAGCGACGTGAAGGGCCAGGAGGCGGTCCTCGACCGCGTGAAGGAGAACATGATCTTCCTCGACGACCCCGAGTCGATCGAGAAGCGCGGCGGCTACGTGCCGGGCGGGATCCTGCTGTGGGGTCCGCCGGGTACCGGGAAGACGCTGATGGCCCAGGCCGTGGCCGGCGAGACCGCCAAGCCCTTCGTCTCGGTCGAGCCGGGCGCCTTCATCAACATGTTCATGGGCGTCGGGATCCTGAAGGTGAAGTCGCTGTACCGGAAGCTCCGGAAACTGGCACTCCGCTACGGAGGCGTGATCGTCTTCTTCGACGAGGCGGACTCGCTCGGCAACCGCGGCAACGCCGTCTCGGGCACGATCGAGCGGGACACCGGCCCGTGGGCACAGCTGCCCGCGTGCAATGGCGACGCCTACCTTTCCCCCGCCGTCCGCTCCGCGGTCTTCGAGCTGCAGGCCCTCCCCTCCCCCGCCGTGGGAGCGCCCGGCGACAAGCATCCGGTCATGATGGGGATGGGGATGGGCGGCGGCGGCATGGGGACGCTGCAGTCGATCCTGTCCGAGATGTCGGGGCTCACGAAGCCACGTGGACTCGTGAACCGCATCCGCAAGCTCCTCGGCATGAAGCCCAAACCTCCGCCGAGGTACCGGATCCTGCACATCTTCGCCACGAACATGCCAGACACCCTGGACCCCGCGATGCTCCGTCCGGGCCGTGTCGATCGGCTCTACAAGGTTGGGTACCCGCAGAAGGAAGGCCGGCGGGACACGTTCGCCCTGTACCTGGACAAGGTGCAGAACGACCTGACGTCGGAGCAGGTGGATACCCTCGCCACGATCACGCCGTACTTCTCCGGGGCGATGATCAAGGACATCGTCAACGAGGCGCTCGTGATCGCGATCAGGGATGGACGCGAGGTGGTCTCGTACACGGACGTCGTGCAAGCGAAGCAGTTGAAGCAACACGGCCTGCCCGACGACCACGAGTACATCGAGCGCGAGCGTCACTCGGTGGCGCTCCACGAGGCCTGCCACGCGATCGTCACCTACCGCCTCCGCAAGCACGCGGTGATCGACCTGGCCACGATCGAGCGCCGGGGTGACATCGGTGGGTTCGTGTCCTGGATCCCCCCGGAGGACCGGTTCGTGAACTGGCGGTCCGAGCACGAGCAGGACGTGATGAGCGCGCTGGCCTCGCTCGCGGGCGAGCGGCTGTTCTTCGACGGTGACAACACCACCGGCGTCGGCGGCGACCTGCGGAGCGCAACGGCGATCGGCATGTTGATGGAGGGGCACTGGGCGATGGGCGAGACGATCGCCTCGCACGCGGTCACCCCGGGCGCACTGCGCAACGCCCAGCCCGTCGAGACCGGTTCGGACCGGAACATGTGGGACGGCGAGTTCGGCAAGCGGGTGGACCAGCGTCTGCACGACCTGTACGAGGGCACGCGCGAGATCCTGGAGGAGAATCGTCCGGAGGTCCTGGCCGTCGCCCACGCGCTGGAGACGCGCAAGACGATCACGGGAGAGGACGTGGCGGCGATCGTGGACGGAACCGTCGGCCCGACGCTGGACGGCAGGCCCTACCACGACCCGGCCTTCCGCCAGATGCTGGAGAACTACCACGCGGCCGTCCTGCGGGCGCACAAGGATCACGGGGGCGTCGACGTCCAGATCCCCGTGCCGGTCCCGCCCCCGCCGGTCGACGTCGCGATCACGGGCGTCTCCGGCAACGGATCGCAGGTGCGACCACAGGTGCAGCTCGGACCGCCGGACCCGCCGCGCCCCGACCCGTCCTAGGCGCGCGGGGTCGCCCGGGTATCCTGGGCCGATGCGGCTCTACAACACGCTGACGCGTGCCGTGCAGGAGGTCGTCCCGGTCGAGCCGGGGCACGTCAAGATCTATTCCTGCGGCCCGACCGTGTACCGGTCGGCGCATCTCGGGAACCTGCGCACGTACATGCTCGGCGACCTGATCCGCCGTGCCCTGGAGCTCGAGGGGTTCCGGGTGACCCTGGTGATGAACATCACCGACGTCGGGCACATGACCGATGAGTCCTCGCCCGAGGCGGTCGACAAGATGCTGCTGGCCGTCGAGGACGAGGGTCTGGCTCCCCTGGAGATCGCCGCGAAGTACACGGCGGAGGTGCTGCGGGATGCCGAACGCCTCGGGATCCGCTCGGCCGACCTCCTCCCGAAGGCGACCGACCACGTCCCGGAGATGATCGAGCTGACCGAGCGTCTGATCGATGCGGGGCATGCCTACGCCGTCGACACGGGATCTGTCTACTACGACGTGGCCAGCTTCCCCGAGTACGGGAAGCTCTCCGGCAACACCCTCGAGAACCTCAAGCCCGGGCACCGCGACCTGGAGGCGGATCCCCGCAAGCGTCACCACGCGGACTTCGCCTTGTGGAAGGTGGCCGGGCAGGGCCGGTTGATGAAGTGGCCGAGCCCGTGGGGTGAGGGGTTCCCCGGGTGGCACATCGAGTGCTCGGCGATGTCGATGAAGTACCTGGGTGAGCGGTTCGACATCCACACCGGCGGGACGGACCTGCGCTTCCCGCACCACGAGGACGAGATCGCGCAATCGGAGGGGGCGGTGGGCCACCCGGTGGTCTCGATCTGGGTCCATGGCGGGCACCTGCGCCAGTCGGGTCAGAAGATCGCCAAGTCGACCGGGAACGTCGTGATGGCCGGCGAGCTGCTCGAGCGGGGGTTCGATCCACTCTCCTTCCGGTGGCTCGCGTTCCAGACCCAGTACCGCAGCGAGATGGACTTCACCTGGGATGCGATGGGCACGGCCGATGCGCGGGTGAAGCAGCTGCGGCATCACCTGGCGACCTGGGCTCCCGCGGCCGAGACCCTGGGCGCGGACGCGCAGGGCTTCGACGCACGGTTCCGCGAGGCGCTCGCCAACGACCTCCACCTCCCCGGCGTCGTGGCGCTCGTGAACGAGCTCGATCACCGCGCCGACGTCCCGCCCGGCGAGAAGTACGCGCTGCTCGCCGCCTGGGACGCCGTCCTGGGGCTGGACCTCGAGCGCGAGGCCCTCGCGGCGTGGCAGCCGCCGGACGACGTCCAGGCGATGCTCGTGGAGCGCGACGCGGCGCGCGCCGCGAAGGACTACGACACGAGCGACCGGTTGCGCGACGAGCTGGCGGCGCTCGGGCTCGAGGTGATGGACACGCCCGAGGGGACCCGCGTCCGCCCGGTCGCCTGAGCGGCCGGCGGCGCTTCGGTGAAGGGCACGTCCGTGCGTGCGGCGGCCTCCCGGAGGGCGCCCTCCAGGTAGCGCGTGCCCTCGAGCCCCGGCAGCGCGGCGATCGTCTCGTCCAGCTCTCTGACGAGGACGAGCCCCTCCGGATCGTTGAACAGGTGCGTCACGACGAAGTCGGTCTCGGCCTGGGGTCGCACGCCGGTGCCGACCGGAGCCCAGAGGCGGTCCAGCGACCAGCGAACGAGGCGCCGTGCGCGAGCGCTGGCCCGAAGGCGGCGACGAGCCTGGGACCGATAGAAGGCGAAATGCCGTCGCTCCTGCTTCGTGATCGCGCGCAGGACCTGCTCGAGCGGCGCGTTGCCGGTGCGATCGATCATCCAACGGTAGGCGTTGGCGGTGGTGAGCTCGTTCACCATGCCCCAGGTCATGTGGATCGCGACGAAGTCGCGGTCCGTGAGGGCCGAGCCCACCAGCGTCCCGATGTGGCTGAGGTACCCGCGGGCGCCGAGGCTGCGCCGGATCGCGTGGATACGACGCGTGCGGGTGGGGTACGGGGAGTCGTGGCGGACCGCCTCCCGATCGGGCGCCACGGGGATCCCCGCCTCACCCAGCAGCCTGCTGAAGGCCTCCCCGTGCCAGTACTCCTCGTAGTTCCAGCACGAGAGGAAGGCCGTGATCGTGGGGTCGAAGGCGGCATGGGTTGCGAGCAGGTCACGCAGGAAGATCACCGTGTGCGACTCGATGTCCATCATGTAGCGGAGCAACCGCACCTCGTCCCGCGTCAGCGGGGCCTCCCGTACCCGGTCCCACTCCACGGCGGACAGATCCACCCGCCCCGAACTGCGGACGAACCTGTCCAGCTCGAACCCGTCGATGTCCGCGATGCCCTCCACGTGCTGCCCTCCTCGCTCGTCCCGATGGCTCCCCCTGTCTTCGCAGCTCCTCCTGCGGAGGATGACCCCGGAGGTGACGTAGGCTCCTGCGAACCGTCCGAGGAGGGTCGCCCGTGCTCCGAACGATCCGCGCCGCAGTCGTCGCGATCGTGCTGGTCGCGGTGGCCGGCGCGGCGTGCGCCGGGGACGAGGATCCACCAGGGGCGGGCGCCGATCTGGTCCCCGCCACGGGGACACCGTCGGAGGCGACGCCTCCGCCGTCGCTCGACGTCGTGGTCGGCGAGCTCCCGGACGGGTTCCCCACGTCCTTCCCGCTGCCGGAGGGCTCGGAGCCGTCCGGCTCGGCCTCGATCGGCGCCGGCTACGTGGTGTGGTTCTCCTCCCAGGACGTGCCCATCGACGACCTGCCGTCGTTCTTCAACGAGGAGCTGCCCGCGGAGGGATGGACGATCGTCTCCGAGGTCGACGTCAGCCAGGGCGGCGTCGACTACCACGCCTTCGAGATCGAGGGACACGGGTACACCGGAGGCATCTACCTCGGCGAGGGCGCTCCGGGGGCGGAGGACTTCGAGGGCGAGTACGCCTTCTGGGTGCGCTTGTCGCCGGCGTGAGTCAGCCGACGACCTGGAGCTCGCGGGTGGAACGGTTCAGACGCTCGGCGCCGTCGTCGGTGACGGCCACGATGTCCTCGATCCGGACGCCGAAGTCACCGGCCACGTAGACGCCGGGCTCCACGCTGAACGTCATGCCAGGCTCCAACGGTGTGGGGTTCCCCTCGATCACGTAGGGGTGCTCGTGCACCTCGAGGCCGATCCCGTGCCCCGTCCGATGCAGGAACAGCTCGCCGTATCCGGCGGCGTCGATGAGGTGCCGGGCCGCTCGGTCGACCTCTTGGATCGGGGCCCCCGGCCGCACGACGTCGATCGCCGCCGCCTGCGCCTCCCGGACGACCTCGTACACGGGCGTGAACCCCGACGGAGGCTCCTCCACCACCACCGTGCGTGTCGTGTCGCTGTAGTAGCCCGCGAGCTCGCCACCGAAGTCCAGCACCACGGCGTCCCGTGGCAGGATCGTGCGACCGCCGGGCTCGTGGTGCGGGGACGCCGCGTTCGGGCCGCTCCCCACGATCGTGAAGTCGGCTCGCGTATGCCCGTTCACGACGAGCAGCCTGGCGAGGTCGGCGGCCACCTCCTCCTCCCGCCTGCCGAGGAACGGCATCGTGCAGATCTGGCGGAACGTCTCGTCGGCGGCCCGCCCCGCGCGACGGAGCGCGGCGAGCTCGTCCTCGTCCTTCACCGCCCGCAGCCGTGCCAGCACCGCGGACGCGGAGGCGAACGAGACCTCGGGGAGCACCGCCTGGAGCTCCAACAGGTGGGAAGCCCACATCCGATCGTTCGTCGCGATCCGCCCCGCGTTCGGAAGGGCGGCGGCCGCGAGCGCGTAGGGGTCCTCGGCGTCGGTCCAGGACACCAGCTCCACCCCCGACGCGGCGGACGGGTCGGCGGCGAGGGCCCGCTCCAGGGCCGGCACGATCAGCAGGGGCTCTCGGCCGGGACGGATCAGCAGGAGCGTGGCTCGCTCCAGGGGCATCGGGTCGTAGCCGGTCAGGTAGCGCAGGTCGGGCGAGGGAGCCACGACGGCCGCCGCGAACCCGTGCGCCGCTGCCTCGTCCGCGACGCGACCCAGCCGGTGCTCGAACGCCTCCTTCACAACTTCAGCATGACCTGTCGTGGGACGACTTGGAAGGAGGCCGGGGTGGTGCCGAACGCGATCCCGTCGGCCACCACGGGCAACGGTCGGTCGGTCTCGATCCGGAGCACGAGCTTGGACCGGAGCTCCTTGATCCCCGGATCGGGGACGTGGTCGCCGTGGCGGAAGATCCTGGGCAGCATCCGGTAGGCGTCGGAACGCGGACCGGTGAAGACCAGCACGTCCAGGACGCCGTCGCCAGGGAACGATCGCGGCGACAGGCGGAGGCCCTCCTCGGCGAACTGCGCGTTGCCCACGATCACGCTCCAGGCCACCAGATCGTGGGTGCGCGTATCGACCTCGATCCGCAGGGGTACGTGTCGTGTCCGGACGTACGCGCTCCAGAACCCGAGGAACCGGCGGGCGTTGCCCAGCCGCGCCGGCATCCGGTCCCGGCGGAGCCAGGCGTCGGCGTGGAACCCGATCTCGGCGACGTTGTGGGCGTAGCGGACCCCGTGCCCCCCGTCCGGTCGCAGGGTCTGGATCTTCATCACGTCGAAGGGGTAGACCTGCTCCCCCAGCAGGTGTCCGACCGAGCCCTCGATGTCCTGCGAGAGGCCGAAGCTCCTCACGAGATCGGACGACGTGCCGGCGGGGATCACGGCCAGCACGGGTTCCTCCACGATCGTCCGTCCGTCCCGGAACATGCCGTTGATCACGTCCTGGACGGTCGTGTCGTCCCCGACGGCGGCCAGGAACCGGATCCCGTCGTCGAGGGCAGCGGCCGCCAGACGCTCGACGTCGGCTCGCGACGCGGCCACCTCCCATCGGTACTCGAGCCCGCGCTCGACGATGGCCTTCTCCACCGCGGCGAGGGATCCTCCGACCCGGCCCTGGCCGGCCTGCGGGTCGGCGATCACGGCGACGGGGCCGAACGCGCTCAGGCTCATGGGCGCGCCATCGTAGCTAGAGCCCCGTGTAC
>DATBJQ010000040.1:0-28258 GCA_036556385.1 Actinomycetota bacterium | reverse complement strand
TCGTCGATCACGCCGGCCAGGTCCCGGCCCTGCTCCGTGAGCCGGTACTCGATCCGGACGGGCGTCGACGGCGTCACCTCACGGGCCAGGATGCCCGCCGCCTCGAGTTCCTTCAACCGCTCCGAGAGGAGGTGGTCGCTGATCTGCGGGATCGCGGCGCGGAGTTGCGAGTAGCGAGAGGCACCCGACAACAGGGCGCGCACGAGCTGAGGGTTCCAGCGCTTGCCGACGATCTCCGCCGCCGCCTGGAAATGGCGGCAGACGGGACTCTCGTCCTCCGACCCCGCCTGGGCTGCAGCCCGTCCCATGTCTGTCTCCGCCATCCGAACCCGTTCCCGAGCGCCCCGCCCGCCGCATCCTACGCAGGTGAGCCCGACCGTGCGAGAAACTCCGATATCCTGAGAGACTCTGGAATAGAGAGTACCGCGCCCCCGTTGACGAGGGCAGTGGGGCGGCCCGGAAGGTGGACGCCCGGAGTGGAGGAGGAGCGATGTCGCTCGTGGAACAGCAGATCGGGGTGGCGCTGCCGCCCGCCGGCACGTACTCGTTCGACCAGGCCCACACGACGGTCGACTTCATCGGCAAGCACATCTTCACGAAGGTGCGCGGGCGGTTCACCCGCTTCGACGGCTCGATCACGATCGCGGAGCAGCCGGAGGACTCGAGGGTGGAAGCCGTGCTCGAGGCGACGAGCCTCGAGACCCACACGCAGCAGCGGGACGACCACCTGCGCAGCCCCGACTTCCTCGACGTGGAGCGCTTTCCGGAGATCAGGTTCGTGAGCACGGGCCTGCGGCACACGGACGGGACCGGCTTCGAGCTGGACGGTGAGCTCACGATCAAGGACATCACGAACCCGGTCACGCTTCGCGGCGAGTACCTGGGGACGGGCACGAACCCCTACGGGAAGGTGGTCGCCAGCTTCAGCGCCTCCACCACGCTCGAGCGTGAGGACTGGGACATGACCTGGAACATGGCGTTGGAAGCCGGCGGGTTCCTGGTCGGCAAGAGCGTCACGATCGAGGTGGAGGTCGAGGCGCTGCGGAACGAGGACTGACGTCGGAACGAGCAGGGGAGCGCCTAGGATGGCGCTCCCATGCGCGCCGCCGTCTGCCAGCTGAACGCGGGTCGTGACGACCCGGAGGCGAACCTCGCGAACGCCGTCCGCTTGGTCGAGGCGGCCGCCGACGGGGGCGCGGATCTGGCGGCGCTCCCGGAGCTGTTCCCGTACTACGGGTCCCACACGCGGATGCGGGAGCTGGCCCGACCGGTCCCGGGCGACCTGGTCGAGCCGCTGGCGGAGGTCGCCCGCGCGCGTGGCATGTGGGTCCTCGCCGGGTCGGTACCCGAACGGACCGACGACCACGTCTACAACACGTCCTGCCTGTTCGGCCCCGACGGGCAGCTCGCGGCCCGATATCGGAAGATCCACCTCTTCGACGTCGACATCCCCGGCCAGCCTCCGTTCCGGGAGTCCGCCGTCTTCGCGGCCGGCGACCAGCTGGTGACCCACGAGACCGACCTCGGCCGCGTCGGTCTGTCCGTCTGCTACGACCTCCGGTTCCCCGAGCTCTACCGCGGGTTGGTGGCGCTCGGTGCCGAGGTGCTGCTGATCCCGTCGGCGTTCACCGCCGTGACGGGCGAGGCGCACTGGGAGGTCCTGGTGCGGGCCCGGGCGATCGAGGATCAGTGCTTCGTGGTGGCGCCGGCGCAGTGGGGTCCGTGGGGGCCGCCGGAGGACGGCCGCCGCTGCTTCGGGAGCTCGATGATCGTCGACCCCTGGGGCGGCGTCCTGGTCCGGGCACCGGGGGAGGGCGACGGCGTCTGGTTCGCCGAGCTGGACCTGGCGGAGCTGCGTCGTGTGCGCACGTCCCTGCCGGCGCTCGCCCACCGTCGCCTCGGCATGGTCTGTTGATGCGCCGATCCCTCCCCTCCGGGTACGAGCTGGACGACGACCGGGCCCGGGTCGACGTGGACGCGGTGCACCGGTTCCTGGCCGAGGAGGCCTACTGGGTGCGGGGGCGCGACCGCGACACGATCGACCGCCTCGTCCGCGACTCCACCCGGGTCCTGGCGGCCTACGCGTCCGAGGGCGACCTGGTGGGGTTCGCCCGCGTGATGTCGGACGGCTCGAACATGGCGTGGCTGGGGGACGTCTTCGTCCTCGAGGGTCATCGCGGGCGCGGACTGGGGTCGGAGCTGGTGCGCGAGGCGGTGGAGGACCCCCGGTTCGGGGCGTGCCTCTGGTACCTCAACACGCGCGACGCCCACCGGCTGTACGAGCGTTTCGGCTTCCGGCCCGCCGACCCGGGGCGGACGATGGTGCGGGATCGGGCTCAGACCTGATCGAGGTCGCCCGGGACGTCGACGTCGATCGGCGCGGAACGGTCGACCGCGACGTCCTCGACCCAGTCCGGATGCGACGCCATCAGCACCCGAGCACCGACGTCTCCGTGCAGGTGTCCGGCCTCGGCGAACACCTCCCTCGACAACAGCGCGGGTCCCGGGGCGTCGAGGTAGCGGATCCGGACGATCCGTGCCCGCGTCGCGGTGAACGTCGTGACCAGATCTCGGACGTCCTGTGCGGTCACGCCGGGCTGGTCGGCCTGGAGGATCACCGCTCCCTCGGACCCCTCCGCGATGACATGGAGCGCCGCGGCGAGCGACGTCGACTGGCCCTCTCGGTAGCGGTCGTTGCGGACCGTGCGGACGTCGTCGGGGAGCGCGACCTCCACGGCGCCGGCGTCGTGGCCCGTCACGACGATCACCTCGGCGATCCCCGCCTCGCGCAGGGCCTCCACGGCGTGCAGCACCAGGGCTCGTCCGCGGACCTCGACGAGCTGCTTCGTGCCGCCGAACCGCCGCCCCTCGCCGGCGGCCAGGACCACCCCGGTGATCACGTCACGCGGGCTCGGCGATCACGTCTCGGCGTCCTTCCTCCCGAACACCCTTCGGAAGAAGTTCTTCACCGCGGCCCAGAGCGCGGCGAGACCGAGCGAGATGCCCCCGACATGCTGGGGTGCGGCCGGCGCGGCGGCCGTTGCCTCCGCGGCCGCTCCCTCCGGGGCTCCCGCCTCCGCGGCCGTCATGGACTCCTGGAGGCAGTCGGCGAACTGCTGCGTGAGCTTCTTCGAGATCTCCGGCAGCAACCCACGCGAGAGCTGTGCGGCCGCGCCGGTGAGCGTGATGTCGGCATCCATCTTCACGAGGGTCTGGGACGCGTCGGGACCTGGTTCCAGCCAGGAGGTCACCGAGGCGGTCGCGGCTCCCTTCCCCTTCGCCTCCATCCCTTTGGCCACCAGCTTGATCCGATGCGCGACGTCATCGCGCTCCGCGACCGTGACCGTGCCGGCGAACGAGAGCTTCACGGGTCCGAAGGCGACGTTCACCTTGCCCTTCCAGTTCTCGGCGTCGACGGTCTCCGTGAGCTCGGCGCCGGGCATGCACGGCGCGATCCGCTCGACGTCGAGGAGGTAGGCCCACAGCGGTTCTGCCGGCTGAGCGACGATGAACTCGTTCTGGATCTGCATCGGCGGCTGCGTCCTCCTCGGGGTTACTGCGTGGCGGCGGCGACGTACCGGGCGGGATCGGCCTCGAACGACGCCAGGCAGCCCGCGGAACAGAAGTAGTAGGTCTGGCCCTCGTGGACGCTCCGATACCGCGCGTCGGCCACATCGACCGTCATGCCGCATACGGGGTCGAGCGCCTCGTGTCGTGTGGGGCTCTCGTCTGCGGTCACGGCCGCGGCGGGAACGTCCAGCCCGCCGGCCGCTCGGAGCTGCACGATCTCGGCCAGGATCGCCACGGCGATCTCCTCCGTTCGGACGTGGCCGAGGTCGATGCCGGCCGGGGCATGCACGCGCCCGAGCTGCTCGTCGTCGAACCCGCGGTCCCGCAGGTACCCGAGCACCGCGTCGGCGCGCTTGCGTGACGCCACCAGCCCGACGTAGCTCGCCGGCGTTCGGAGCGCGCGGTCGAGGGCATCCTCGTCGTAGTGGCCTTGCGTGGCCACCACCACGAAGGACCGGGCGTCGACGCCGGCCGCGTCCAGGTCGAGTGAGCCGAGCACCGGGGGAGCACCCGCGTCCCCTTCGGCGTCCGAACCGTCGTCGACGATCACGCTGCGCCACCCGAGCCCGGCGGCCAGGGCCGCCAGGGTGGTGGCCACGGGGGAGCGGCCGATCGCGACGAGCTGGGGCTGGGGCAGGACGGGTTCCACGTAGACCTCCAGGGCGCCTTCGCTCTGACACGCGATCGGCACGGTCACGACGCCATCGCGCCGGTGGGCGTCGAGCTCGTCGGGCGGGCCGAGGAACATCAGGGTGGGCCTTCCCTCGTCGAGCAGCCGCAGCGCCTCCCGCACCACGGTGGGCTCGGCGCACGCCCCACCGAGCCAGCCGCGGACCTTGCGGTCCGGTGTGATCAGCGCCGTCGCTCCTTCCTGGCCCGATGAGGGCGAGCGTCGCCACACGACGGTGGCCAGGACGAAGGGCTCTCCCTTCGACGAGAGCTCGGCCGCGAGCGCCAGGACGTCCGGCCTCATCAGCCCCCCGCGGCCTGGATCGCCTCCCACACCTTGGCCGAGGTGAGCGGCATGTCGATGTTCCGCACGCCGAGCGGCCACACGGCGTCGATCACCGCGTTGACGAACGCCGCCGGCGACCCGACGGTGGCCGATTCCCCCACGCCCTTCGCGCCGATCGGATGGTGGGGCGACGGGGTTACCGTCTCACCCAACTCGAACCGCGGCGTCTCCCAGGCCGTGGGGAGCAGGTAGTCCAGGAAGTTCGCGCCGATGCAGTTGCCGGCCTCGTCGAACGTGATCAGCTCCATCGCGGCCGTCCCGAAGCCCTCGGTGAGGCCGCCCTGGATCTGCCCTTCGACGATCATCGGGTTGATGCGCACCCCGCAGTCGTCGACCGCCACGACGCGCTGGACCTTCCATTCGCCGGTCTCCGGGTCCACCTGGACCGCGACCGCGTAGGTGCCGAACGGGAACGTCAGGTTCGGAGGGTCGTAGTAGTACGACCCTTCGAGGCCCGCCTCCATCCCGTCGGGGAAATTGGTGTATGCGGCGAACGCGACGTCCTGGATCGTGACGGCCTTGTCCGGAGCGCCTTTGACCGTGAAGTTCGGACGGTTGAACTCCACATCGCTCTCGTCGACCTCCAGGAGGTGGGCGGCGAGCTTGCGCGCCTTCTCGAGGATGCGGCGGGAGACCATCGCCGTCGCGGCCCCGACCGTCGGCGTGGAGCGCGACGCGTAGGTCCCCAGCCCGTACGGGGTGTTGTCCGTGTCTCCGTGTTGGACCTTTATGTCCTCCGGCTGGATCCCCAGCTCCTCGGCCACGATCTGGGCGAAGGTCGTCTCGTGGCCCTGCCCCTGGGTCTTCGAGCTGATCTTGAGGATCGCCTTGCCCGTCGGATGGATCCTGAGCTCGGCGCCGTCGTTCATCTTGAGGCCGAGGATGTCGTAGTCCTTGTGGGGTCCGGCGCCCACGACCTCGGTGAACGACGCCAGTCCGATGCCCCACAGCTTGCCGTCGGCCCGCTGCTGCTTCTGTTCCTCGCGCAGCTCCGCGTAGCCGATCCGCTCGAGGGCCTGGTCCATCGCGGCGTGGTAGTTCCCCGAGTCGTAGACGAAGCCGGTCGCCGACTCGTACGGGAACTGGTCCTCCTCGATGAAGTTCTTCTTCCGGAGGTCGGCGGGGTCCATCCCCAGCTCGTACGCGGCGTTCTGCACGAGCCGCTCGATCATGTACGACGCCTCGGTGACCCGGAACGAGCATCGATAGGCGACGCCGCCCGGCGCCTTGTTCGTGTAGTAGCCGTCCGCCGACACGTGCGCGGCGGGGAGGTCGTACGACCCCGTGACGATGTGGAACAGACCGACCTTGAACTTCGATGGCTGGGCGTCCGCATGGAACGCGCCCTCGTCGGCCAGCAACGAGGTGCGCAGGCCGAGCATCGTTCCGTCCTTCGTGAGCGCCATCTCCCCGTGCATGTGGAAGTCGCGGGCGAACCCCGTGCTGATCAGGTTCTCCGTGCGCTCCTCGATCCATTTCACGGGGTGTCCGAGCAACAGCGATGCCGCGGTGGCGACGACGTAACCGGGGTACACGGGCACCTTGTTGCCGAACCCGCCGCCGATGTCGGGCGAGACGATCCGGATGTTCTCCTCGGGGAGACCGGCGACCAGCGCGAACACGGTGCGGATCGCGTGCGGGGCCTGCGAGGTCATGTAGATCGTGGCCTGCCCGGTGGCGCCGTCGACGTCGGCGATGCAGCCGCACGTCTCCAACGGCGACGGGTGCGAGCGGGGGTAGTGGGTGTCGAGCGAGACGACGACGTCGGCGTCGGCGAAGGCCCGGTCGGTGGCGTCCTTGTCGCCGGACTCCCAGTGGTAGATGTGGTTGTCCTCTTGCCCCTCCTTCTCGTCACGGATCAGGGGGGCTCCGTCGGCCATCGCCCCCTGTGGCGAGACCACCACGTCGAGGGGGTCGTAGTCGACGTCGATCAGCTCCAGGGCGTCCTTCGCGACGTAGGGGTCGTTCGCGATCACGGCCGCGACCTCCTGCCCCTGGAAGCGCACCTTGTCGGTGGCCAGGACGGCCTGCGTGTCGCCGGACATCGTCGGCATCCACGCGAGGTTGTGCTGAGCCATCAGGTCCCCGGTCACGATGGCGATCACGCCGGGGACCGCCTGGGCCCGCGAGGCGTCGATCCCGTTGATCTTCGCGTGCGCGAAGGGACTCCGGAGGATCGCCTGGTACAGCATGCCGGGCAGGCGGATGTCGTCGATGTAGTTGCCACGGCCGCGGATGAACCGATCGTCCTCCTTGCGCTTGACGCTGTGGCCGATCCCGCGGATCTCTTCGGCTTCGGTCGCCATGTCGCTTCCTCTCAGTCTGCTCGGCCCGGGCTCAGGCGTTCGCGGGTTCGGGCGCCGCCGCCTTCGCCTTCGCGGCGGCTTGGATCGCCTTGACGATGTTGATGTAGCCGGTGCAGCGGCAGATGTTGCCGGAGATCGCCCACCGGATGTCGTCCTCGGTCGGATCCGGGTCATCGGCCAGCAGGGCGGAGGCCACGAGCATCATGCCGGGTGTGCAGAAGCCGCACTGCAGTCCGTGCTCCTCCTTGAACGCGGCCTGGATCGGGTCCAGGCCGTCGGCGCCCGCGAGCCCCTCGACGGTCGTGACCTCGCGGCCCTCCGCCTGGACCCCGAACATCGTGCAGGACTTGATCGGGGTCCCGTCGAGCAGCACGGTGCACGCGCCGCAGCTCGTCGAGTCGCACCCGACGTGGGTCCCGGTCAGACCCGCTTCCTCACGGATCACGTGGACGAGGAGCTTGCGGGGCTCCACGTCCACGGTGTGCTCGGTGCCGTTGATGCTCAGAGTGACCTGCATGCGTTGTGACCTCCCGTCGCTCAGGCCGCGCCGGCCATCTCGAACGCGCGGGTCAAGCCGCGCCGCACGTACACGTCCACCATGTGTCGCTTGTAGGTCTCGGACCCGCGGACGTCGGCCGCCGGCATCGAGGCCTCCGCCGCGAGGCGCGCCGCCTCGGCGAACGCCTCGTCGCCCGGTGTCGCGCCCCGCAAGGCTTCCTCCGCGGCGTCCGCCTTGATGTTCGACAGGCCGACGGAGGTCAGGCCGATCCCGGCGCTGCCGATCGAGCCGTTGTCCATCGTGAGGCGAACGGCGGCGGCCACGGTCGCGTAGTCGCCGACCTTGCGCTCCAGCTTGAGGTACGTGCCACCGGAGTTCGCAGCGGGCTTGGGCACGCGCACCTCGGTGAGCATCTCGTCCGGCTCGATCGACGTCGTGAAGGTCCCCACGAGGAAGTCCTTCACCGGCACCTCGCGCTCGCCGCCGACCTTGCGCAGCACGACGCTGCCATCCATCGCCAGCATCACCGAGCCGAGGTCTCCGCTGGGATCGGCGTGCGCGAGCGAACCGCCGATCGTTCCGAGGTTCCGGACGAGCGGGTCGGCGATCTGCGGCGCCGCCGCGGCGATCGTCGGGTACCCGGCGGCGATGACCTCCGACGCTGCGAGCTGGTTGTGGCGGACCATCGCGCCGATCCGCAGGACGTCGCCGGACTCCTCGATCCCGTCGAGCCCATCGATCCGGTTCACGTCGATCAGGTGTCCGACCGAAGAGAACCGGTACTTCATCAGCGGGATCAGGCTCTGCCCTCCCGCGAGCACCTTCGCGTCCTCGCCGTGCTCGGCGAGCATCGCGAGGGCTTCGTCCAGGGTCGACGGTCGGTGATACTCGAAGCGCGCTGGAAGCATGCGTTCGTTCCCCCTCGGATCGGACCAGCTACTGCGGCGCAGGACGTGTCGATTGCATCACGAGGTCTGAGAACGGGCAAGTCGGCTGGCGGTCGCTCGCCGAGGCGATCACCGGGCTTCCGTGCCCGGGATCGGGCGGTCGTGGATCGGCCCCGGGCGGCGACGGAGGAACCCGCCTTCGCGCCCGCGCTTCACCGCGACGATCTCCGCCACGATCGCCTGTGCGATCTCCTCCGGGCCCTCCGACCCGAGGTCGAGGCCGGCCGGTCCGTACAGGCGAGCCCGGTCGTCATCGGACAGCTCCATGCCTTCGTCGGCGAGCTCCATCAGCAATCGTTGCGTGCGAGCCGCCGGCCCCAGCATCGCGATGTAGGCGACGGGCGTCTTCAAGAGCCCGCGGAGGTAGTCCTTGTCGCGCAGGAAGTTGTGCGTCATGACCACGGCGAAGGTGTGCTCGTCGGCCGGTGCCGAGGTGGCCACCTCGATCGGTTCGGCCACCTGGACGAACGCCGCGGCCTCCGGGTAGCGCGCGGTCGTCAGGAACGCGGGCCGGTCGTCGACGACGATCGCTCGCCACCCCATCCCGGCGGCGGCCCGGACCAGCGGCACCGCGTCGTGCCCCGCGCCGCAGACCAAGAGCCGCAGGGGGGGCTGGAGGGTCTCCACGAACGCACGGACGTCGTGGGCGAAGGTCCGGATCTCGGACCGGCCCGCGGCGAGGAGCTCGCGGGATGCCGCGATCGCCTCGGCGTCGATGTCGGCGGCTCCCAGCGTGCCCTGAGGGACGCCCGTCGGTGGGACCACGAGCCGCGCTCCTTCGGCCACCAGGTCGGGGCTTCCGGACTCCAGGACCGTCACGACGCCGATCGCTCGCTCCTCGTCCAGGGCGGTTCGCAGCGCGTGCGCGACCTCAGCGGCCTGGTCGGCGGGCTCGATGAAGACCTCGATCGCGCCGTTGCACCCGAGCCCGAGTCCCCACACGGCATCGTCGTCGGCCGTCAGGTCCCATCCGGCCAGTCGGGCTCGCCCCTCATCCATCACGATGCGGGCCAGATCCGCGACGTCACCCTCCAGGCAGCCGCCGCTGATGTTGCCGATCGGCGCGCCGTCCTCGGGGACCAGGAGGCGGGCGCCGGGCCGTCGATAGGTGGAGCCGCGCACGGCGACGATCGTGGCGAGCGCCATGCGCTCTCCCTTCGCGGACAGGGACTCGATCGCGGCCAGGACGTCGGCGATCTCGCTCACGGAGGCATCGTAGGCCAGCCCCGTGCGAAGGGCATCGCTCAGTCTGGAGGCAGGACCTGCCGATACTCCCGTGGGATGGGCGATAGCTTCAGCTTCGGCGAGCCCGCCAAGAAGTGGTCGGGCTCGAAGCTCACCGAGACACCGTCGCGCGGTCCGCGCCTTGGCGGGCTCGGCGGTCGTGCCCTGGCCGTGGTCGGGCTGCTGGTGGTGCTTGCGCTGCTCGGCGCGTACTTCTTGTTCCTGCGTGACGCCGGCGAGTCGATCGCGGACGCGGAGTCGGATGCCGTCGGCCAGATCGGCAACGCGCAGGATCTGCAGGCGCAGGTGAACCTGACGAACGCGTCGCACGCCGCGCTCGCGCTGTCGGCCGAGGCGTCGATCGACCCCACCCTTGGGGGGTTCGCGGCGGCCGATCCGGAGGCCCTCACCGCGATGGCGGGCGGCGGCGTCTCCTTCACCTCCGGCGAGTCGCTCGACCCGAACTCGATCAGCGTCGCCACCGCGCAGAACGAATGGGCGGCCGCGGCGCTCTCGGAGTCGGGGACCTGCCTCTACGTCCACATCGAGACCGACGTCGTCCTGTACGGCTCCGGTCAGGCGTGCACCGGCGACGCCGCGATGTCGGCGATCGATCAAGCCTGGTAGCCGCCAACCCCCCGGGGCGTGCCGGGTTCATCCCGGGTAGGGACCGATCGTGAGCACCTGCACCGGTCCGGAGATGCCACCGTTCGGCGGGTCACCCCTCATGCCGTTCAGCACGATCACCTCGTCTGCGCCGTCGACGTCGAGATCGATCGACGCGGCGAGATCGCCGCACCCCGCGTCGGCCGGCGGCACCCACGAGCTCCGGTCGAACGACCATCCACGTCCCCGGTCCAGCAGGGCGACGTCCCGGACGTTCCGTCCGGCGCGACACGTCTGCACGACGAACAGGTCCACCCCTCGCCGACCGTCGAAGTTCCCGATCGTCACCCATCGCGCGGCGCGGAGCCGCGCGAGCGGTCGCGGAGGTCCGAATCCTCCGCCCGGGCGCCCTGGGAACGCGGTCAGCCGGTCCGCCTGCACCAGCACGACGTCGTTCGATCCATCGAGATCGAGATCAGCGACGGCCGCCGATGTCACGTCGGGGAGGTCCATCGCGTAGCGCGCGGCGACGTCGCGGAGCACACGTCGTCCGTGCGGTCCAGAGCGGTTCCGAAAGAGATGGAATCCTTCGTTCCCGCAGACCAGCAGGTCCTGCCGCGCGTCGCCGCCGGTGTCCGCGGCCACGGCGCACTCGGCTCCAAGCTCGCGGGTCGCGCCGATACGAACCTCCTGGAACCGCAGTCCACCAGCGTTCAGGTAGGTCCGGTTCGGGGTCGGCAGTCCGTTCGGCCGGGTGCTCTCGTTCCCGACGAACAGGTCCGGGTACTCGTCGCCGTTGAGGTTGAAGAACGTCGCGTGCCGGCCGCGACCGAAGGGATCCGTCACGCCGTAGCGCCAAGCGCGATCGACGAAGGTACGCGCCGACACATGCATCCACAGATGGTTGCGCTTCTTGATCGTCCCGCGACGTGCGCCGCGCGCGCAGAAGACGTCGCCCAGTCCATCGGCGTCGACGTCCGCGATCGCGCAGGCGTGCGGATCGTCACCACCGGCTCTGAACAACAGTCCAAGCGCAGGCGGTCGTGCTCGGTAGAACCTGATGAACGCGTGATACGAGACGACGACATCGGGACGGTCGTTCCGACCAAGCCGACCAACGTCGATATCCCAGCTGCGGGTATCCCTTGCGAAGGGAAAGAGGTGGGCGACATCGTGGAACCGGAGGGGTGTACGCCGTTCCTCGCTCACGGCCCGATCCTGCGGAAGCGTCACGACCGCGAGCGCAACGACGGCTGTGATCGCGGCACGCAGGGGACGGCTCCGACAGGTCCCCCCCTTTGCCTCCGCGACCACGAATCACCTCCGGATCGCGCGGGCAGTCCGACCCTGGCACGGGGATCGTGGGAACGCAACACCTCGGCGTCGAGGTCGCGGAGGCCGACGGGGCGACCGCTAGCCGGGGAAGCTTCCGGTCGTCAGGACCTGGACGGGGCCGGGGTCTCCTCCGCTCCCCGGTCCGTGCCTCGCTCCATTCAGAACGATCACCTCGTCGACGTCGTCGCGGTTCAGGTCGATCGTGGCCGCGACATCACCGCACCCGCCGAGGGCACGCGGCAGGTCGGTCCCGAGCTCGTACGCCCAACGACCGTCGCGATCGAAGAGGGCGACGTCGCGGAGGTTGTGTCCCCGTCGGCACGCCTGGACGACGAACAGGTCACGTCCGGGTTGCTCGTCCAGGTTGCCGATCGTCACCCAGCTGCCCGACTTCAGGGTCGCGAGGGTCCGCGGGCGCGCGAAGCTCCCTCCGCCGCGACCGGGGTACACCTGGAGCAGATCGGGCGACATCGTGACGACGTCCGGGTTGCCGTCGACGTCGAGATCGGCCACGAGCGCGGAACGGATGCCCGTGACGTCCAGACCCCACTGGCGGGCCACATCCTGGAGCCGGCGCCGGCCGGCCGGCGTCTCCCGGTTCCGGTACACGTGCAGTCGGTCCTTCCCGCAGACCACCAGGTCTTCCCACCCGTCGGCGTCCACGTCCGCGGCGATCGCACACACGCCCCCGAGCTCCTTCGTCGCGCCACGACTGACCTCACGGAACCGCCGGCCCCCGACGCTCAGGAAGGTCCGGTTCGGCGAGGGCTGGCCGTCCGCACGCGGCGTGTCGTTCCCGATGAACAGGTCCGGATAGGGATCGCCGTTCAGGTCGAAGAAGGTGGTGTGACGACCGCGACCGAGGGGGTCGGTGACCCCATAGGCCTTCGCTCGGTCGACGAAGACGCGTGGCGCGGTCTGCATCCACAGGTGGTTCACCTTCGTGATCGTGCCGCGGCCCGCTCCGCGCGTGCAGAAGACGTCGCCGAGCCCGTTGAGATCGACGTCCGAGATCGTGCACGCGTGCGGGTCGCCGCGGTCCACACGGAACATGCGCGCGATCGTGGGCGGCACCGACCGGTAGAAGGACATCGACGCGTGCTGCGAGAGCACGAGATCGGGGAGGGCGTCGTCGTCGAGGAGGCCGACGTCGATGTCCCAGCTGAGCGCGTCCTTGTCCAGCGGCGTCGAGGCGACCACGTCCCGGAAGTGCGGTGCGGTCGTCTGCTGACCGACGGCCTCGCCGGTTGCCGTGCCGAGCACCGCGACAGCCGTGAGCAGGAGCAGCGGCACGGAGAGGAGGCGGCGGGGGCGCGTGTGAGGAAGGGTCATCCGTCCGGATCGATCGACGCGGTTCGTGAGGGACCCTACACGCCTGCGTCAAGGAGTCGCGGAGCCCGGGGTTCACGCTCCGAACGATGCTCAGGGCGGCCCCGGCGGTGCCGATACCTGGTTCGGGATGAGTGCCAGGGCCGAGGACACCTTCAGCTTCGTCGCGCCCGTGATGCCGCGGCGTCACGTGGACCCGTTCGCGTTGCGGCTCGCCGTCTCAGCGAGCGTCGCGGTCCTCCTGGTGGGGATGCTCGCCACGTTCGTGGTCGGCCACGAGCGAGCCGCCGACGCGCGTCGGGCGGCGTTGGAACAGGAGCTGGTCGACCAGGAGCAGGCGCGGGTCGAGGCGCTCGCTGCGGAGTCCTCGGAGGCAGATCCCGAGGTGACCGCCGTCCTCGACGACGAGGCTCGTTCGTCCGCCCGCCTCGCACTCGGCCTGGCGCAGGAGCTGTTCGCCGGAACCGAGGAGTGGTCGGAGGCCGGACCTGCCCAGCTCACCCTCGCCCAGCCATCCCTGATCTTCGTCGACGGTCCATCGACCTCCCCCACCGTCGTCAGCGTGGACGCGACGGCCGCGTCGTGGGCGGCCGCCGTCATGAGTCCCTCGGGGACCTGTTACTGGATCGCCACGACGTCGTCGGGGTCGACGCGGTTCGGGACCGGCTCGCTGTGCACCGGGCACGCCGCCCTGCACGCGTCCGATCCCTCGTGGTAGGCCGCCGCCGTCGATTCGCGCGTTCCCGGCCGTCGTACTACGCTCGGAAGCCTGTCCTGTAGCGGTTCACGCCCGTCGTCGCATGACGCGGAAGGGAGGGCCTGCCCGTGACGCGTACCGCCGTCACCGTGAACGGGGAGCTGCACGAAGCCGAGGTCGAGCCTCGCACGCTCCTCGTCTATCTCCTCCGGGAGGGACTCGGTCTCACCGGGACCAACGTCGGTTGTGACACGTCCAGCTGCGGCAGTTGCACCGTGCTCCTGGACGGGGAGTCCGTGAAGTCCTGCACGCTCCTGGCCGTCCAGGCGGACGGCCGCGAGGTCACCACGATCGAGGCGATGGCCGGGCCTGACGGGGAGCTCAGTCCCCTGCAGGAGGCCTTCCGCCGCAACCACGGGCTCCAGTGCGGGTACTGCACGCCGGGGATGATCATGGCGGCGGCCGGCTACCTGCGGGAGAACCCGAGCCCGACCGAGGAGGAGGTTCGCGAGGCGCTCGAGGGCAACCTGTGCCGCTGCACGGGCTACCAGAACATCGTCGCGTCGATCATGGACGCCGCCGGCGCGAAGGTCTGAGGGGGACATCGAGATGGCGACCACCGAGAAGTACGTCGGCCAGTCGGTCCTGCGCAAGGAAGACCCCGAGCTGCTCACCGGCAGGGGCCGGTACACCGACGACCTGTCGATCAACGGCATGGTGTGGATGTCCGTCGTGCGCAGCCCCTTCGCGCACGCGCGGATCAAGAGCGTGGATGTCTCGAAGGCGCTCGAGGTCCCCGGCGTCGTGGCCGCGTTCGCGGGGAGCGACTTCGAATGGGCCGGCCCTCTGCTGATGGCGTGGCCGGTGACCGACGACCTCAAGAACGCGCCGCACATGCCGCTCGCCACGGACAAGGCGCGTTACCAGGGGGACGGCGTCGCCGTGGTGATCGGCGAGACGCGCGGTGCCGCGATGGACGGTGCCGAGTCGGTCGACGTGGACTACGAGCCCCTCTCCGCCGTCACCGATGTCGAGGCCGCGATCGACCACGGGGCTCCGATCGTCCACGACGACTTCGGCACGAACGAGAGCTACACGTGGAGCCTGACGAACGGCAAGGTCGACGAGGTCTTCGCGAACGCGCCGGTGGTCGTGAAGGAGCGCTACCGCGTCCAGCGACAGGTCCCCAACGCGATCGAGCCGCGCGCGATCCTGGTCGAGCCGAACGCTGCGTCGGGCCACTTCACGATGTGGAGCTCCACGCAGATCCCGCACGTCCTCCGCACCGCGATGGCGCTGGCGACGGGGATCCCCGAGTCGAAGCTCCGGATCGTTGCGCCCCGCGTGGGAGGCGGGTTCGGCTCCAAGCTCCAGGTCTATCCGGAGGAGGCGCTGGCGCTCGCGGTCGCCCAGAAGCTGCGGCGGCCGATCAAGTGGGTCGAGACGCGCTCCGAGGGCTACCTCGCCACGCACCACGGTCGCGATCAGGTCCAGGAGATGGAGATCGCCGCCGACGAGGACGGGAAGATCCTCGGGTTCCGCGCCAACATCCTCGCGAACATGGGCGCGTACCTGCGGATCATCGCGCCGGGCACTCCGGTCCTCGGCGCGTTCCTGTACTGCGGCGCCTACATGGGCGAGGCCTACCACGTGAGCATCACGGGCGTGTACACGAACACCACGCCGGTGGACGCCTACCGTGGGGCGGGCCGGCCGGAGTCCACGAACGCGATCGAGCGGGCCATGGACGCCCTCGCGCGCCGCGTCGGCAAGGACGTGGTCGAGATCCGACGGATGAACTTCATGCCCCCGTTCACCGAGGCCACGCAGTCGATCGGCGGGCTGATGATCGACTCGGGGAACTATCCGGCCACGCTCGACGCCGCGCTCGAGATGTTCGACGTCGAGCAGCTGCGCAAGGAGCAGCAGGCGCGGCGGGACGCCGGCGACACGCGACAGATCGGGATCGGGTTCTCCACGTACCTGGAGAACTGCGGTTGGGGACCCTCGAAGGTGATCGGCGGCGTGCTCCAGTACGCCGGCGGCGGGTGGGAGGCGGCCACCATCCGGTGCCACCCCACCGGCAAGGTCGTCGTGATCACGGGCGCCACCCCGCACGGGCAGGGGGGCGAGACCGTCTACGCGCAGGTCGCCGCCGACGAGCTCGGGATCAAGGTGGAGGACGTGGAGGTCCTGTTCGGCGACACCGATATCTCCCCGAACGGCTGGGACACCTACGGGAGCCGCGGAGCGGCCGTCGGCACCCCCGCGGTGGCCCAGGCCGCGGCCCGGGTCCGTGAGAAGGCTCGGAAGATCGCCGCGCACGAGCTCGAGGTGCCGCAGGACGAGATCGAATGGTCCGACGGGGCGTTCCGTCTCCGTGGCGCGCCCGACGTCGCCAAGACGATCCCGCAGATCGCGTTCTCGGCATGGACGGCGCACCACCTCCCGACCGGCGTGGAACCCGGGCTCGAGGGTTCCGCGTTCTTCGACCCGGAGAACCTGGTGTTCCCCTTCGGGGCGCACATCTGCGCCGTCGAGGTGGACACCGAGACCGGGAAGACCGAGGTCCTGAAGTACGTCGCGGTCGACGACATCGGCACGGTCCTGAACCCCATGCTCGCGGAGGGCCAGGTGATCGGCGGTGTCGTGCAGGGCATCGCGGAGGCGCTCTTCGAGGAGGCGGCCTACGACGAGAGCGGGAACCTCATCTCGTCGAACATGGCGAACTACGCGATCCCCGGGGCGCCCGACGTGCCCTCGATCGAGGTCGGGATGCCGACGGTCACCCCGTCGACCACGAACGAGCTCGGGATCAAGGGCGTCGGCGAGACGGGCACGATCGCGTCGCCGCCCGCGGTCCTGAACGCGGTCGTGGACGCCCTGACGCCCCTGGGGGTCACGGCGATCGAGCGACCGGCGAGTCCCGAGAACGTCTGGCGGGCGATCCGGGACGCCCAGGCCACGGGAGGGGGTGCGGCATGATCCCGGCTCCCTTCGACTACGTCCGGGCGGGATCCGTCGAGGAAGCGATCGCGGCGCTCGGCTCCCACGAGGACGCCAAGCTGCTCGCCGGCGGCCACTCCTTGCTGCCCGCGATGCGGTTGCGCGTGGCTCGGCCGTCGACGCTGATCGACATCGGGCGGATCTCGGACCTGTCCTACGTCCGGGAGGATGGGGATCGCGTCGTGATCGGCGCCCTCACCCGACACCACGACGTCGCGAACAGCGACGAGCTGACCTCGTTGTGTCCGATCGTCGCGTACACGGCCGAGCAGATCGGCGATCCGCAGGTCCGGCACATGGGGACGATCGGCGGGTCGGTGGCGCACGGCGATCCGGCCGGCGACCTGCCGAGCGTCCTCCTGGCGCTCGACGCCTCGTTCACGGCGCAGGGGCCGAACGGCACGCGCACGATCGCGGCCTCCGACTTCTTCACGTCGGTGTTCGACACCGCGCTCGAGCCCGACGAGGTGCTCACCGAGATCAGCGTGCCGAAGACGGACGGCGGGTGGAGCTACCTGAAGTTCAACCGCCGGGCGCAGGACTGGGCCCTCGTCGGCGTCGCCGCCGTGCGTTCGAACGGTGGGGCGCACGTCGGCCTGACGAACATGGGCCTGACGCCGCTGCGGGCGGCGGGGGTGGAGGAGGCGTTGACGGGAGGTTCCGACCCGGCGACTGCCGCGGCGCGCGCCGACGAGGGCACCAGCCCACCGAGCGACGCCTTCGCGAGCGCCGAGTACCGGCGAGAGCTGGTGAAGGTGCTGGTCCGCAGGGCGCTGGAGGAGGCGATGGCGTAGCCATCGTCGGACCGGCCTGAGCCCGCTGCTAAGGTCGGTCGATGCTCTCCGTGCTCGCGCAGCTCGAGGAGGAGCACCCGTTCGTCTGGGAAGGCGCGGTCGTGATCGGCGCGTCGATCCTGGTCGCGATCCTCATCTCGGTGTTCGGTCGGCGCTACGTGCACCGCGTTCGCCGGCGCGCGCGCGACGCCAGCGAAGACCAGTTGGAGGGGAAGCGCCGCCGCCGGTACGCCACGGTCGTCGGTCTGATCGTGGGGACGATCCAGGTGGTGGCGTGGTTCACGGTGGTCGTGATCGTGCTCGTCTACCTGAACGTCCCGATCGGGCCGCTGTTCGCCAGCGCGGGCATCATCGGGGTGGCGCTGGGCTTCGGCGCGCAGACGGTCGTGAAAGACACGCTCGCAGGACTCTTCATGGCCCTCGAGGGCCAGCTCGACATCGGGGACGTCGTGGACCTGCAGACCGAGGGCGGGCCCGTGTCCGGGACGGTCGAGGCGTTCACGATCCGGGTGACGTCGATCCGTCAGTTCGACGGGACGCTGTCGGTGGTGCCCAACGGGTCGATCCAGATCACCCAGAACAAGACGCGGGGGTGGGGCCGGGCGATCGTGGACATCCGGGTCGCGCTCGACGAGGACCCCGAACGCGTCGGCCGGGTGCTCGACGAGCTGATCGACGAGATCGCGGAGCGGGAGCCCCTGCAGGGTTGGCTCCGGGAACGACCCCAGGTGCTGGGCGTCACCCAGCTCACCGACGTCGCCGAGGTGATCCGCGTGGTCGCCGAGACCTCGCCGAACCACCGGATCGACACCGAGCGCGAGATCCGCGGCCGGATCACGCAGCGGATCGCCGAGAAGGGCATCCGCGTCCCGCCGGTGACCGCGATGCCGGGCTCGGCCGGGTAGCGCGGCCGCGTCAGACGATCGATCCCTGACCGTCGAGCTGCCGCTTCGAGCGTCGGGTTCCACCCTCTGCCGGGACACCGGGGTGCTCGACGAGGGCCACCACCCTGGTGGCCATGAACCGGGCGGTCCGCACCACGGTCCCGCCGCGCGTCACCTCGGAGACCTCGACCACGCTGCGCCCGGTGGTGACCTCGACCCGGCGGCCGGCGCGCGTGGCCTCGACCTCGTAGGTCTGCACGCCGTTGCCCACATCCACCACGATCTCGACCCGGTCGCCACGCATCGTGGCGCCATCGTAGGGCGGCGCTCCGACGCCCGCACTCCGATTACCCTGTACGCGATGTCGGAGCTCTCCATCGCGTCGGTCGACGAGCTGCAGACCTCGCTCCGCGAGCGCGCCTACCTGGCCGACCGAGGGCTCACGACCGCGATCTTCCTGTCGTTGTCGCTGGGCAAGCCCCTGCTCCTGGAGGGCGAGGCGGGCGTGGGCAAGACCGAGGTGGCGAAGGTGCTGTCCGAGCTGCTGGGCCGCCGGCTGATCCGGTTGCAGTGCTACGAGGGCATCGACGCGTCCCAGGCCCTCTACGAGTGGAACTACTCGCGGCAGCTGATCGCGGTGCGCGCGTTGGACGCGGCGGTCGCCGAGCAGCACGTCGAGGATCTGTTCGGCCCGGAGTACCTCGTGGAGCGCCCGCTCCTGTCCGCGATCCGTGCCGGCGCCGGGTGCGTCCTCCTCGTGGACGAGCTCGATCGGGCCGACGACGAGTTCGAGGCGTTCCTGCTGGAGATCCTCTCCGAGTTCGCGGTCACGATCCCGGAGGTCGGTCGTCTCGCTGCCGAGACCACACCGGCGGTCGTCGTCACCTCGAACCGGACCCGCGAGCTGCACGACGCGCTCAAGCGCCGATGCCTCTACCACTGGATCGACCACCCCGACCTCGACCGGGAGGTCGAGATCGTTCGGGCCCGGGCGCCACACGTCCCCGACGCGCTGGCGCGCGACGTTGCCTCCGCCGTGGAGCGGCTGCGGCAGCTCGATCTGGCGAAGACCCCCGGCGTCGCCGAGACGATCGACTGGGCCAACGCCCTGGCGTTCCTGGGCGCCGAGCGGCTGAGCCCCGGGGTCGCCACGGACACCCTCGGCGCCGTGGTCAAGGACCACGAGGACCAACAGCTGGTGGCGCCGCGGCTCGCCGACGTGGTCGGAGCCGATGGCTGACGGGCCGGTCGGCCCGCTGATCTCCTTCGGTCGCGCGCTCCGCGAGCGAGGACTGCCCGTTGGGACGGGTCGGATCCTGACCTTCTGCCGTGGCGTCGCGGTCCTCGGTCTCACCGATCGCGAGTCGCTGTACTGGGCCGGACGCGTGTCGCTGGTGGCGAGCCGCGCCGACCTGGACACCTACGACGAGGTCTTCGACGCCTGGTACCGGAGGCTCACGGGGCCGGACGTGGAGCCCGATCTGGGGCTCCGCCTGCCGGTCCCAGCTCCCGACGCGGATCCGACGCTGCCGATGCCCGACGACCTCGAGGTCACCGTCAGCGCGACCGCCGCCGCGTGGAGGGGCGCGGACGAGGACGAGGAGCCCGAGCCCGGCGAGGAGTCCTCGATCCGGATCGTGGCCAGCGCCGTGGAGGTGCTCCGCGAGAAGTCGTTCGCGGACCTGTCCGACGAGGAGCGGGCGCGCGTCGCCCGCATGATCCGGGAGCTGACGATGCACGTGCCGGTCGAGCGGACGCGCCGGACGATCGCGGCGCCGAAGGGCCGGTCGTTCGACCTGCGGAGGACGCTGCGTCGCTCGCTGCGCACGCAGGGGGAGCCCTTCGAGCGGGCCTGGCGCACGCGCCGCTCCCGCCGGCGTCCGCTCGTGTTGATCCTCGACATCAGCGGGTCCATGGCGCCGTACTCCCGCGCGCTGCTCCAGTTCGGCTTCGCGGCGATGGCCGCCGGTCGTCGTGTGGAGGTCTTCTGTTTCGGCACGCGGCTGACGCGGGTCACGCGCACGCTGCGGACGAAGGATCCCGACCGGGCGATGCACGAGATCGCCCGGCTGGTGGCGGACTGGGAGGGTGGGACCAGGATCGGCGAGTCGCTGAAGGCGCTGCTGGACGGTTGGAGCCAGCGGGCCGCGCTGCGCGGAGCGGTGGTGGTGCTGTGCTCGGACGGGCTCGAGCGCGGTGACCCGGAGCTCCTGCGGTCCCAGATGTCGCGGCTGCGACGGCTCGCCTACCGGGTGATCTGGGCGAACCCCCTCAAGGGGTCACCTCGCTACGAGCCCCTGGCGCGCGGGATGGCCGCAGCGCTCCCGAGCGTCGACGTGTTCCTGTCGGGTCACAACCTCGAGAGCCTCGAGCACCTCGGCCGCGTGCTGACGGACTGACGTCCCCGCCGGCTGGGTACCCTGGCGTCCGTGCGCGACGACGACGAGATCCTGGACGCGTACGAGCGCGAGCTCGCCGCCGAGCCGCCCGTCCGGCGCTCGAACCGGGGGTTCTGGCTCGTCGCCGGCACGATCACGTTCGCCGGCGTCTTCCTGGTGGTCGAGATCTTCGCGAACCGGCAGCTGAAGGACACGATCGGCCACGCGCAGACGTCGTTGCGGAAGGCCCAGGCCGCGGCCGAGCGGATCGAGGCGAGGACGGGTTCGTTCGTCGGGGCGGGGGTCGACGGTCTGGAGCAGGAGGATCCGTCGCTGCTCTACGTGGATGCCGACGTCGCCTCGCGGGGGCTCGACGAGGTGAGCGTCTCGGCCGATGCCACGGGGTGGGCGGCGGCCGTGCAGGCGCGGCCGGATGCGTGCTTCTACCTGCGGCTGACCTCCGGCGCGCAGGAACCCTCCTACGGGGCGGGGACCGAGTGCACCGGTACCGCCGCGCTCGAGGCCTCCGACGCGCGCTGGTAGGTGAGGTCAGGCGGCGGGGCCGGCCGCCGCGGCCGACCGTTCCAACAGCTCCACGGGGTGCACGACCTCGACGGCCGAACCGCCCTCACGGAGCCAGCGGGCGAGCTGCATCGAGCACCCGGGGTTCGCCGAGGCGACGATCGTCGCGCCGGTCCCGGCGATCGCCTCAGCCTTGGCTCGGCCGAGCTCTCCCGAGGCCTCCGGCTGGGTCACGTTGTGGATCCCCGCGGCGCCGCAGCAGCGGTCCCCGTGGGGGATCTCCACCAGCTGGAGCTCCGGGATCTCCAGCAGGAGCCGGCGAGGCTGCAGACGGATCGCCTGCGCCCGCACCGCGTGACACGCATCGTGATAGGCGACCGTCAGGTCGAGCGGCCCCAGGGGGAACCCCATCCCCTCGTCGAAGAGGAACTCGGTGAGGTCCCGGACGGGGAGACCGGTCCCGGGCAGGAGCTCCTCGTACGTCTTCATGTGCGCCGAGCAGCCGGCAGCGTTCGCGATCACGACGTCGGCGTCGCGGAAGGCGAAGGCCGCCCGTTTCGCGAGACGACGCGCGATCGCCAACCGCCCGTTGTGGGCGGCGAGCGCCCCGCAGCACCCCTGTGAGCGGGGCACGGTCACCCGCCATCCCGCTCGGTTCAGGACGCGGATCGTGGCGCGGTTCACCTGGTGGTACCAGCGATCCTGCGCACAGCCGGCCAGCAGCGCGACCGTTCCACGGACCTCGATCCCGGCGGACGGTTCCGAGACCTTCGGGAGGCGGGCGAACGGGTGACCCTTCCTCGGCAGGAGCCGCCGGAGGTGACGCGGCATGAACGGCCGGGCGACGGGCGTCAGCGCGGCGGTCGCGCGGATCAGTGAGGGGTGGGGCAGGATCCAGTGGAACCCGATCCATCGCGCGAAGCGGGAGCGCCGTGTCCGCGTGATCTCGACCTGTTCACGGGCACCCTCCATCATCCGACCGAAGGGAACGTGCGACGGGCAGACGTCCTCGCACGCGCGGCAGACGAGACAGGCGTCCATGAACGTCGCGAAGGTGCGGTCCGGCGCAGCCAGGCCGTCGCTCACCGCACGCATCGCCGCGATCCGGCCCCGCGGCGACTGGGGTTCCTCCCCGGTGAGGCGGTACGTGGGGCAGTGGGGGAGGCAGAGCCCGCACGCCACGCAGGTGTTCAGGTCGTCGCGTGCGGGCTCGGCGCGCCCCGCGCGCCAGTTCGCGGCCGCGCCGTCCGGCGTGCCGATGAACCGTGATCCGTCGGGGAGCTCGGTCCCCAGGATCTCGGGCGTCGGGGTGGAGGCCATGGACGGATGCTACGCCGGGACCGGCGGCCGGCCGTGCGCATCCGTTCGCGAACCGGTCGGCGAGGGTTCGGCGTTCACGCCTTGACCGTTCGCCGGGACAGGCGTAGACCGGTTCCAGCCGAAGGGAGGTGAAGCTATGGCCACCGACCTGACGATCTCCGTCGAGGACCAGCCCGGTGAGCTCGCCCGGATCGGAGAGGCGCTGGGCGGCGCCGGCATCAACATCGAGGCCCTCTGCGGGTTCGGGATGGAGGGCAGCGGGATCATCCACGTGTGCGTGGAGGATGGTGCCGCGGCCCGGCAGGCGTTGGACGGCGCCGGTCTCAAGGTGGAGGGGGAGGCGGACGCGATCCTCACCGAGCCGATGCCCGGCTCCGACGAGCCCGGCACGATGGGCGTGATGGCGCGGAAGATCGCCGACGCGGGGATCAACGTGAAGGTGCTCTACCTGGCCACCCGGTCGCGCGGTGTCATCGTGACCGATGACAACGCTCGTGCGATGTCGTTGATGGCGTGATCGCGCGTGGTGCTCCACCGCGGGGCGGCCCGTACCGGGCCGCCCCGCATGCTGCGCACTGCGCGCCTCGTGCCACGTAAGCTCCCGGCGATGAGCGGCAAGCTCCGACCGTCCGGGAAGTCGTCGTCGTTCACCGAGTCCGTGATCCGCGAGATGACGCGCCTCGCCGACCTCCACGGCGCGATCAACCTCGGCCAGGGGTTCCCGGACTTCCCCGCCCCCGCGGAGGTGAAGGAGGCCGCGATCCGGGCGATCGCGGACGATCACAACCAGTACCCCGTCACGTGGGGCGTGCCGGCCTTCCGCCAGGCGATCGCCGAGAAGTACGCCCGGGACTACGGGATGGAGCTCGACCCCGACGTCGACATCTGCGTCACGTGCGGCTCGACCGAGGCGATGATCGCGACGTTCCTCGGGATCGTGGACGAGGGCGACGAGGTCGTCACCTTCGAGCCGTACTACGAGAACACCGCGCCCGACGCGATCCTGGCGGGTGCGGAGCTCCGCTACGTCTCCCTCCGGCCGCCCACGTGGACCTTCGACGTCGACGAGCTGGCGGCTGCGTTCACGGATCGCACCCGGGCGATCGTGCTGACGTCCCCCCACAACCCGACGGGCAAGGTCTTCTCGCTCGACGAGCTTGCCGTGATCGCACGCCTCTGCCAGGAGCACGATGCGATCGCGATCACCGACGAGATCTACGAGCACATCACCTACGACGGCCGGACGCACATCCCGCTCGCGACGCTGCCCGGCATGCGCGAGCGGACCGTGACGATCAGCGCCCTGTCGAAGACCTACAGCGTCACCGGCTGGCGCGTCGGATGGGCGATCGCGTCCGAGCCGTTGATGCGCGGGATCCGTCCGACGCACGACTTCCTGACGGTGGCGGCGGCGGCGCCGCTCCAGATCGCGGGGATCACGGCGCTGGGGCTCCCCGCGGACTACTACGCGCGGATCGCCAAGGAGTACGAGGAGCGCCGCGTGGCGATGATGGGGATCCTCGACGAGCTCGGTCTGGAGGCCGCGGCCCCGGAGGGTGCGTACTACGTGATGGCGGACATCTCCTCGCTCGGCTTCGGCGACGACGTGGCGGCGGCCCGGTACCTGGTGGAGGTCGCGGGCGTGGCGTCGGTGCCCGGCTCGTCGTTCGTCTCGCGCCACGAGGACGGCGAGCACCTGCTGCGGTTCGCCTTCTGCAAGACGCTCGCGACGCTGGACGAGGCTGCGGACCGGCTCCGGCGCCTGCGCTCGTGAGCGGGGAGCTAGGCAGCCGGTGAGGTCCAGCCCCGCCCGGGGGCCATGATCCCGGCGGGGTCGAGCGCCGCCTGCACGCGACGCTGGACCTCGGCGGCGGGAACGGCCACAGCGCCGAGCCCGCCGGGTCCTCGGATCGCCGGAGCCACGCCGCCCAGGTCGTGTGCCCGTGACCGGATCGCGGTGAGCTCCTCCGGCGAGCCCGCCGGGATCCACGCGATCCCCACCCCGATCGACGCGCGGTAGGCGTCACGTCCCTCGAGCAACGGCGCGAGGCGCGAGGGAGCCACCGCGGCCTCCACCAGGGTCGGGGCGTCGGCGAAGGGGCTCCCGGGGAAGGGCGCGTCGTCCTCGATCTGGACCTCGGCGACGCGGCGCACGGCGACGGTCTGTTCCTCGACCTCCTCGGGCCATCCCTCGAGTCGTACGAGGACGCGCGCCGGTTCCGCGAGGACGGCCGCCGGCAACGGCACACCGTCGAGCAGTCGCATCCCGAGCTCAGGCCCACCCTCGCGGGTGACGAGCGTCCGCGTGGCCCTCGGGAGTGGCCGGACCTTGATCGCGACACGGGTGATGACTCCCAGGGTGCCCAGGGACCCCGTGAGCAGCCGATGCACGTCGTAGCCGGTCACGTTCTTGACCGTCCGGGCTCCGCTCGTGACGTGGCGGCCGTCACCGGTCACCAGCTCCATCTCGACGACGGTGTCGCGCATCCGGCCCACGCGGAGCTGCCGAACGGGGTCGACCCCGGCGGCGATCACCCCTCCGACGGTGGCGTCGTCGCTCCCATCGATCGGCCACTCCTGGCCGCCTTCGGCGAGCAGGATCCGCAGGTCCCGCAGCCGGATGCCCGCATCCACCACCGCGAGCATCTCGGCGGGCTCGTAGGCGACGACGTCGTCCAGCAGCGTGGTCCACAGCTCGGCGTCGATCTCGGTCGGGTTGCCCTTGTCGGCGTGCGTCCTGCCGCCGACCACCAGGACGCGCCGGCCATCTGTGCTCGCCGCCCGCAGCGCCTCCTGCACGTCCTGCGTCGCGTGCGGGTGGATCAGATCCACGTGCCCTCCGGCAGCGCGCCCTCCCGCGCGAGCGCCGCCGCGGCGAAGTCGCCGCAGCGAGCACCGTCCGGCAGCACCTTCCGGGGGTTCATCCTGCCGCCGGGATCGAACGCGGCGCGGAGACAGGCCTGCGTGCGCAGATCCTCCTCGGTGAACACGAGGGGCATGAAGTCGCGCTTCTCCAGACCGATCCCGTGCTCGCCGGACAGCGAGCCTCCCGCGTCCACGCAGAGCCGTACGACCTCGTCGGCGGCGGCCAGGACGCGTTCCAACGTGCCCGGAACGTCGCGATCGAACGAGAAGAGCGGGTGCAGGTTGCCGTCCCCCGCATGGAAGACGTTCGTGACGATCAGGTCGTGGCGACGACCGATCGCGTAGATCCCCGCGAGGGTCTCCGCCAGCCTCGTCCGGGGGATCACGCAGTCGTGGAGGTGGTAGTGCGGCGCGATCTGCGCGATCGCGCCGAACGCCGACTTCCGCCCCTTCCACAGCAGCGCGCGCTCCTCGGGTCCGTTCGCCACACGGATCGTGCCCACGCCGTGCTCGCGCGCCGCGGCCTCGATCTCACGCGTCTGGGCCTCGACGCCCGCCCCCGTCCCGTCGACCTCGATCAACAGCACCGCGGCCGCCTCCGTCGGGTACCCCGCGTGCGCGAAGTCCTCGACCGCTCGGACGATCCCCTGATCCATCATCTCGAGCGCGGCGGGAACCAGCCCGCGCGCGATCACGGCGGACACGGTCTGGGCGCAGTCGTCGACGTTCGCGAAGTCGAGCAGCAGCGTGCGCACGGCGGGCGGCACCGGGACGAGCCGCACGCACGCCGCGGTCACGATCGCGACCGTGCCCTCCGAGCCGACCACGAAACCTCGCAGGTCGTAGCCGGCGCCGTTGGGGGCCTCGCTCCCGACGCGCGCCGAGGTGCCGTCGGCGAGCACGACGTCGAGCGCCAGGACGTGCGCCGAGGTGACGCCGTAGGCGAGGCAGTGCGGGCCGCCGGCGTTCGTGTTGACGTTGCCGCCGATCGAGCTGACCTGCTGACTCGATGGGTCCGGCGCGTAGGTGAACCCGGTGGGCGCCAGATGGGTCGACAGATCGAGATTGAAGAGGCCCGGCTCCACCCAGGCGAGCCGATCCTCCGTACGGACCTCCAGGATGCTCCGCATCTTCGACGTGCTGATCACGAGCGCCTGCCCGATCGGGGTGGAGCCGCCGGCGAGCCCCGTCCCGCTGCCGCGCGGAACGACCGGCAACCCGTGCCGCCCGGCCACACGGACGCACGTTGCGACCTCCTCCGCGCTCCGTGGGAGCACCACGAGCCCCGCCGCGCCCTCCACCATCGAGGCGTCGCGCGCGTACAGGCGCAGCGCGAGCGGGTCGTCCAGGACACCGTCGCGGCCCAGCGCGTCGACGAGCTCTCGGCGCGCGGCGGCCAGGTCGGGCATCCTCGTAGGCTACGCCGCGGGATGTCCACCTGGTCCGAGTTCGAACGCGACGATCCCGAGCTGGCGGCCTTCGGTCGCGCACGGATCGACGGACAGGTGTGCTTCCAGGCCACCCTCCGGGAGGACGGTTCCCCGCGCGTGCACCCGGTCTCGCCGTGGTTCGGCTCGGGACTCCTGGTGGTGGCGTTCCGGGCCCGCAGCCCGAAGGTGCGTGAGGTCGCGAGCGACGGGCGGTACGCCCTGCACACCCAGATGGCGAACCACGAGGGTGAGGGTGGGGAGTTCCTCGTCTCCGGAGGGATGGAACGACTGGACGACGATCACCCCGCGGCCGACGCCCGTCCCTACACCGCCTCCTACGAGCTCGCGATGTTCTCGATGTCGGTGGAGCAGGCGGTCGGAACGACCTACGAGACCGGGCCGCCGACGTACCGGCGTTGGCCGAAGTCGGACTGAGCTAGGCGACGCGGCCGGGGGAGCCGTCGTCGGCCGCGAAGGCGAACCCCGCCGCCTCCCAGGCCTCCATGCCGCCCTCGACATTGTAGGCCTCGTAGCCGCGAGCCTGCAGCATCATCGTGGCCAGCTCGCTCCGGTTGCCCGTGCGGCAGATCACCGCGACGGGCGTCGCCGTGTCGAGGTCGGACCCCGCGCCCGCCATCAACGCGTTGAGCGGGATGTGGACCGCGCCCTCCACGTGGCCGGCCGTCCATTCGTAGAGCTCCCGGCAGTCCACCAGCTGGATGCCCTCGAGCTCGTCGTGGACGCCCTGCACCGTGGCGAGGTGGTCGTTCGTCGATCGGTCGGAGGGCAGAGGCATCGCACGGGCGAATGTACCAGGGGCCCCCCGCGCGCCCTGCCCTCGCGTCACGGGGTGAGCGCACGCTCGAACGCCGCGAGAGCCCGGTCGTCGAACAGGACGAAGCGGACCTCACGGACGCGTGACGGGGTCGTCCGCACGGCCTCGATCGCGACCGGGGCGGCCTCCTCCAGCGGGTAGCCGTACACGCCGGTGGAGATCGCCGGGAAGGCGACCGTCTCCGCGCCCAGCCCGTCGGCCACGCGGAGCGCCGACGTGTGGCAGCGAGCCAGGAGCCCTGCGGGCTCGCGCTCCCGTGTGTACACGGGACCCACCGTGTGGATCACCCACCGCGCCGGGAGGTCGCCGGCGGTGGTGGCGACGGCCTCGCCGGTCGGCAGGCCGTCCGGGTACGCGGTGCGGCGGACCTCGCGGCACGCCGCCAGGATCTCGGGGCCGCCGCGCCGATGGATCGCGCCGTCGACACCGCCTCCGCCCAGCAACGAGCCGTTCGCCGCGTTCACGATCGCATCCACCGCCTGCTCGGTGAGATCGCCCTGCAGGACGACGATACGCGGAACATCCGACGTCACCCGAACATCACCTCGCCGGTATCGTAGGCGGGTGATCGTCTGCCTCGCGGCGAATCCCTCCATCGACAAGCTGTTCGAGATCGAGCGGCTCGTGAAGGGGGACATCCATCGGCCGGCCGGCTTCCTCCAGGTCGCCGGCGGCAAGGGCCTCAACGTCGCGCGG
>DATBJQ010000039.1:0-1558 GCA_036556385.1 Actinomycetota bacterium | reverse complement strand
CCGAACGCCCAGAAGGCCTCGCGCGGGGTCGCGACGACGGCGAACACGAACAGGATCTGCGCGAGCAGCTTGCACTCGGGCCGGACCCGGTACAGCGGCCCTTCGCCCTGGACGTAGAGCGCGTGGGCGGCCCCCTGCGGCCCGCTCACGCGCTCCCGGTCGTCGTCATCGCGGGCGGCGAGGCACCGGGGCTCGCCTCCTTGGACCGGAACCGCACGAGCAGGCCGAAGATGATCATGCCGATCCCGAACGTGATCGCCACCCCGATGATCCCCGCGAGGCCGGTGGAGAGGCTCTCGTCGTCGACGCCCTCCACCCCGTACCCCGCCAGAGGGCTGTCGGCGGTCGCGGACTCCTGCTCCTGGCCGTCGAAACCCTGGTCGATGGCGACCTTGTTCAGGCCGTCGGGCGACGAGCTCGCGAACGGGCTCACGAAGAACGCCAACCCGAGCGCGACGATCAGCCCGCCGCCGATCAGCAGCCAGAGGCTCTTGCGCTTGCGATCCATCGTCATGCCGTCACCACCGGTCGAACCTCCAGGTCCAGGAGCAGATCCTGTGCGCCGTACACGAGGTCCGGGCGGACGTTCATCACCACGGCCACCGTCAGCGCGGTGATGATGCCCTCGCCGATCCCGATCAGGAAGTGCACGCCGACCATCGCGGCCGCCACGGTCGCGACGGACGCGGAGCCCGTCCCGCCGATCGCGTACTCGAAGACGAACCCGAGCGACGCGAGGATCACCGAGAGGAGGCCGGCGATCCCTGAAGCGATCACGACGCTGGACTTCGTCTTGGGCATGGCCTTGCGCAGGAACAGGAAGATCGCATAGCCGCCGTAGGCCGTGATCAGCGCCATGTTGAGCACGTTGAGGCCGTACGCCGACAGACCGCCGTCGGCGAAGAACAACCCCTGGACCAGCAGCACCACCGCGACGCAGACCGCACCCGCATAGGGCCCGACCAACACGGCCGCGAGCAGCCCCCCCAACAGGTGTCCGCTCGTGCCCGACGCGACGGGGAAGTTCAGCATCTGCACCGCGAAGATGAAGGCGGCGACCAGGCCCGCCATCGGAGCCTGCCTCTCCTCCATCGTGTCCTTGGCCTTCTTCAGGCTGTACCCGATCCCCACGGCGGCGACGGCGCCGGCTGCGATGGAGACCGGGGCATCGATGAACCCATCGGGTATGTGCACGTTCCCTCCCGGAGCGCACGACGGTGGAGTTGCAGGTGCAAGTTCCTGCAACGTGTTGCAGGAACTTGTATACCGGCGTGCCGCGTGAACCGTCAAGACCCACGCCGACACGTGAAGAGGTTGCTTCTTGCAAAATCTTGCAACTAGCCTACCGCCGGTGGCCGAGGACCCCACGACCCAGCCCGGACTGACGCCGGACAGCGGCGCACCGTTCGCGCGCGCGTTCGACCGCCGCCTGATGCGGCTGGCGTTGTCGGAGCGCCGGGCGCTGTTCGGGGCCATCGGGCTCGGTCTGGTGATCGCGATCACGCGCGTCGGCCAGGGCATCACGCTCGCGCTCGGGATCGCGAGCGTGTTCGACGAC
>DATBJQ010000038.1:0-24384 GCA_036556385.1 Actinomycetota bacterium | reverse complement strand
GGCTGGGCCGGAGCCCGCGATCGAGGAACTTCTGGATCGGCGGCATGCCGTGGCCCATCATCATCTCCACGGGCGATGCCAGCGAGACCGTGCCGCCGGTGTCGACGCGGGACGTCCTCGCCTACGCGACGGTGGAGGGCGCGAGGGCCAACGGCCTCGACGCCTCGATCGGGACGCTGACGCCGGGCAAGCAGGCCGACGTGATCCTCCTGCGGACCGACCGGATGAACGTGACGCCGATGAACGACCCGGCGACCGCGGTGGTGATCGGCATGGACACGAGCAACGTCGACACGGTCCTGATCGCCGGGCGCGTGATGAAGCGACACGGGGAGCTGCAGCACGTGGACTGGTCCGCGGTCCGCACGACCGCCGCCGAGTCCCGGGACGCGGTGGTGGCACGGTCCGGATTCAAGGTGCCACGGATCTAGTCGGAGGGAGGCATGGTGGTCGGCGAGCTCGAGGACATCGGACCGCGGCTCCGGGAGGAGCGCGAGCGCGTCCGGATCAGCCAGCGGGAGCTGGCGCGGCGCCTCGGCGTCTCCCCCAGCCTCATCTCGCAGATCGAGTCGGGGCAGTCGAAGCCGTCGGTCAGCACGCTGTACGCGATCGTCACCGAGCTGAACGTGAGCCTCGACCACGTCTTCCGCCACGCCGGCGACGGCCAGGTCACGAACGGGGGCTCCGGACACATCCCGGAGCCCGAGGCCGATCCGGTGGTCCATCCCTCGGACCGGCACGTGATCGACCTGGCCTCGGGCGTCCGCTGGGAGCGGCTGACGAGTCATCAGCACGAGGACGTGGACTTCCTCCACGTGGTCTACGAGGTGGGCGGCTCGTCCTCGGGGGACGACAAGCTGATGCGCCACGACGGACGCGAGTACGGCTACGTGATCTCGGGGACGCTGAAGGTGCAGATCGGCTTCATCCAGCGCGAGCTCGGTCCGGGGGACTCGATCGCGTTCGATTCCACGCAGCCCCACCGGCTCTGGAACGAGGGCGACGAGCCCGCGCACGGCATCTGGTTCGTGGTGGGCCGCACCGGCTGACACCCCATGATGGAGAGTTCCACTCTCCAGAGATGGGGAGTGCTACTCTCCGTCATGCCGTGAGGATCGCCGAGCTCAGCGAGCGCACCGGTCTGCCGGTCGCGACGATCAAGTTCTACCTCCGGGACGGGCTGCTGATGCCCGGGGCGGCGACCGCACCCAACCAGGCCACGTACGGCGAGGAACACGTCGAACGGCTGCGGCTGATCCGGATGCTCGCCGAGGTCGGTGGGCTCTCGCTGGGGCGGATCCGCGACGTGGTGCGGGCGATCGACGATCCGGCCGTCCGGGGGCAGGCCGCCGTGCGAGCGGCACTCCACGCCCTGGGACCGGTCCGCGACGGTCTACCCGCCGAGGTCGTGGCACCCGACGAGCGCCGGGCGCGGGACGAGGCCGACCGCTTCGTCGACGACGAGCTCGGCTGGCAGGTGTCGAGCTCGGCACCGGGGCGCCGGGCGCTGGGTGCAGCGCTCGCGGCGCTCCGGCGTTCGGACCCCGACGTGGATGCGTCGATCCTCCGCCCGTACGCCCGAGCCGCCGACTGGCTGGCGTCGGAGGAGACGGAGTCGTTCGAAGCGCGGGTCCCGACCGACGACGTCGTGCAGCGGGTCGTGGTGAGGACCGTGGTCCTCGACGCCGCGCTCACGGCGCTCCGGCACTTGGCGCGGGAGCATCGCGCCGCGGTCGCGTCCCGAACGGCTCCCGCCGGTTGACGCGGCCACCGCGGCCGCGATGCGTCAGCCGGCTCGGCGCTGCCCGTCGAAGGGCGACGCGGGGACCGGCAGGTGCTCCAGCGCGCTGCGCAGCGCCTCCAGACGTTCCCGGTCGAGCTGCAGGAGCTCCGGGGGCGGCTCGAACAGGGCGGCGAGGAGCCGTTGGCGCGTCCGCAGCCCCCGCGGGGTGAGCACGACCCGCTTGACGCGCCGGTCCGATGGTGCGGGACGACGCTCCACCAGCCCCTTCTCCTCGAGTCGATCCACGAACCACGTCGCCATGGACGGGTCGACCGAGAGCGCGTCGGCCAGGGCGCGCATCGGCCGGGGCTCGTCGGGGTCGAGGATCGCGAGCACCTTGAGATCGCCCGGGGTGAGGCCGAGCCGGCGAAGGATCGCCAGGTGCGGGCCCCGCTGGATCTGGCTCAGCCCGAAGGTGGCCAGCACGCGCCAGACATCGGCCGCCAGGGCGTCGGTGGTGATCGGTCGGGTGCGGGTCGCCATCGTCATCGGAAGGATACTTCATCTCTCTCGATGGTCGAAGGAGTTCGATGGTTGACGTTACTCAACCATCGTGAGAGCGTCGATGGCATGAGCGATGCCGCGATCGTCGTCGAGGGGCTCGAGAAGCGGTTCGACGAGGTGGTCGCGCTCGCGGGGGTCGACCTGCGCGTGGCCCCCGGGACCGTGTTCGGCCTGCTGGGTCCGAACGGGGCGGGCAAGACCACGGCCGTCCGCGTGCTGGCCACCGTGCTGCAGCCCGATGGCGGCCGGGCCGAGGTGCTCGGCCGCGACGTGGTCCTCGAGCCCGACGCCGTGCGTCGCAGGATCGGACTGGCGGGCCAGTACGCGGCGGTGGATCCGAACCTGACCGGACGGGAGAACCTGCGCATGACCGGCGTCCTCAGCCAGATGCCGAAGGAGCGGATCGCGGGGCGGGCCGACGAGCTGCTCGATCGGTTCGAGCTGGCGCACGCGGCCGACCGGCCGCTGAAGACCTATTCGGGCGGCATGCGGCGCCGCCTGGACATCGCGGCCTCGCTGGTCGCCAAGCCGCCCGTCCTGTTCCTCGACGAGCCGACCACCGGACTCGACCTCACCAGCCGCAACGCGCTCTGGGACATGATCCGGGAGCTCGTCGACGAGGGGACGACGGTGCTCCTCACGACGCAGTACCTGGAGGAGGCCGACCGCCTGGCCGACCGGATCGCGGTGGTCGACGTCGGCAAGGTGATCGCCGACGACACGCCGGAGGCGCTGAAGGCCCAGCTCGGGACCACCGTCGTCGAGATGGGACTGGTCGGTGACGGCCGTGCGGCCCGCGCACACGAGATCCTGGCCGGGGCGATCCCGGGTCGCGTCGAGCAGGAGGGCGACCTGATCAGGATCACCTCCGACCAGGGCGCCCACGTGCTGGTCGACGTGCTGCGCCGACTGGGGGACGGGCTCGAGCCCGACACGCTCACGGTGCGAGAGCCCAGCATGGACGATGTGTTCCTGGCGCTCACCGGACGGCATGCCGAGAGCGTCGAGGAACAGGACGAAGCCGAGATGCGATCGCGGGCCGGACAGGAGGGATCGGCGTGAGCACGGTGTCGGTGACGGTGGACACCGAGCGGGACCGGCGCATCCCGTTCGGGTTGGTCCGCGACACGATCTCGTTGGCCCACCGAGGCCTGATGGCCTACCTGCGCGTGCCGCAGCTGCTGGTCTTCTCCACGATCCAGCCGGTGATCTTCGTGCTGATGTTCCGCTTCGTGTTCGGCGGGGCGATCGACACCGGGAGCGTCCCGTACGTGGACTACCTGATGCCCGGGATCTTCGTCCAGACCGTGACGTTCGGGGCGATCGCCACCGCGATCGGCCTGGCCACCGACGTGAAGAGCGGGCTGATGGAGCGGTTCCACGCGCTGCCGATGGCGCGGGGTGCCGTGCTGACCGGCCGTACCGCAGCCGACCTGACCCGCAACGTCTTCGTCGTGGCGCTGATGATGGTCGTGGGGTTCATCGTGGGCTGGCGGATCCACACGAACGTCCTGGGCCTGTTCGCGGCCGGGCTGCTCGTGCTGCTCTTCGGCTACTCGATGTCGTGGATCTTCGCCACCGTGGGCCTCGGCGTGAAGGATCCCGAGACCGCCCAGGCGGCCGCCTTCCCCGTGCTCGCTCCGCTGGTGTTCGCCTCGTCCGCGTTCGTGCCCACCGACACGATGCCGAGCTGGCTCCAGGCGTTCGCCGACCACCAGCCCGTGTCGGCCACGGCGAACGCGGTGCGTGCGCTCACCCTGGGCGGCCCGACGGCGGAGTACGTGATCCAGGCGCTCCTGTGGGCGGCGGCGATCTTGCTGGTGTTCGTGCCGATCTCCGTCCGGCTCTACCGCCGCGCCGTGTAGCGGCCGAGCTCCCCTGGGAGCGCTGACCGAGCCGCGGCCGCCTGGGAGACTCGAACCAGGAGGTTCCCGCGACCGCGGGAGCGTCATTCCCACCAGGGAGGGGGAGCGGACATGCCCGTTCGCAACGCCGAAGCCACGTGGAAGGGAACGCTGCAGGAAGGGACCGGCTCCTTCCGGACCGCCAGCGGAGCCGTCGAGGGAACGTTCTCGGCGGAGACGCGCTTCGAGGACGCGCCCGGGACGAACCCCGAGGAGCTGGTCGGGGCCGCGCATGCCGGGTGCTTCTCCATGGCGATGTCGGCCGCCTTGGGCCGCGCCGGCGCGACCGTCGACTCGATCGACACCACGGCCGACGTCACGATCGAGCGGTTGGACTCGGGGTGGGAGATCACCGGGATCCACCTGGTCTCCCGCGTCCACGCCTCGGGGATCGACGAGGACGGGTTCCAGGAGGCGGCGGAGGGCACGAAGCAGGGGTGTCCCGTGTCGAAGGCGCTGCGGTCGGTTCCGATCTCGCTCGACGCCTCGCTCGTGAGCTGACCGGTCGGTCGGTGCCGGCTGTCAGGATGTGGCCGTGACGCCGACGTCTCCGTCCCTCGACGCGATCGCGCGCGCCCCCAAGGTCCTGCTGCACGACCACCTCGATGGCGGTCTCCGTCCGCGCACGATCATCGAGCTCGCCGACGAGACCGGCTACGCCGACCTCCCCACCACCGACGCGGACGAGCTCGCCACGTGGATGACGCGGGGTGCGAGCCGGCACGACCTGGTCCTGTACCTCGAGACGTTCGTCCACACCGTGGGGGTGATGCAGACCGCCGACGCGCTGGCCCGCGTGGCACGCGAGTGCGCCGAGGATCTGGCGGATGACGGCGTCGTGTACGCGGAGGTCCGGTTCGCACCGGAGCTCCACCTCACGCGCGGGCTCTCGCTCGACCAGGTCGTCGAGGCGGTGCAGGAGGGCTTCCGCGCGGGGGAGCGTTCGCGGCCCACGATCCGCGTCCGCACGCTGTTGACCGCGATGCGGACCGCGGCCCGGAGCTTGGAGATCGCCGAGCTGGCGGTCCGCTGGCGGAACCGGGGCGTCTGCGGGTTCGACATCGCGGGGGCCGAGGCCGGATATCCGCCCACGCGCCACCTCGACGCGTTCGAGCACGTCCGGGGTGAGAACTTCCACCTCACGATCCACGCGGGCGAGGGCTTCGGCCTGCCCTCGATCTGGGAGGCCGTGCAGCTGTGCGGCGCCGAGCGCCTCGGCCACGGGGTGCGGATCGTCGACGACGTCCACGTCGTGGAGGACGGGGCTCCGCAGCTGGGCCGGTTGGCGTCGCTGGTCCGCGACCGGCGGATCCCGTTGGAGCTGTGTCCGACCTCGAACGTGCACTCGGGTGCTGCCGCCTCGATCGCGGAGCACCCGATCGGTCTGCTGGCCGACCTGCGCTTCCGCGTCACGGTCAACACGGACAACCGGCTGATGTCCGCGACCTCGGTCTCGAACGAGCTGGCGGGGCTCGTCGACGCGTTCGACTGGGGGTGGGACGAGCTGCGGTGGGTCACGATCAACGCGATGAAGTCGGCGTTCCTCCCGTTCGACGAGCGGCTCGACCTGATCGACGGCACGATCAAGCCCGGCTTCGCGGCGCTCCACGGCGCTGCCTGATCAGTCCGGCTCGCGGCGCGGCGGCACCGGCACCTGGAAGGGGACGTCGGGGTTCGGCGGTGGAGCCGACCACGGCCGTCGCTCCGTGAGGCCGACCAGGTCGTCGGGCCGGATCGGGAGGCGGCCGATCTCGCGACCGCTCGCCGCGCGCACCGCCGCCGCGATCGCGGCCGGTGCCACGACGGTCGAGGGTTCGCCCGCGCCCTTCGCGCCGTAGGGCACGCCCGGCTCCGGCTCCTCGACGACGACGGAGACGACCGGCGGCATGTCCAGGATCGTCGGCAGCAGGTAGTCGGTGAACGACGCGTTCACGAGCCGGCCCCGGTCGGTCCGGAGCTCCTCCATCAGTGCCAGCCCGAGGCCCTGCGCCGTCCCACCTTCGATCTGACCCGTCACGCCGAGCGGGTTGATCGCCCGACCGACGTCCTGCGCCACCGCGACCTGCACGACCCGGACCAGCCCCAGATCCACGTCGACCTCCACGACCGCGCGCGCCGCCGCGAACGCGAAGGCGACGTGGATGTCGCCCTGGCCGCGCGCGTCGAACCCGGTGACCCGGCGGTGGCGGTAGACGGACTCGGCGGTGATGGGTTCGTCGAGCACGCCCGCGATCTCCACGAGGGGGAGTCCATCCAGCAGGACGCGACCGGCCTCGAGCGTGAGGACCGCGGTCGGCGGGAGCTCGTGGCGGACCCGGACGCGTTCCAGGAGCTCCTCGCGCACCCGGGCGCTCGCGTCCTGCACGGCGCCGCCGGACATCATCGTCTGGCGTGACGCGGAGCTCGACCCCGACGACCCCACGGACGTGTCGGCCGCCAGCACGCGCACGTCGTCGACGCCGAGCTCCGTGGTGACGATCTGCGCCAGGACGGTGGTGAGACCCTGGCCGACCTCGGCGGCCGCGGACCTCACCTCCGCCACGGCCACGCCGTCCTCGGCGCGTAGTACGACGAGGGCGGCTGAGGCGTCGTCGAAGCCCTCGCTGTAGGCGAGGTTCTTGTAGCCGACCGCGAGTCCCGTCCCGCGGCGGACACCCTCACCGCGTCCGACGTTCCCCGCGCCCCCGGGCAGTTCGATCGGGTCGCGGCCCCCGAACGGCTCGTCGTCGGGGATCGCGACGCCGGCGGCCCGCTCGATCAGCTCGGCGACCGGCGCGCTCCCTCGGATCACCTGGCCGGTGGGGAGGACCGACCCGGGTCCCAGGACGTTGCGACGCCGCAGCTCGATCGGGTCCATCTCGAGCGCCGCGGCGAGCCGGTCCATCTGCGCCTCGTGCGCGAAACACAGCTGCGGCGCGCCGAACCCGCGCATCGCTCCGCACGGCGGGTTGTTCGTGTACACGGCCGTCCCGTCGATCCGGGCGTTCGGGAGCTCGTACGGGCCGGCGGCGAAGGTGGACGCGTTCGCGATCACCGCCGTCGAGGACGACGCGTATGCGCCGCCGTCGACCAAGAGACGGGCCCGCACGTTCACGAGGCGTCCGTCGCGCGTGGCGCCGGTCCGCATCCAGATCCGGGCGGGATGGCGATGGACGTGACCCAGGAACGACTCGTGACGGCCGTAGACGATGCGGACGGGGCGCCCGGTGTGCAGCGCGAGCATGCACGCGTGGACGTGCAGGTGGAGGTCCTCGCGGGAGCCGAACGCGCCGCCGACCCCCGCCAGGTGCAGACGCACGCGCTCCGGCGGCAGCCCCAGGCACGGCGCGATCTGGTCGCGGTCGGCGTGCAGCCATTGCGTGGTGACGTGCAGGTCCACGCCGCCATCCTCCGCGGGGATCGCGAGCCCGGCCTCGGGGCCGAGCGCCGCCTGGTCCTGCATCCCGGTCTCGTAGACCCCCTCCACCCAGACCTCCGCGTCCGCGTCGGGATCGCCGTGCTCGATGTGGACGTGGCGGACCACGTTGCCCGTGGGGTGGAGCTGCGGCGCGTCGTCGTCGAGCGCGCGCTCCATGTCGGTCAGCGGTGGCAGCTCCTCGTAGTCCACGCGCACGCGGTCGCGGGCGACCCGGGCCGTCTCCGGGTGGTCGGCGGCGACGACCACCACGGGCTCGCCGGCGAACCGCACGACGTCCCATGCGAGGACCGGCTGGTCGGCGATCTCCAGCCCGTAGCGGCGTTCGCCGGGAACGTCGTCGGCGGTCAGCACCGCGTGGACGCCCGGCGTGGCGAGCGCCGCCGCGACCTCGATGCCACGGATCCGCGCGGCGGCGTGCGGCGACCGGACCGTGGCGCCGAACAGCATGCCGTCGATCCGGAGGTCGCTGCCGTAGTCGAACGTGCCGCGGACCTTGGGGATCCCGTCGGGCCGCCGGGGCGACGCGCCGACGCCGGCGGCGCCCGCGCGTTCCAGCGTGTCGCTCATGCGCGCTCCCCCGTGCCCCCGGACGCCGCGAGGCGCACCGCCTCCAGCACCTTCTGGTAACCCGTGCACCGGCACAGGTTCCCGGCGAGCGCCTCGCGGATCTCGGGGTCGGTGGGGGTGGGCCGCTGCTCCAGCAGGTCGGTCGCCGCCACCACCAGGCCCGGCGTGCAGAACCCGCACTGGACCGCGCCCGCATCGACGAACGCCTGCTGGACCGGGTGGAGCTCGCCGTCGCCGACCAGCCCCTCGACCGTGCGCACCGCACGGTCCTGCGCCTGCGCGGCCAGGACGAGGCAGGAGCACACGAGCGTCCCGTCGAGCCAGACCGAGCACGAGCCGCACTCGCCTTCCTCGCAGGCGTTCTTCGACCCCGGGAGCTCCAGCTCGTCGCGGAGGAACGCGAGGAGGCTCGAGCCCTCCCAGATGTCCGCGGCTCGTTCCCGACCGTTGACCCTGAGGCGGACGAGCATCCGTCAGCCCCCGTCGCGCGCGGCGCGTCGGTCGGCGAGCACCCATCGGAGCGCGCGTTCCGCCAGGACGCCCACCGCATGCCGGCGGTAGGGGGCGGTGCCGCGCCGATCGTCGATCGGGGCGGCGGCCTCGGCCGCGAGTTCGGCGAACCGGGCGATGTCGGCGTCGGCGGGCAGGGCGGCCGCATCGCCCCAGCCGCCGGCCGCCGCGACGGCCTCGGCCGCGAACCGCTCGGCCTCGGGCGCACGGAGCACCGTCGGGCCGACGCTCCCGAGGGCCACGCGCAACCCCCGCCCTTCCTCGTCGACGAGCAGGCAGATGCTGGCGATCGAGATCACCATCGCGTTGCGCGGCCCGACCTTCGCGAAGACGCCGGGACCGAGGAGCCGGCGCCACCGCACCGCCAGGATCAGCTCGTCCGGTCCCAGCGCCGTCCGCTTGGGGCCGACGAAGAAGCGGTCCCAGGGGACCGACCGGCGGCGTCCGCCGTCGGCGCCCAGCTCGATCTCGGCGTCGGCGGCGGCCAGGACGGGGAGGAGATCGCCCGCCGGCGAGGCGGTGCCCACGTTGCCGCCGACCGTCCCCCGGTTGCGGATCTGGGGCGACCCGACCGAGCGCGCAGCCTGGACCAGGACGCGCTCGTCGGGGAGGTCGCGTTGGATCGCGGTGTACGACAGACCCGCGCCGAGCGCGAGCTCGTGATCCGAGCGCTGCCAGCCGCTCAGCTCCCGGACCCGTCCGAGGTCGAGGAGCGCGTCCGGCCGCGCCGCGCCGCCGTTGATCGCGACCATGACGTCCGTCCCGCCGGCGATCGGGACCGCCTCCGGCCTCCGTGACTTGGCGTCGAGCGCTTCGTCGAGCGAGCCGACGGACAGGACGTCCACGGCTCCGACCCTAGCGCGCCGGCGGGAACCAGGCGTCGAACCCGCGACGCCCCGCCACGCGGAGGCGATCGGTCCGCTCGCGCACGAACCAGGCCAGCTCCTCGCCGCGCTCGCCCGTGCCGAGGGCGGCGCTGCGACATGCGAGCCCGCGCTCCCCCTGGTCCCAGGCGGCAAGGCCGATCGGTTGTGTGGCGTTCCATCCGATCCGCCGCGCGCGCGCGTCGAACGGGTAGGTCGTGGGCAGCCCGGCCGCCGAGCACCCGGCATCGCCCACGAGGTCAACGACGCGTGCCGGCGGGACGTCGGTGTCCACGAGGATGGGACGGCGATCGGGCACCAGGTCCAGGACGCCGTAGGGGAGGCCCGCGAACCGCCGGAGCACGTTCGCGCGCGCGACAGCCAGGTCCGCGCACAGGTACAGCACCGGGAAGGACGCCGGAGGGTTCCATCGCCCGCCGGCGAGCTGCGCGTACGAGGGGTCGAGGGTCCGGGACCACGAGGGATCGGCGACGCGCAGGTATCGCCCACCGCGCTCCAGGTGGCGGAACCGGATCACGCGGTGGCCGCCCAGTCGAACGAGGCGGCGACCCGGTCGAGCACCTCCCGATGGCGGTCGGCGGCGATCACCTCGACGAACGACCGGCCCCGGTAGGCGCCCGCCGGAGCGCGCACGGCGCCCGGGATCCGCGAGGGCTCGAGGTTCCGCTCGAGCAGGTCGGCGATCTGCAGGATCACCAGCAGCTTGGGCTGTCGGGACGACGGAACCCCTCCGTCCAGCCATTGCTGCACGGCCTGCCGGCTGACGCCGAAGAGCTCGGCCGCTTCCGTGACGCTGAGCTGCCAGGCGGCCAGCAGTCGTTCGAGCCCGGTTCCCGCACCCGACAGCTCCGTCAGCACGGCGCGCGCGAAGCGCTCGTAGTCGAGGGCGTCGGGCAGCGGGAGCGCGCTGCCAGCGTGGGAGCGGACGTGCACGTCGTCGATGATGCCGCGGGCCGCCGACACCAGCGCGTGGACGGGCCCCGACGGATCGAACGGCGCCGTCAGGGCCACGTGGTCCAGGATGGGCCCCGCGGCCGCCGCCGCGTCGGGATGCTCCCGCAGCAGCTCGTCCACGAGCGCGTGCCAGCGACGCGCGTACCGGCGGGCGGCCGCCTCGTCCCCGGAGACGGCACCGGCCAGATCGCGCTCGAGCTCCCCGACCCCGGTCAGTCGCACGGCGAGGGCCTGTGCCATGCGACCATCCTAGCGCAAGGAGAACGCAAGCACACGCTGCATGTGCCCGGTTCGCCGATCCGGCCCTTGGGTATGCAGGAGACGAGCGCGCTCCGAGGGCGCGACGACCGACGTGAGGAGGCGGCGATGGCGACCCGCAAGCAGACCCAGGCGGCCAAGCGCAACATCCGGAAGGCGCAGACGGCGGCCAAGCGGCAACGGACGATCTCGAAGCTCCCCCGGGCGGTCCGCGCCGATCTGTCGCGGAACGCGGCGGCCGCTCGCCGCCGCGGTGGACGCCCCGGCCGGAACCTCGAGGACCGCACCCGCGCCCAGCTGTACGAGACGGCGAAGCGGCGGAACATCCCCGGCCGGTCGAGCATGGGCAAGCACGAGCTGATCGAGGCGCTGCGGAAGTAGGCGCAGCACCTCTACGGCAGTGCCCGGATCACCGGCACGTAGGCAGGGGGTGCCGGAGCCGCCGGCCGACGGCACAGCTCGGCGACGGGCTCGAACGGCAGGAGGTCCACGCCGTAGGCGTCCAGCAGGTCGTGGCGCAGGGCCTCGGGCGCGACGTCGATCTCGAGCGTCCGCCGGCCGCCCGGCAGCTCCAGCCCGTGACGGTGCACGTCGCACATCGGGTAGAGCTGGTTCAAGAAGCGATGCACCGACACGGGCTCGCCGGGGCCGGGCTCGAGGCTCAGGCAGAGCGTGCACGCGATCGTGAGCCGGGACGGGTAGGCGAACGCTCCTCGCCACCCGAGCTCATGCTCGATCACGCGGCCCCACAGGGAGACCGTGCCGACCACGGGTGGGACCGGCCACGCCGGTGCGACCCGGGGTGAGTCGTCGAGCTCCCGACGGGCGTAGATGCCGCAGGTGCAGCTGGGGTCGGGGGCCTCGTGCGGGCGTCGGGTCCCGCGGACCAAGGAGGGCACACCGCACCGGGCGACGGCCGCGCCGCGGTGCGGCCAGGGGTCGCCCACGCCGGAGCCGGCCGGGAGCAGGGTGGGCAGATCCTCTCGGATCCCCAGGTTCCATACCCGCCACCCGTGGATCGGCTCGCTGCGCCTGGTGGATCGCATCGATGTCAGCGTGTCGCGGTCCCCCCGATGCGGCAAGGGGCTGGCTCGGGGGGACGCTCCGGGCGGTCGGCGGTAGGTTGGAAGGGTCGAAGGGAGGCCGCCATGGAAGGTCAAGACGAGGTCCGGCGGACGATCGAGCAGGCGAAGGACGCGATGACGGTCAAGCGCGTGTTCGGAGATCCCTATGAGAAGAACGGGGTGACCGTGATCCCCGCGGCGCGCGTCCAGGGCGGCGCCGGCGGCGGTGGTGGCGAGGGTCCCGAGGGTGCCGGCGGGGGCACGGGGAGCGGCTTCGGCGTGAACGCGAAGCCCGCCGGCGCGTTCGTGATCCGCGGCGACGACGTGCAGTGGCGTCCCGCCGTGGACGTGAACCGCGTGATCCTCGGCGGCCAGCTGATCGCGATCGCCGCGCTGCTGTTGGCGCGCGCCGTGGTCGCGTCGCGGTCCTCGCGGCGCTGAGGGTCAGGGCCACTCCGGGCATCACGCCACAGGTCTCGGCTCGTTCCCGCGCAACCGCGCACGCTCCCTAGACTCGACGCATGGTGTCGATCCCGACCGGCGTGCGCGGGCTCCTCGCCACGGGACCCTTGGGCCACGTGGTCACGTTGGACCCCGACGGGACGCCGCACGTCTCGCTCGCCTGGGCCGGGTTCGACGGCGACGAGCTGGTCTTCGCCACGTTCTTCGCCACCGACCAACGGAAGCTTGCGAACCTGCGTCGCGATCCTCGCGTGACGCTCTCGTTCGAAGCGAAGGAGCACACGGGCGAGGGGCTGCATCCCTACGTCGTGATCCGAGGGCGTGCCCGCATCACCGAGGGCGGTGCGCTCGAGGTGATGGACCGGCTGGCGGACCACTACCTCGGGCCCGGCGCTGTGTACCCGCTCCGGGACGCGCCGCCGGGCGTGGTCGTGCACGTGACGATCGAGGCGATGTACGGCCAGGGCCCCTGGCGCGAGGAGGCGCGGGGCGGGGTGCATCGGTGACGACCCCGGTCCCGGGGGAGAACGGTCCGGCGCGCTCGCGGACGCGCCTCGAGCTGAAGGGTCGCGCCGTCGATCTGACGATCACCTCGTCCGGTGATCTCTCCGAGCTCTGTTCCGTGCGGACGGACGGTCCGCCCCCGGACGTGGACGTGTCCGCCGCGAGCGTCGTGGTGACGTTCCCCCATCGGCGGCCGTTCGGCCCGCGACCCACACGGTGCGAGCTGGTCCTGTCCGCGGCTCCGATGTGGGAGCTGCGGGCGGCCCGCGGGATCCAGGACATCCGGGCCGATCTGACGGGGATCGACCTCGAAGGGATCTCGGTCGCCGGTCTCGCGGGAGCGGAGTTCCTGTTGCCGAAGCCGCGCGGAACGGTCGCGGTCAAGGTCGGGGGTGGCGCGACCGGCGTGGAGATCTCGCGGCCCCGTGGCGTCGCGGCACGCGTCGAGGTCGGCGGGGGCGTGCACGGACTTACCTTGGACGGCAACACCTTCGGAGCGGTCGGCGGCAGGACCGAGTGGGCGACGCCCGACCACGACCACGCCCGGGACCGGTACGTGATCTCGTTCCTCCGCGGCGCCTCGAGCGTCGTGGTGCGCCAACGGGAGCGACAGGAGGACACCGGCGCCGCCTCCATCCGGAGGCTGGCGACGGTGCTGTTCACCGACATCGTCGGGTCGACGCGGCTCGCGGCGGATCAGGGTGACCGCCGATGGACGCAGACGTTGGAGCAGCACGACGAGGTGGCGGCACGGATCGTGCGCGAGCACGGCGGCCGCGTGGTGAAGCAGACCGGCGATGGCATGCTCGCTCTGTTCGACCGGCCGGGCTCCGCCCTCGCGAGCGCCACCGTGTTCCGGGACGAGAGCCGTCGGGACGGGATCGAGATCCGCGCCGGCGTGCATACGGGCGAGGTGGAGCTCCGAGGCGAGGACGTCAGCGGGATCGCCGTCCACATCGCGGCGCGGATCATGGACGAGGCCCCCGACGGCGAGATCCTGGCGTCGCGCACGGTCCGCGAGCTCGTCGCGGGGGAGGACTTCGGGTTCGAGGACCGCGGGGTGCACGCCTTGCGTGGGATCGACGACGAGTGGGCGCTCGCCGCGGTGTCTCGCCGCGGCGACTGAGGATCGGATCAGGGGATGTGCAACCGGCCCTGTTCGTCGAGAGGGAACGCGGGGTTGTACGCCACCTCCCAGAGGTAGCCGTCCGGATCGGCGAAGTATCCAGAGACGCCGCCCCAGTCCGCCTGGGTCGCCGGCTTGACGGCTGTGGCGCCCGCCGCCTCCGCGGCCGCGAGCGCCGGTGCGACCTCCTCCGGCGTCGACACGTTGATCGCGAGGGTGATCCCGGGGAACGCGCCGCGCTCCGGCGGGACGCCGGCGTCGGCCGCCAGCTCGTCGAGGGGGAAGAGACCGAGGTTCGCGTCCGCGGTCTGGAACCACTGGATCACACCGGGGATCGACGACGACGCCCGCTCCCACCCCAACGCCTCGTAGAAGGCCGCCGAGCGCGCCAGGTCCGTGACGCCCAGCGTGACCAGACCGAGTCGTGCGGGAACCGTCATGCGTCGTCTCCTCGGATGGTGGGCTGCCAGGGTACCGACCACCCTCCCTCCGAAACTTGCTACATTGTCCTAGTGCCATAGGACAAGGACCTGTGGAGAAGGAGCAGAGTGCCGTGATCGAGTTCCGGTTGGACACGCGTTCGCACGTCGTGCCGTACCTCCAGCTCGTCCAGCAGGTGCGGCAGGCCCTGCGGATGGGCTTGCTCGAGCGGGACGATCGGCTCCCCACGGTGCGCGACGTGGCCGGGTCGCTCGCGATCAACCCGAACACGGTCCTCAAGGCCTATCGCGAGCTGGAGCTCGAGGGGTTGGTGCAGGGGCGACCGGGGCAAGGGACCTTCATCGTCGGCTCGCTGGGTGCCCCGGTCCATGCCAGCCACGAGAAGCTCCGCCGGGAGCTGGCCGCGTGGCTCGGCCGCGCGCGCCGCGAAGGACTCACCGAGGACGACGTGATCGCGATGTTCGACACCACGCGTCGCTCGGCCGAAGGGGCGGCATGACGTCCGTCCTCGAGACGTCCGCGCTGGGCAAGCGGTACCGGCGGACCTGGGCGCTCCGCGACTGCTCGCTCGCGATCCCCCGAGGATGCATCGTGGGCCTGGTCGGCCCCAACGGCGCCGGCAAGACCACCCTGCTCAGCCTGGCCGTCGGGCTGCTCCGCCCGACGAGCGGCAGCATCCGCGTCCTCGGCTCGGACCCCGGCCGTGACCCCACGGTCCTGGCCCGGACGGGGTTCGTGGCGCAGGACACGCCGCTGTACCGCGACTTCACGGCCGACGACCTGTTCGCGATGGGTCGCCGGCTCAACGAGCGGTGGGACGACGGGCTCGCGCAGGCACGCCTCGCCCGGCTCGCGATCCCGAACGACCGCCCGGTCGGATCGCTCTCGGGCGGGCAGCGCGCGCAGGTCGCCCTGGCGCTCGTCCTGGCCAAGCGGCCGGACCTCCTGATCCTGGACGAGCCGGTCGCCAGCCTGGATCCGTTGGCGCGGCGCGAGTTCCTGCAGCTCCTGATGTCGAGCGTCGCCGAGCAGGGCCTCACGGTCGTCCTGTCGTCGCACCTCCTCGGCGACCTCGAACGGCTGTGCGACCACCTGATCGTCCTGTCCGCGTCCCGCGTCCAGGTGCTGGGACCCGTCGACGAGCTCCTGGCGGAGCATCGTCTGCTGGTCGGTGGTCGGGGCGCTCCGGAGCCGACCGACGCGACCGTCGTGCGCAGGAGCGACACCGAGCGCCAGACGACCCTGCTGGTGCGTACGAGCGGCCCGATCGTCGACCCGCGGTGGTCGGCGCACCCCGTCTCGCTCGAGGACATGGTGCTCGCCTACCTCCAGGACCCTGCCGCGGGCGCGCTGCCGGGACCCCGGCCCCTCGAGGCGTCCGGATGATCTGGCTCACGTGGCGTCAGCACCGGGGTCAGATCCTCACGGCGCTCGTGACGCTGCTACTGCTGGGCGTGCTGCTCTTCGTCACCGGCCGCCAGATGCGCGACGCGTTCACCTCCGGCGGGTTGGAGGCGTGCTTGGACACGCTCGGCACCCCGGCGTTCGTGCCGATCGACGGCTCGTCGAACTGCGTGGACCTGGGCGAGTCGTTCGCGGCGCGGTTCTTCAACCTGCGGCTGCTGGCGCTCGTCGGCTTCCTCGTCCTGCCGCTCCTGCTGGGGATGTTCCTCGGCGCGCCCGTGGTCGCGCGCGAGCTCGAGCAGGGGACGCATCAGCTCGTCTGGACCCAGGGCGTCGGTCGTCGACGCTGGGCCGTGACGAAGTTCGCGCTGTTGGCGCTCTCGGTCCTCGTGCTCGGGTCGATCTTCGCGGTCGCGGTGGACCTCTGGTTCGAGCCGTTGAACCGCGCGACCGGTCAGCGGTTCACGTGGCTGATCTTCGACCAGCAGGGGATCGTGGTCGCCGGGTACGCGGTGTTCGCCTTCGCGCTCGGCGTCCTGGCCGGCGCGATGACGCGCCGCACCCTCCGTGCGATGGGCGTCACGCTGCTGCTCTTCTGCATCGTCCGGTTCGGCGTCGCCGTGTGGGTCCGCCCCGAGCTCGCGCCGCGAGCCGAGCGCTCGTACCCGGTGGTCGCGACCACGATGCCGAACCGCCTGGTCGGCGACTGGATCATCGGGGGCGGTGGTCCGGGCGTCGGCGGGATCTACGACGCCGAGGGTCGCGAGGTGCAGGGCGGGCAGTCGTTCTGCGAGCCCGACCGGGCCCAGGAGTGCGTCGACGAGTACGGCGAGGGCGCCATGAACTTCGAGATCTACCAACCGGCTGACCGGTACTGGCGCTTCCAGGTGCTGGAGGCGTTGGTGTTCGCGGGGCTGTCGTTCGTCCTGCTCGGCGCCGCGGTCTGGTGGATCCGCCGCCGGCTGACCTGATCCGACTCCTCCCGGGTTGCACGGTTCGGCGGGGGTATCGTCGTGCACCATGAGAGCGAGCCGGTTCCTGATCGTGGCGCTCGCGAGCGCCCTCGTCGTCCTGCTGTCCGTCACGAACGGGTCCGCGGGTGGGGTGATCGACCCCAACGAAGGCGACACCCTGCTCGGGAGGAAGGGCGGCGTCCGCTACGCGAGCGACCAGCAGCCGTTCGACATGCTCTCGGATGCGGCCGAGGTGGAGGTCGGGTGCGGCGGTCAGGCGTGGCAGGTGATCGGCGGCGGCTCGGTGGACGGCGGGGCCGCAGCCACGTCGTGGCAGACCTCCGACCGGCCAACCGACTCGTCCGCCGAGATGGGCGACATCGTCCCGGACGACGGGTGGCGCGCCGGCGGCGTCGGACAGAGCCCCGCCCAGCTCACGGGGTTCTCGGCGTGCGTCCGCGACGCGGATCTCCGATACCGGTCCGTCATCCTCCCCGCGGGGACCTCGGGGAACCGAGAGGGGTCGATCGGCTGCGCGGGCGCCGCCTGGCACGTGACGAGCGGCTCCGTGTTCATCGCCACGACCGGGAGCTGGGTCCACGACTCGTATCCGTGGGACGGACCGGACGCGGACCAGGTCCCCGACGACGGCTGGCAGGGAGGTGTCTGGGACGCCAACGGCGGCGGTGGCCTCTTCGCCGCGTACGCGATCTGCGCGCGGGGAGAGGACCTGCGGTACGTGCAGAAGGGGCCGTTCGCGGTCGACCCGGGATCCGCGCATCGTCACACGGTGGCCTGTCGTCCGGACGAGCACGTGGTGGGCGGCGGCGCCCGCCTGGGTGGGCCGGAGAGCGTCGGCCGGATGCTGGCGAACCACCCGTCCGACCGGGCCGATGCCGACGACGTCCCCGACGATGCGTGGACGAGCCGCGTCTACAACCTCAGTGGGGTCGCACGGCAGGTCACGGCGTTCGCGGTCTGCCTGGGCTGATCTCAGCCTGGCCCGCCGGTGTCCCGTCCGGTCGATCCGTCGCGGGGTGTCCGGGGCGGCGATCCCGGGTAACCCTGCGGGGTCATGGCTCCGACGAGCTCCACCCGGCGAACCTTCGACGTGTTCGTGATCGGGGGCGGCGGGACCGGCTCGGAGGTCGCCTTCCGCCTCGCCGAGCAGGGACTGAAGGTCGGCGTCGCGGAACGGGACCGGCTCGGTGGCGTGTGCAACCACGCCGGGTGCGTACCCACCAAGGCGATGCTCCGCAGCGCGAAGATGGCGGCGATGGCGCGGTCGGCGGAGCCGTTCGGCGTCCGGATCCCGACGGTCGAGGTCGACCTCACCGAGGTGCGGCGCCGTGTGCGCTCGGTGATCGACGCGCAGTCGGGCTCGGGTGCGGACCCCTTCGAGGCCGCGGGCATCACCGTGCTGATGGACGAGGCGCGGCTGGTCGGACCGAACGAGCTCGAGCTGGCGAGCGGCGAGCGCATCCACGCGGATCGCATCGTCCTGGCGCTCGGCTCCGTGCCCGAGATCCCGCCCATCACCGGTCTCGAAGGGTCGCCGTTCTGGACCAGCCGGGCGGCGATCTGGGAGCCCGCGGAGGTGCCGGGCTCACTCGCGATCGTCGGGGCCGGCGCGATCGGGATCGAGTTCGCACAGATCTACGCGCGGTTCGGCAGCCGGGTCACGGTGCTCGAGGCCGCCCCCCAGCTCCTCCCGGGCGAGGACGAGGATGTCCCGTGGGCGCTCCGGCCCGCGCTGCGTGCCGACGGGATCGAGCTCAGGACCGGCGTGGAGGTCCGGCGGGTCGATCACGCCGACGGGACGTTCCGCCTCGAGATCGGGGGGGCGCGCGACCTCGAGGTGGACGAGCTCCTGGTGGCGACGGGTCGTCGTGTGGACCTGGACGGCCACGACCTCGACGCCGCGGGGGTCGAGCGCGACGACCGAGGCGAGCTGGTGCTGGACGAGACGCTGCGAACGACCTCGCCCCACATCTGGGCGGCGGGCGACGCGACCGGCGAGCTGATGTTCACGCACGTCGGGGACTACGAGGCCGACATCGTCGCCGAGGACATCCTGGGCCGGCCGCAGCGCCGCGACTACCGCGTCGTGCCACGGGTGACGTTCACCGATCCGGAGGTCGCCAGCGTCGGCCTCACCGAGGACGCCGCCCGGCGGAGCGGGGCGGATGTCACCACCTCCGTGGTGCGCATCGCCGACAACGAGCGGGCCCGGATCGACGGCGTGCCGTACGGGATCGTCAAGCTGATCCAGGACACGTCGTCACGGGAGCTCCTCGGCGGGCACATCGTGGCCGACGGCGCGGGCTCGATGATCCACGAGATCGTCGCGGCGATGAGCGGACGGCTCCCCGCATCCCGGCTCGAGGACTCGATCCACGCCTACCCGACGCTGGCCTCGTCGGTCCGCGACGCCGCGGCGGCCCTGGACGGGAGCTGATCTAGCTCGGGTGATCCGACGCCGTGGCGTGCTCCGCGACCGTGAGCCCCGCGTGACGCTCGGCCCACTCGATCGCGAAGTCCGCGACCTCCTCCCATCCCGGCGCCCCCGGGAAATGGGGCCGACCCTCGAACTCCTGGTACTCGGTGATCGAGACCGAGTCGTCGTACTTCCGCTCGTTGTGCATCGTGGCCTTCGGCGGCACGACATGGTCCTCGCCGAGACCGATGAACAGCAGCGGGATGCGACCCTGCTTGGCGAAGTCGACCTCGGTCGGCGGGTTCCGGTGGATGTTCGCGAGCGCGATGTCGGCGAGCACGCCGGTCGCGGCCGGCACGCAGTAGCGCTCCCAGATCGGCTTGGACTCCTCCTCGGTCATCGTGTTCGCGAACGCGTAGTGGAACTCTTTCTCGGTCATGGGGACGGGCTTCCCGCGCTTGAACGGGTTGAGGGCGGGGGCCGCGGCCTTGAGGGTGGAGAACGGGAGGTCCCGAACGCCCTTCACCGTCGCGGCCGACAGGCCGACGCCGACGCTCCCGAGCCCGCGGTTGAGCAGCACCTGCGTCATCGCGCCGCCCAGCGAGTGGCCCACGATGATGGGGTCCGAGTCCAGGTCCTTGATGAACGCCTCGTAGGAGTCGATCACCGTTTCGGCCTTGAGGTCGTTCATCGGGGACGGGTCCGCGTTCAGCGCCTCGACCTCAACCTCGAACCCGGGCCACGCCGGCGCGTGCACGGTGTAGCCACGCGCCTCGTAACGCTCCTTCCAGTGCTCCCAGCTGCGAGGCGTCATCCAGAGCCCGTGGATCATCACGATCGTGTCCGGCTTGACCTTGACCTGGGCCTCTGCCATGGGTGCTTCCCCCTCGGTCGGCGTCCTCCCACCCTAGGCGGGTCCGCCGGGAACGAGAAGCCTTCGGCCCGCCTGCCACGGGGCCATCGGTCTCACGATCACGCCGCTCCCCGTGGTGTGCTGTCGAGGGGAGGTGCGTGCACGATGGCTGAGGGCAGCTCGCGGTGTGCGGCCGGTGGCGGAGCGATCTACGGGCTCGGGATCCTGGGGGCGTGGGTCTGGTTCTTCCAGCAGGCGGATTCCTTCTGGGAGTTCATCTGGGCGTTCTTCCAGGGCGTCTTCTGGCCCGCGTTCATGGTGTACGACGTGTTCCAGGCGCTCTCGGGCTAGGCGCTCACGGCTTCACCCAGATCGACACGTGTCCGTCGCTCTCGGCCGTGAACGGTTCGCGCTTCCAGCCGCTCCATCGGGATGCCAGCCGCAACCCGGCGTGCTCCGCCATCAGGTCGAGCTCCGCCGGCCACACGTAGCGGAACGGCATCGGGTGGTGCTCGAACCGCCCGTCGACGACGTTGAAGTGATGCGAGGTGAGCCCCTGCGTCACCACGTCGTACTCGTCGACGCCCCAGTGGATCTCGCGCGACTCGTAGACGTGGAACCGTTCGCCCGGTGGGAGTCGGCGGAGCTGCGGGACCATGACCTCGATCAGGAGGCGTCCCCCCGGCGCGAGGTGGGCGGCCGCGTTGCGGAAGCACGTGGCCTGTCCGGCCTGCGTCGTGAGGTTCATGATCGTGTTGAAAACCAGGTAGACGAGCGCGAAGGTGCCCTCGACCTCGGTCGTGGCCATGTCGCCGATCGCGACCTCGATCGCGTCGCCACCCGGCTTCGCCCGCAGCCGCGCGACCATCGCGTCCGACAGCTCGATCCCGGTGACCGGGACGCCGCGAGCGGCGAGCGGTAGCGCGACACGGCCGGTCCCGATCGCGAACTCGAGCGCCCGTCCGTTCCCCGCGAGCTCGGCGAGGAGGTCGACGGTCGGATCGAGGACGGCGGGGTCGAACATCTCGGCCGACGAACGGTCGTACGATGCCGCGACCGGCTCGTCGAAGTACCCGTCGTCGTGCACGGTGGACGACGCTAGGCGTCCTCGACCTGCGTCACCCGGCCGGTGCGGACGTCGTAGACCCAGCCGGTCACCTCGGCATCCTTCGGGATGAAGGGGTTGTCGCGGATCGTGCGGACATCCTCTCGGAGGCTCGCCTCGACGTCGCTGAACGGGAGGAAGTCGATGTCGCGAGCGCTGGTGCCGGTCGCGTCCTCGAGCATCGTCCACGCGTCCTCGTTCGTGAAGGTGAGCATCCCGCAGTCGGTGTGATGGATCACCATCAGCTGCCGGGTGCCCAGGAGCTGCGACGAGATGATCAGCGACCGCAGGGCGTCGTCGGACGCTCGTCCCCCTGCGTTCCTGAGCACGTGCGCGTCGCCGATGCCCAGCCCGAGGAAGAGCGGGGGCACCACGCGGGCGTCGATGCACGTGAGCACGGCTACCGGCCGGTTCGGTGGGAGTTGGGCGTCACCCTGGTCGAAGCCCTCGACGAACCTGGCGTTGGCGTCGAGCATCGCGTCGTAGCTGCCCATGGACCCTCCCGTCGTCGGCGTGGTCGGCATCATCCCAGCCGGGCGTCCCGATGACGCGTCGGGCTCCTTGTCATTCGGGGTGCCCTGCGGCACCATCTTCGGTACGAGAGGAAGGAGGTGGTCCAACTGCCGAAACAGCATGAGACCCTCGAGGTGACTGGCTGCTGAGCCGTCCCTCGCGGGCCGGGGGACCACCCCGTCCGCGTGCCGGGTGACCGGCAGAATCCACACCAGATCACCGACCTCGCAGGTTCCGGCTGGTCGACCGGACGAAGCCTCGTCGAGAGGACCGAACCGCCTGCGAGCGCGACACGAGAACGGACCGGGCACACCGCGCGCCCGGTCCGTTCGTCGTTCGCGGTCGGCTGCTGCGCCCGCTCAGCCCGGGTCGACGCCCGGCGGGAGGGGTGACTCGGTCGTTCCTCCGTCGAGGCAGGGGTAGACGGCGGTCCAGTTCTCGCCGTCGGTGCTCGTGTACTCGGGGGGTGTGAACTCGTCGATCCCACCCTCGCAGGCGCCACTGAGGCTGACGCCCCCGACGAACGCGGAGAACACGATGAGTGCGATGATCCACCCGGTGGCCAGCCAGACGCCGCTGGCGATCGCCCAGTTCTTGAGGAACTCTCGCCGTCGAGCGCCACGTTCGTTGCCGCGCATGACGAGCGCGACGACCAGCGCGATGAAGGGCATGAAGATCGTGAGCAGCACGGCTCCGATCGTCATCTCCCCACCGAAGGGTTCGTCGGGCTGCTCCGCAGGGGGGACCGGCAGGTCGCCGGTCGCCGGCGGTGGGGCGGAGGGTGCCAGATCCCGACCGCAGTAGCGGCAGACGACCGCCGCCTCCTGGATCTCCTCGGCACAGAACGGACACCGCTTCATGACCCGCATCGTGAGGGAAGGGCCGCGCCCGAGCAACGTCGCTATCGTTCCGAGCATGGTCACGCTGCGTCCGCTCGACGACACGAACCGGGAGGCGATCGAGGCGCTGCGCATCTCGCCCGCCCAGGAGCGGTTCGTGAGCACCGTGACCGACTCCCTGCTCGAGGCGGCCGAGGAGCCGGGGGGCAGGGCGATCACCTGGGGCGTCTTCGAGGACGAGACGCCGGTCGGGTTCGTGATGATCAGCGACGAGGTCGACGGCCCCGAGTACATCCCGCACTACCTGTGGAAGCTGCTGATCGACGAGCGCTACCAGCGGCGAGGCTTCGGCACGGCGACCCTCGACCTGATCGTGGAGTACTTCCGCGCGAAGGGTGACGTCGAGGAGCTGTGGACCAGCGCCGGCGAGGGGGAAGGCGGTCCGATCCCCTTCTACGAGCGGTACGGGTTCGAACGCACCGGACGGATCGTGTTCGAGGACGAGGTCCTCTTGCGGCTCGACCTCGCCTGACGACGTCGCGATCGGGCGTCCCGGGACTACTGAGCGCCGGCCCGCTCCCAGAGGTCCCAGCGGTTCACGACGCGCATCCCGACGCGCTCGTAGACCGCGGTCGCGCCCGTCACGTTCTCCGCCTGCACGTTCACGATCACGCGCCGGAGCCCCCGGTCGGCGAAGGTCGCGAACGAGCGCCGCAGGAGCGCGCCGCCGATCCCTCGGCCCCGATGTGAGCTCAGCACGGCGAGCCAGTCGACCCAGCCTCCATCGTCGCCCGCGCTCGCGACCACGATCCCCACGGGGGTGCCGCCGTCACGCGCCACCATCCAGAGCGTCGGGTCGTAGCTCGGGTTCGTCGTCTCCTCCTCGACCCATCGCTCGTACGACTCGGGGTGGTCGCCGGGGTCGTCGCGGAACGCCTCCTCGAGCACCGTGTGGATCGGGCGGAGGTCCTCATCCGGGCCGACGCCGCCGATCTCGATCCCCTCCGGGGACGGTCCGGGCTCGGTGGTTCCCTCGAGGTCGATCTGCATGTGCCAGTAGTGGCGGAGGAGGTGCAGGCCCCGGGCCCGGAGGATCGCCTCCGCGCCGGCGTCGCCTCCGGTGATCGAGTGGTGGAAGCGGGCGGCCGGGACATCGTCCAGGACCTCGGACGCTCTGGTGTCGATCCGGTGGACGAGCGCCGCCCCGATCCCGAGCCCGCGGCGATCCGGATCGACGACGCCCCAGGAGCCGACCAGCTCCGGTTCCTCGCGCCGGACCTGTCCGTACGCGACGATCGCGTCGTTGTCGTCGGTCACGACCCACGCATCGGTGGCGAGGTCGAAGCCCGGCCGGCTCCACATCTGCTCGACGAAGTGCGCGTCGAGCACGGGCTCGCCGCCGGCCGCTCGCTGGTCGGCGACGAGGAGGTCGCCGACCGCCTCGAGATCGTCGGGCGTCGGTGACCGGAACGCGTAGCCGGCGGGCAGCTCCATGCCCATGAGGGTACGGGGCTCAGCGCATCCGGTAGCGCGTGTGGCTGAACGTGCCCTTGCCGAACGCGAGGATCTTGTCGGGCTCGATCGCGAACACCAGGGCGTCGCTCACGTCGTCGGCGTGGGTGAAGCCCTGGTCGGAGACGCCGAACGTCCACTCGCCGGTCCACTTCGTTGCCCAGGCATCGGCGAGCCGCTGCAGCGTCGCCCGGTCCGTCACCCGCCGTGCCTCGCCCTCCACCATCACGTCGAGGCCCTCGTCCCAGCGGTCGGAGCCCGTGATCATCACGACGTGCTGGTTGCCGTCGAGGTTCTTCGTCTTCTGCTCGCCGGGCCCGTGGCGAAATGCACGGCATCGTCGAGCCACACGGCGACGAGCGGCGTGACGTGCGGGCGCCCGTCCGCGC
>DATBJQ010000037.1:0-18202 GCA_036556385.1 Actinomycetota bacterium | reverse complement strand
CCAGCTCTCGCCGCCGCTCGTCGAGGAACTCCCGCAGGACGTCGTCGACACGCTCGCGCAGGAGCAGGAGCTCGGCGGGGGCGTCGGCGGTGCCGGCCGTCATCGGGCCCAGTATGCCGATGCCGGTCGCCCGATGCCGGTCGGCCGACCGGTCGTTGGCCGCGGCTATCATGGCGCGGCGCCACGGCGTCCGCACGCCGCGGTCACCGCCCCGATGAAGGCCTTCCGTCGCCTCGCCGTCGCCACCACGGCCTCCACCCTGCTGCTGATCGCGTGGGGCGGCGTGGTCCGGGCCACGGGATCGGGGGACGGCTGCCCCGACTGGCCGCGGTGCTTCGGCTCCTGGATCCCCCGGCTCGAGTACCACACGCTGATCGAGTACCTCCATCGCGCGCTCGGCGTGCTCAGCGGCCTGCTGGCGCTGGCGCTCGCCGTGCTCGCGGTCGTGCTGGTCCTGCGGGCCCGCCGGTCGGGTGACCGGCTGCCGATCCCGCGGACGGCGGCCTGGCTGGCGATCGCGCTCGCCCCGCTGTTCGCGATCCAGGGCGCGCTCGGTGGGTGGGTCGTGCTGTCCGACCTCGACCCGCGGGTCGTGACCGTACACTTCGCGGCCGCGTTCGTGGCGCTGGCCCTCACGGTGGCGATCACCACGCTCGCCTACCTGGGCGACCGCCGGGCGGGCGACCCCGGCTACGCCCACCTCGCGGCGTGGACGGTGGCCGCCACGTACGCCCTCCTGCTGATCGGGACCTACGTCCGCGCCGAGGGCGCCGGCCTGGCGTTCCGGGACTGGCCGCTGATGGGGGGCACGCTGGCCCCGTCGCTCGCGGTCTCGGGCGCCGCCGAGATGTTCCTGCACCGCGGGCTGGCGCTCGTCGTCGTCGCGCTGATCCTCTGGCTCGCCGTGCGTGGGCGCACGATGCAGCCCCGGTCGCGGGTCCTGGTCACGCTGTCCTCCCTGGCCGCCGTCGCCGTCGTGGTCCAGGTGATCCTGGGCGGGATCAACGTGATCACCGAGCTCGCGCAGGTGCCGCGGGCGGCGCACGTCGCCGTGTCGGCGGTGGTCTGGGCGGCCGTCGTGGCCCTCGCCGTGGCCGCGCGCCGGCGGCCGCAGCTTCCGGGGGGACGGCCGGACGCCGAGCGGGATCTGGCCGACACGCCGGCGCCGCCCGCGTCGCTGCGGGATGCCGCGGGCGCCTACCTGGCGCTCACGAAGCCGAGGATCATCGTCCTCCTGCTGATCACGACCGTCCCGGCGATGATCCTGGCCGCCCGGAGCATCCCCTCGATCGCGCTGATCGTGGCCACCCTGGTCGGCGGCACGCTGGCGGCGGCCTCCGCCAACGCGATCAACATGTACCTGGACCGCGACATCGACGAGGTCATGCGCCGGACGCGCCAACGGCCGCTGCCCGCGCACGCGGTGACCCCCGAGCACGCATTGCGGTTCGGCTTCGTCCTCGGCGCCGTCTCCTTCGCGCTCCTGGCGGTGACGGTGAACGTGCTGTCGGCGATCCTGGCGCTCGCGGCGCTCGCGTTCTACGTGTTCGTGTACACGATGTGGCTCAAGCGCACGACCGACCAGAACATCGTGATCGGCGGCGCGGCCGGGGCCGCCCCGGTGCTCGTCGGCTGGGCCGCCGTGACGGGCTCGCTCGCGTGGCCGGCCGTCGTGCTGTTCGCGATGGTCTTCGTGTGGACGCCGCCACACTTCTGGGCCCTGGCGATGCGGGTGCGCGACGACTACGCGGCCGCTGGGGTCCCGATGATGCCGGTGGTCCGCGGCGACGACGAGACGCGCCGGCAGATCTTCCTGTACTCCCTCGTCCTGTTCGGGGTCACGCTGCTCCTGGTCCCCGTAGCCTCGATGGGCCCGGTCTACCTGGCCACGGCGCTCGTGCTGGGCGGGGTGTTCGTGTTCCGCGCCCTGACCCTGTGGCGTTCGCCGACCAACGACCGGGCCTGGCGCCTGTTCACGTACTCGATCACGTACCTGGCCGCCCTGTTCGCCGCGGTGGCCGTGGACGCCCTGATCTGAGGCACAGCCTGTCTGACGCTCAGCCACCGTCCTCGGCGAGGACCTCGTCGAGCAGCCCGGAGAGCTCGTCGGCGTTCGTCGCGCCGGTGATCGCGTAGCGGATCGTGCCCTCCCGGTCCACCACGAAGGTGTCGGGGAGCCCGAGGTAGCCGAGCTTCGCGGCGAACCGACCCGCCTCGTCGTGGAAGCTGTCGTACGGCACCTCGTAGCGATCGGCGAACGTCTGCGCCGCGGCGCGCTGGTCCTGGTGGTTGATCCCGAGGAACGTCACGCCGCGGCCCTCGTACGACTCGGCCACCCGCACCAGCTCCGGCATCTCCGCCTCGCAGGGGGCGCACCACGACGCCCAGGCGTTGAGCACCAGCACGTCGCCCGCGTGGTCGGCCGTGGACAGGGGAGCTCCGTCGTCGACGGCCGTACCCTCCAGGACGGGCAGCGGGTCCTCGACCCGCCGGACGCCGGTGACCTCGTCCGAGCTGCACGTCGCACCCAGGGACAGGAGCAGCGGGAGCACGACGGCGAGGCCGCGCATCGTGCGCGTCACGCCTACCCGCCGGGCGGCGACGCGGTGGGCGGTCCTCCGCCGCCACCGCCGCCACCCTCGACCACGACGGTCCCGTTCATGTCCGGGTGCACGTCGCAGCGGAAGTAGTAGTCCCCGGCCTCGAGCGGCGGGATCGTGTACGTCCGCTCGTCGATCCCCGGGAAGATCTCTCCCGTGAACAGCGACTCGGCGGCGGTGTCGTCGGTGTAGATCGAGATGTTGTGCGGCTGCGACGGGTCCTCGTTGTCGAACACCAGGGGACCCTCGGTGTCGGCCGGCAGGGTGATCGTGTCGGTGTCGAAGGCCAGGTCGCGGGCGACCACGGTCGGCGGCCCTTCGCCCTCGCCCTCGCCGCCGGGCTCGACCCCCACGGCGACCGTCAGCGTGCCGGTCATCGTGGCGGGATGGGCCTCGCAGAAGAAGAAATAGTCGGCCGCGGCGACGGGCTCGATCGGATACTCGGTCTGGATCGGCCCCGTCACGAACGTCCCCTCGAAGAACGGCGCGTCGCCCTCGGCCTCGGCCAGCGCGATGTTGTGCGCGACGCCGGGATCCTGGTTGTCGAAGGCGATCGTGAAGGGCTGGTCGGCCGGAGCCTGAAGGGTGGTGGTGCTGAACCCGTTCTCCGCGGCCCCCTCGGGCGCGGCGATCGTGATCACGACCGGGCCCTCCCCTTCCCCACCCGGCTGACCCACCAGCAGGGCGATGCCCCCGGCGAGCATCGTGATGCCGAAGACGCCGCCGACCATCGAGAACACCGCGCCGCCGCCCACCTGCCGGCGGCTGGCCACGATGGGGGCCACGCCCAGGATCCCCGCCGCCACCACCAACGCCGTGGCGGTGGCCGCGGTGTGGCTGAGCCGCAGCAGCACGCGGGAGAAGAACCACAGGACGAGCCCGATGAACACGAGCGACACGACCGGGATCGCGATCGCGGGCAGCAGGGTCTCGCGCGGGGTCCGGTGCTGCTCGCTCATCGATGCAGCCCCGCCGTGATCTCGCGGTCGACCTTGCCCCACCGGACCTCGTCCCAGTCCTCAGCCTGCTCGCGGGCCGCCCACCGGAAGAACACGGCCGCGATCACGCCCCACAGGATGAACCCCCCGATCAGCTTCATGATCAGGCCGGCCATCAGCTGGTCGTTGAGCGCCGTGATCCCCCAGATCCGCGGGAACGCCTCGTACACGTGATACAGGGGCGACCGTCCGAACGTCAGGAACGACGCCGGGATCGTGGGGGCCAGCGACTGCAGGAACAGGTAGAGCATCTGGCCCGGCGGCGAGAGCGCCGGCAGCTCCGGCAGCGGGGAGACCACCGGCCACCACATGATCATCGCCGAGACGACGACCAGCACGTGCAGGAGGAAGTGCGTGAGCTCCGACCCCACCGACGCGGTCACCACGGCGGGCCAGTGGGTGAGCAGCAGGACGCCGTTGAACAGGAGCAGCGCGACGAGCGGGCGGGTCAGGAAGCGGAAGACGGTGTGCAGCGGGGCGGGCGACAGGATGCTGCGCCAGAGCCAGGCCGGCACGCCGGTCACGATCAGGGGCGCGGCCACCAGCGTGTAGACCATGTGCTGCACCATGTGCGCCGCGTAGAGACGCTGCTCGGCGAGGTCGTGCATCGGCCAGTCCGAGACCAGCCACAGCAGCCCGATCCCCGTCAGGAACAGGACCTTCCGCCGCCGCGGCGTCGCCTCGCCCGTGCGGGCCAGGTGCCGGCGGCAGAGCACCAGGTACCCCGCGGCCAGCGACGCGAAGACGAACCAGACGTCGACGTGCGCGTGCCAGGGGAGGGCGCCCATCGCTAGTCCTGGAACACCCCGAAGAGCAGGAGCACGATCAGGTACAGGCACGCCGCGAGCGCCAACCCGACCAGGAAGAATCGCGAATACCGAGGATCGTCGAACCGCAGGTGCATGAACCACAGCACCACGAGCGCGAACTTCGTGACCATCGTCAGCATCAACAGGCCCACGAGCAGACCGTCGCGCACCCCCGAGTAGCTGAGCCAGACCTCGAACCCGGTCAGGAACGCGAGGATGATCCCGATCCGGATGTACTCCTTGGCGCTGGGGTGCTGCTTGTGCGGGGCGTGCGCCTCGCGCGGGTCGGCGATGCCGCGCTCCCCCGCCTCCTCGTGGAACTCATCGAGCCGCTGACCCATGCGCTCCGCTCCTCAGCCCGGGTTCGGGGTCGGGATCAGGTACACGACCACGAAGATCACGATCCACACGATGTCGACGAAGTGCCAGTAGAGACCCACCATCTCGACCGGGAAGCCGACGTCCTCGGGCATCCGCCCCGACCACGACATGCCGACGAGCGACAGCAGCATCAGGATGCCGACGGTGACGTGGACGCCGTGGAACCCCGTGAGCACGTAGAACGTGGTGCCGAACAGGTTCGTCGTGATCGCCAGGCCCTCGTGATAGAAGGTCGTGAACTCGTAGACCTGGCCACCGACGAACGACAGCCCCAGGAACGCCGTGGCCAAGAGCCACACCCGCATCCGCGCGTAGTCGCGCTTCTCGGCCGCCACGAGCGACAGGACCATCGTGAGCGAGCTCGCCAGCAGCACGAACGACGACACCGACGTGTAGGCGATGTCGAAGATGTCGGCGGGGTACGGCCCCACCTCGCTCGCGCCCCGGTACAGGACGTAGGCCGTGATCAGGGCGCCGAACAGCAACGTCTCGGACGCCAGGAACAGCCACATCGCGAGCTTCGTGCTGGGCAGCCCCGTGGTGGTGTGCTCGTCGGGGCTCATCGTCGTCGCGTCGGCCATCGCGCTCACTCCGCCACCGAGGGCTCCAGGGCCCATCCGTAGACGCCGATCAGCGTCACCAGCGCGCCCGCGGCGAGCAGGGGCCACGACCACAGCGCGCCGTACGCGATGATCGGGAGGCCGATCGCGGCGATCAGCGGCCAGAACGACGGGCTCGGCAGGTGGATCCCGTGGCCGGCCCCGTGCCCGTCGTCGTGGGAGGCCGAAGCAGCCCCGGCCGGCACGCGGATCGTCCGGCCCTCCTTGTCGACCGCGTACTTCCGGTGCCAGAACTCATCGAGCGAGCTCACCACCGGGGTCTCCTCGAAGTTGTAGGCGGGCGGCGGGCACGACGTGGTCCACTCGAGCGTCCGCGCGTCCCACGGATCCTCGTTCTCCAGACCCTTCGGGGTGCGCCGCGTCCAGATCACGTTGACGATGAAGATCAGCACCGACAGCGCGATCAGGAGGGAGCCCAGGGTGGCGATCTGGTTCCAGAAGGTCAGCCCCAGCCCCTCCGGATAGGTGTACTCGCGGCGGATCATGCCCTGGAGGCCCAGGATGTGCATCGGGCCGAACGTGATGTTGAAGCCGATCGCCATCACCCAGAACTGGATGATCCCCAGGCGCTCGTTCAGCATCCGCGCGAAGACCTTGGGCCACCAGTAGAAGAGCCCGGAGAAGAACGCGAACACGCCGCCGCCGAAGATCACGTAGTGGAAGTGCGCCACGATGTAATACGTGTCGGTCTGATGGTAGTCGGAGGGCACGACGGCGTGCGTGACCCCCGAGAGGCCACCGATCACGAACATCACGACGCCGCCGACGGTGAACAGCATCGCCGAGCGGAACCGGATGTCGCCCCCGTACATCGTGCCCATCCAGTTGAAGATCTTGATCCCGGTGGGCACGGCGATGATCGCCGTCGAGACCCCGAACGCCGTGTTGGCGACCGGACCGAGCCCGACCGCGAACATGTGGTGCGCCCAGACCCCGAAGCCGATGAAGCCGATCGCGATCCCGCTGAACACCACGAACTGGTACCCGAACAGCGGCTTGCGGCTGAACACCGGCAGGACCTCGGAGAAGATGCCGAACGCGGGCAGGATCAGGATGTAGACCTCGGGGTGCCCGAACAGCCAGAACATGTGCTGCCACAGGACCGGGTCGCCGCCCCGTGTGGGATCGAAGAACGCCGTGTCCCAGCGCCGGTCGAAGAGCATCTGGAACAGGGCGACCGTGATGATCGGCAGCGAGAAGATCAGCAGGAACTGCACCACGAGGCCCATCCACACGAACACCGGCGTGCGGAACAGCGACATCCCCGGCGCCCGCAGGTTGATCACGGTGACCGCCAGGTTCACGGCGCCCACCGTGGAGGCGACGCCCGTGATCAACAGCCCGAGCGCGTAGAAGGACATCCCGATCGTGGGGTCCGTGGTGGAGTTCGGCGCGTAGCCGAACCAGCCCCCGTTGGGCGCGCCGCCGAGGAACCAGCTGGAGTACAGGAACAGCGCACCGGCCGAGAACGCCCAGAACGAGAAGGCGTTCAGACGCGGGAACGCGACGTCGCGCGCACCGATCATGAGCGGGATCAGGTAGTTGAAGAACGCCGCCCCCATCGGCATCACGAACAGGAACACCATCGTGACGCCGTGCATCGTGAACAGCTGGTTGTACTGATCCGCGTTGAGGACCGTGCCGTCGGGGCCGGCGAGCTGGGCGCGGATCAGCAGGGCCTCGAGGCCGCCGATCAGGAAGAACAGGAAGCCGGCGACGCCGTACATGATCCCGATCTTCTTGTGGTCCACCGTGGTGAGCCAGCTCCACGCGCCGGTGGTGGCCGTGGGACGGCGCAGCCAGCCACCGCTCCCGGGAAGGCTCACGCTCGCCATGGGTGTCCCACCTCCCACAGCCCGATCACGTTGCCTCGCACGTCGTCCATCCCGCTCACGTGAGGCTCATCAGGTAGGCCGCCAGAGCATCGATCTGCTCGTCGTTCAGGTGGTAATTGGGCATCTTCGCGCCGAGCTTCACCGCGTTCGGATCGCGGAGCCACGCTTTCAGCGCCTCGACGTCGCGCGTCTCGAAGTTGCACCCCGCGAAGCACTCGTGCGTGGGCGCCGCGTAGTGGGTCAGGTCGGGACCCCCCGCTCCGGCCGCCTCCGTCCCGCCGATCGTGTGGCAGGCGATGCACTGCCCGCCCTCGAACTCGCCGTTCATGAACAGGTCCATGCCGTGATCGATCAGCTCCTGGTCCGGCTCCACCGCCGGCCCCTTCTGCTCGGCGACCCATCGCTGGAACGCGGCCGGCTCCAGCACGACGATGCGGAACTTCATCCGCGCGTGCTGGAGGCCGCAGAACTCCGCGCACTGCCCCAGGAAGGTCCCCGTCTCCGCCGGCGTGAAGACGATGTGGTTGGTGCGGTTGGGAACCGCGTCCTGCTTGCCGAACAGGCGCGGAGCCCAGAAGGAGTGGATCACCTCGAAGTCGGGGTTGGGCTCGCCGTCGGGACCCGGGCCGCTGACGAGCCCGCCGGCTGCCGTCACGGACAGATCGATCGTGCGGCCCAGCGGCACGACCATGACGTCGGCCGTCGTGATCGGCTCGTTCTCGGCGTAGGAGACGTTCATGTCCGGATCCGTGTACTCGAAGCCCCACCACCACTGATACCCCTTCACGGTGATGTGCATCGCGTCGGGCGGCTGGGCGGCCAGGCTCCAGATCATCGAGATCGCGGGCACCATCACGAACGCCAGGACCACGGCGGGAGCGATCGTCCAGCCGACCTCGAGCCGGGTGTTGCCGTGGATCTGCTTCGGCATCCGCTCCTGGCCCTTGCGGTGCCGGTACCGGAGCGAGATGAACACGATCCCGCCCTCGACCAGGACGAAGACGAGCGCGGCGATCACCAGGACGAAGATCAGGATGCCCTTCTGCTCCTGCGCCGGTTGGCCGGCGGGATCGAAGGTGTCCTGAGGCAGGTCGCCGTTGGAGCAGGCCGCCAGGAGCAACGTCAGCGCCACCAGGGCCAAGACCCACAGCGAGCGCCTGCGCACGACCCTCCCTCTCCCGATCCGGCGGCGGCGCACCCCGGTGGGGCGCGAGCGCGAGGACTCTATCATCGGCCCCTCCCGCTCCCGACCGGGGAAGCAGCCCTCAGGCGTACGAGTGCAGGCCGCTGATCCACAGGTTCACCGCGTAGTACGTCACGAACAGGCTGACGAAGCCGACCAGCGCGATCACGGCGGCCCGCCGCCCCTTCCACCCGACGGTGGCCCGCGCGTGCAGATACCCGGCGAAGATCACCCACGTGATGAACGCCCAGGTCTCCTTCGGGTCCCAGCCCCAGTAGCGCCCCCACGCCTCCTGGGCCCAGATCGCGCCGCAGATCGTGCCGAAGGTCCAGATCGGGAAGCCGAACGCGATGAAGCGGTACGCGAGGCGGTCGAGCGTCGCGGCCGAGGGGAGCGGGCCCCGTCGCCCCCCGGGCGCCGGCTGTGGGTCAGGCTCGCCGGCCTCGGGGAGCAGGTCCGGCGGGGTGTCGGCATCCACCGCGGCCCCGAGGATCGGCGGTGGCTCCTGCGCCTGCATCGCCGCCACCCGGCGGCGCTCGCCCCGGTCCTTCACGAGGTACAGGATCGTGAAGACGCACCCGATCCCGAGCAACGACGAGGCGGCGATCATCGACGTGACGTGGATCTGGCGCCAGTAGGAATTCAGGGCCGGCAACAGGTCCGTCGGTCCGACGTAGAAGAACTGGACCGCCATCGCCATCGTGAACACGACGAAGGCGTAGACGAACCCACCGAGGGTCCGCAGGTGCGCCCGCCACTCGACCGCCACGAGGTAGGCGACGACGACCAACGCGGCCAGGATCGCCGAGTACTCGTACATGTTGCCCCACGGCGTCCGGCCCGCGGCCATGCCGCGCGTCACGATCGACGCCACGTTGGCGAGCAGCCCCGCCACGCCGAGCCCGGTGGACGCCCAGGCGAGCGGCTTCGCGCGGAACGCCAGGTACGCGAACGACGCCACCATCGCGGCGAGGTACGCGAACAGCGCCACGTTGAACAGGTCCTTGGACCAGACGGCGAGCTCCGCGTGCGTCATCGCGCCTCCACCATCTCCCGGGCCGATGCGTCGGAGCTCCCCGTGGCGTCCGCGATCGCCGCGACGACCTTGGCGAACTCCTCTTCGAACTGCGGCTTGCGCTGCAGCGCGAACCCACCGATCTGCAGACGGACGCCGTCGCGATCGGGCTCGGCGCGCACCCAGAGCTTGCGCCGCGAGGTGTAGAGGGCGGGCAGGAGGCCCATCAACAGGAGGATAGCGGCGGCGAGGACGATGGGGACACCCACGTCCTTGGTCACCTGCAGGACCGAGTACCGAACCAGGTCGGGGAACGCCATCGTGAGCGTCGTCGGGGTGCCCGCCGGACAGGCCGAGGACGTCTCGTCGCCGGCGCCGCCCCCACCGACCAGGCAGGCGTGCTCCAGGTCGACCGTCTGGCCCGCCCCGATCACGCCGCTCCCGATCTCCTCCATGGACCGAGTGTCCAGGTCGCGGAGCGACGGATCGGTCAGGCGCCCGGACCACACGGTGTAGTTCATGAACGGAGCGTTCTGCCGGAGCATCGGCTGCGGCTGTCCCGTCTCGAGGCTTCGGAAGAACGCGTCGCTGTCCGGCCACAGCTCGAGCTCCACCGCGATCTGTGGCCGGAGGCTCGGGAGCTTCAGGAAGCCACGCCACGGCATCGCGAGCTGCGAGACCCCCTCGGGCGCGCGGTCCTGGCCCAGCACGAGGGGACCCTCGGAGATCGAGGTGCCGGCCTGCTCGACCGCGACCACCGGCGCCCACCCGAACCCGAACTGGAAGATCCGGAGCCCGCCGAACGACGCCGGATGGTTCACCCGGATGTCCTCCGTCCCCGCGACCTCGCCCTCGGCGTCGAGGAGCTCGACACGCGAGACGAAGTCCATCGGGACGCCGGTGCTGCGGAAGTCGCTGCGGAACGACAGGAGGCGGATGCCCACCCCCGTGTGGTCGCCGGACGCGTAGCGGCCGGGTCGCAGGCTCAGCGCGTCGTAGTTCACGGCCGCGTCGGTCCACGTCTGGCCCTCGGCGAGGGTGGCCCGGCCGGTGTACCCGAACCCCTTGCCGATCACGACCCCCAGGAGCAGCAGGACGAACGCCCAATGGAACACGAGGCTGCCCAGCTCGCGGAGGGCGCCCTTGTCCGCCGCCAGGGCGGCGCCGTCGGGGGCGACCTCGACCCGATACAGGCGCCGGCTCAGGACGCGCCGGGCGGCCGCGACGGCCGACACCGCATCCCCGGGAGCCGCGAGCTCCGCGACGTGGCGGAACGAGTCGATCTCACGGGCCTGGACCGGGCGCTGCCGCATCGCCCGGATCGCGGCCCGGGACCTCGGGAGCAAGCAGGCGACGAGCGACACGAACAGCAGGACGGTGATCAACGTGAACCACCACGAGCCGAAGACGTCGAACAGTCCCGCCCGCCAGAACAGGTCACCCCACAGCGGGTGATCCACCAGGTACCGGGCCACGCGATCGGGGCTGTTGGGGATCTGCGGCAGCAACGAGCCGGCGACCGACGCGAGCGCGAGCAGCAGGAGCAGGATCAGCGCCGTGCGCATGGAACGCAGCGACCGCCACACGATGGCGAGGGATCGCCGGAGCGTGGGCCGGGCCTCCGAGGTCGGCGCCGTGGGAGCCATGGGGACCCTCGATGCTACTGCGGCGTCGTGGCGCCGATCGGGCCCCCGGCTCGTGCGGACGCGCTCAGAGCTGCGGGGCGTAGCGGACGAGGGGCGCCACGAGGTAGCGCGTGAACAGCCCCGTGATCACGAGCACCCCCACGGCGACGAGCAGGGCACCGGACGCCACGGCGATCGCGGTGTAGTGGCGCCGCACCCAGCCGAGGGCGCCGGTCAGCCACTGGACGCCCACGCCGATCAGCAGGAACGGGACCCCCAGCCCCAGGGAGTAGATCGCCAGGAGCAGGGCGCCGCGCGCGGCGCTCTGTTGGGAGGCGATCGCGAGGATCGCGGTCAGCACCGGCCCGAGGCAGGGGGACCACCCGGCCGCGAACGCCATGCCGAGCGGGAAGGCGCCGGCGGCACCCGGCCGGACCCGCTCCAGCAGCGGGCGCCGCTCGGCGTACAGGGCCAGCGGTCCGCGCCGCAGCCCGTAGCCGATCAGCAGCAGGCCCATCAGCACGATGAAGGAGCCGGCCACGATCTGACCGGCGTTGCCCTTGAAGATCTTCACGAAGGTCGTGGAGAAGGCGCCGAGGAGGGTGAGCACCACGGTGAACCCGGCGATGAACAGCAGGATCGGGAGGACCCGGACGCGCCGTTCGGTCCCGGCCTGACCCGGTGCGTCGACGACGCTCTCGCCGGTCACGAACGACACGTAGCCCGGCACCAGCGGGAACACGCAGGGGCTCGCGAACGACACCGCCCCCGCGAGGAACGCCAGCGCGGGGGCCCACCAGCCGGAGAGGTCGGCCGTCTGCGCGAGCACGGCGCCAGTGTAGGGAGCGCCTGGTCGCCGAGCCGCCAGAGCCGTCGCGGTCGGCGGGCGCAGGGAGGTTGTCTGAGCCGCCGTCGCAGGGGATAGTGACCGGAGCGGGCTCGTGAACGGATTCACGAGCCGGTCGCGGAGGGGTCGGTTGCTATGATGCGGCCCGCTACGGAACGGACGGGGGCATGAGCCAGGTCGACGTGGTCACGGAGTCTCCGCTCAAGCAGCGGACCCAGGGGATGCGGTCCCGCGCCGAGACCTTCGTCCGGGACTTCGAGTGGACCTGGACCAATGCGGTCCTGTTCTCGATGGCCCTCATCTTCTTCCTGCTGATCACCACGTCCGTGATGCCGTCGTTCTGGATGTACTTCGCCGAGCAGACGCTGGGCTGGGGTGGCCCCACCGACGTGGAGGCCTTCCTGCAGTCGCCCACCTCCCTCGAGGGCTACCTGCAGCTGCGCGACGCGATCGCGATGGGCCTGACGACGGGGCCCATCATCACGGTGCTCGTCGTCGCGGCCGTGATGCAGAACTGGCGCAAGAAGCTGCGCGGCAGCTCGGGCGACACGCGTCCGACGGGCGGGTACCGGTAGAGGAGGCTCGATGCCGTTCACCAAGACCGAGGTCGACATCCACGACGACTACGTCGTGGAGGCCGTCGATCCCGAGTGGTTGAGCCAGGGGGTCAAGTCTCCCAAGCACCTGATGCTCGACCCGGACAACTGCATCCTGTGCCGGGCGTGCGAGGACGTCTGCCCCTGGAACTGCATCTGGATGATGTCGCCGGAGATCGTCGAGGGCGTCGACGAGGAGGTCGTCGGCGCGGAGGTGGCCGGGTCCAACGCGATCTTCGTGGTCGACGACAACGCGTGCACGCGGTGCTCCGTGTGCGTGGACCGGTGCCCCACGGACACGCTGTACTATGCGCGACTGCCCGAGTCGCAGGGTGGCGCGCGGACGATGGCGGAGGTGCCGGCCTCGCAGGCGGCACCGGAGTGATCAGGCGGTAGCCCGAGGGAGCTGGGGAAGAGGGGGACGTGGCGAAGATCAAGTTGCCGTCGCCGAGCCAGATGGGCGACCGCATCCGCGAGACCGAGGTCTGGAAGTCGATGTTCCGCCCCGGCTCGATCTATCGCAGGGGCTACAAGGACACGTCGCGCGACCGCGCCCTCGCCACCATGAACAACGTCCTGTACCACCTGCACCCGGTGAAGGTGAAGCGGCACGGACTGAAGCTCACCTACACGTTCTGCCTGGGCGGCCTTTCGTTCTTCCTGTTCATCCTGCTCACGCTGACCGGGATCTTCCTGATGTTCTTCTACCGGCCGATGGCGGACATCGGCGGCGCCACCGCCTACACGGACATGCAGACGATCCGCACCTCGGTGTTCTTCGGCGACCTGATGCGCAACCTCCATCGTTGGGGTGCCCACCTGATGGTGCTGTCGGTCACGCTGCACATGGCGCGCGTGTTCTACACCGGCGCCTACAAGCCGCCGCGGGAGTTCAACTGGGTCGTCGGCGTGGTGCTGCTGTTCCTCACGCTCGGGCTGTCGTTCACCGGCTACCTGCTCCCGTGGGACCAGCTCGCGATCTGGGCCGTCACGGTGGGCACCTCGCTCGCCGGCTACAGCCCCTTCATCGCCAAGCAGGCGAACTTCCTGCTGCTCGGCGGCGCGATCGTGAGCCCCAACACGCTGTTGCGCTGGTACGTCCTGCACGTGCTCGCCCTGCCGTTCGTCCTGGTGCTGTTCCTGGCGGTCCACTTCTGGCGGATCCGCAAGGACGGCGGGATCTCGGGCCCGCTGTGACCTGCGAGGAGCTGACATGACCTGGGAAGAGGCCCCGAAGGACCAGGAGGTCTACCAGCAGGAGCTCGACGCCCAGGTCGCCTCCGGCGTCGATCGCCGGATCGCGGAGGGCCGGGCACGCTCCAAGGCGATCCGCGCCTACAAGGCCGCGCATCCCGAGGAGGTCGAGGAACGCCCCGCCCGCCCCGCCGGCGCCGCGCCGCCCGCGGCGGCCGCCGCCGCAGCGACACCGGCACCGGCCGCAGCCGCTCCCGCGGGGGTCGCCGGCGTGGCCGTCGCCGCGCCCACCGTGACCACGGCCAAGCGCGAGGCTCCGCTGCCGACCGGGAACCTCCCGACCCCGAAGAAGGGGGCGCCGGACAAGCACCGGTTGCTGGCGTTGGTGCCCCCGGAGGGGATCCAGCGCGTCGAGCGCGAGCAGGGCGACCGGGTGAACGTCTGGCCGCACCTGCTGATCGAGGAGTTCGTCGCGATGCTGATCCTCTTCGCGGGGATGCTCATCTTCTCCTCGTTCATCAACGCCCCGCTGCGTGAGGTCGCGAACCCCAACCTGACCCCCAACCCCTCCAAGGCGCCCTGGTACTTCCTGGGGCTGCAGGAGCTGCTGCGCTACTTCCACCCGATGGTGGCCGGCATCTCGATCCCCACGTTCATCCTGGTCGGCCTGGCTGCCGTGCCGTTCGTGGACCGCAACCCCAGCGTCAAGCCGGGCGACCGCAAGGTGGCGATCACGCTGCTCACCGTGCTGTTCATGTTCGGAGCGGTCCTGACGATCATCGGCTCGTTCTTCCGCGGCCCCGGCTACAACTGGGTCTGGCCCTGGGCCCAAGGGGTGTTCTTCGAGCTATGAGCACCGCGACGATCGTCGCCATCCTGGTGCTCCTCGGCATCATCCTGTTCGTCTCGCTGTTCCTGTCGCAGTCGCTGCGAGCCAGCCGCCAGGCACGCGAGGCGGCGGAGGCCGCGGAGCCGGGCGCCGTCCCGGCCAAACCCGTCCCCGCGATGTCCCGGCGCGACTTCTTCCGGCGGTCGCTGGTCGTGTCGGTGCTGGTGTTCGGCGCCGAGTTCGGCGCCGGCACGATCGCGTTCCTGTGGCCCAACCTCCGCGGAGGCTTCGGCTCCGTGATCACGGCCGGCGACCTGTCGGAGCTGCAGGCCGAGGCCGAGGAGGTCGGCTACGTCTACAACGGCGCCGGACGCTTCTACCTGGTCCCGTGGAACGGGCAGCCGGGCGAGGGAGCCGCGGACTACCCCGCCGAGTTCGTGACGACCGACGGCCTGATGCCGCTGTACCAGCGGTGCGTGCACCTGGGCTGCAGGGTCCCGTTCTGCGCCCAGTCGAAGTGGTTCGAGTGCCCGTGCCACGGCTCGAAGTACAACGGCGCCGGCGAGTACCAGCTGGGACCGGCGCCCCGGGGCCTGGACCGGTTCAAGATCACGGTCGAGAACGACCAGGTGTTCGTGGACACGTCCGAGGTGATCCTCGGACCACCGCGCGGCACCGACACGATCGACCAGCCGCCGCAGGGACCCTTCTGCGTGGCGGCGGGGTAGGAGGATGCCGCCCGGGATGCTCGCCGAGACCAACCTGGCCGGGATCATCCTGCTGGCCCTGGGGGCGATCGTCGTCATCGTCTCGATCGGGGCGATCGTCGCCCGCGGACGCGCGCGGGGCAAAGGCCCGGAGATCCCCCACGGCATGCGGCCCGGTCCCTCCGACGCGGCCCTGGAGGCACCGCTGCTCTACCGCTACCAGGGCTGGGGCGTCCTGCTCGTGGCGTTCTTCGTGATCTGGTTCCCGCTGCAGTGGCTCGTGGAGCCCGACCGCAACCTCGCCCAGGAGGAGGAGCTCAAGACGCTCGCGCTCGACCGCGGGGAGCGGGCGGTGCACCCCTTCACGGAGGAGAACCAACTGGGCGTGGGATGCACGAACTGCCACGGCCCCGAGCTGAAGGGCGGCATCATCCGCACCGGCGACACGTACGCGTACCCGCCCAACCTCACGACGATCTGCGAGGGCAACCTGAACGGCGCGCACCCGGCGATCGCCTCGGTGGACGACATCTACCAGGTGATCTACGAGGGACGCCCGCCGATGCCCTCGTGGAGCATCCGCTACGCGGGCGCGCTGACCGACCAGCAGATCAACGACATCGTCACGTACCTGATCGAGTACAGCTCGGAGACGGTCCCGTTCGAGGACAACATCTGCCTGAACCCGGACGCCGAGACCCGGGCCCTCGAGAAGGCCGACGCCGACGGCACGGTGCTGGAGCGGCCCTGATGGAGACCTCCAGCTGCCTGAGCTTCGCGGTCGACTGCGGCACCCTGGCGAAGGGCGCCGGCGTGGTGATCGCCGCGTTCATCCTGTTCGTCGGGACCGTGTACGTGCTGCTCGCCGCCGTGTTCGGCCGCTACCTGGGCTACCTCGTCCTGATGGTCGCGCTCTCGGGGTGGCTGATCCTGCAGGCCGGGTTGTGGGTCTTCGGGTTCTGGGCCCAGGGACCCGACACGCCCACGAACCTCGGCCCCCGGGGATCGGAGGAGGCCTGGTTGGTGGTGTCGGCCGGACTCTCGGCCGACAACGACCTGTCGTCGACCTTCGAGTCGTATCCGGCGGCGCCGTGGAAGCCCGCGGACCTCACCGATCCGGAAGGGTCGGCGGACGCCCAGTCGGTGCAATCTGCCGCGACGGCGTTCCTGGCCGAGCAGTCCAACGAGGAGCTCGGGATCCCCCACGAGGACCTGACCGCGATCACCTCCACCCAGTTCCGCGTCGACTCCACGTCGTTCGCGACCGCCGACGACGGCACGAGGCTCGCCGTGGTGACGGCGTTCTTCACGGGCGGAGGGCCCCATACGACGGTATCGCTGTACCACGACGGTGGGAGCGTCCCGCGGTACTCGTGGATGTTCCTGATCGGCGCGATCATCCTGTTCGCCGTGCACCTGCCGCTCCTGGATCGCGCGGAGCGCAAGCGCAAGGCGTTCCTCACCGGTGGGACCGCGCCGGCGTGGTACGGACCGGCGTGAGCGAGGGAGAGGAGGCGAGATGCTCGGACAGGTACCCCTCCTGGATCAGGGAAGCGTCCAGTTCATCCTCTTCACGCTGATGATCATCGTGGTCGCGGCGCTCGTGTGGATCACGATCTCGAAGTGACCCCGGCCGTCACCGGCCCGGCCGTCACTGGCCCGGCCGTCACCGCGAAGCCGCGCGTGTGGCCTTGACCTGGCCGAGCTCCCCGCGGCGCTGCTCGTAGTAGGCCAGGATCTGCAGCTCGATCGCGAGGTCCACCTTGCGCACCGACACGCCGGCCGGGACGACGACGATCGCCGGCGCGAAGTTCAGGATGCTGCGGATCCCCGCCGCCACCATCCGATCCACGACCTCCTGCGCCGCCGCCGCCGGGGTCGCAACGATCCCGATCGCGATGCCGTGGGCCTTCACCAGCGCGGGCAGATCGTTCACGTGATGGATCTCCAGCCCGTCGATCCGATCTCCGACCTTGTCGGGGTCGGCGTCGACGAGCGCCACGAGCCGGAACCCCCGGTCGGCGAACCCCTTGTAGTTCGCCAGGGCCTGCCCCAGGTTCCCGACCCCGGCGATCGCGACGGCCTGATCCTCCGTGAGCCCGAGCTCGCGCCGGATCTGCTGCACGAGGTAGGCCACGTCGTACCCGATCCCCCGCGTCCCGTACGAGCCGAGATAGGAGAGGTCCTTGCGCACCTTCGCCGACGTGACCCCGGCGGCCTCGGCCAGGTCGTCGGACGAGACGGTGGCGTCGCCCGTCGACGCCAGGTCGATCAGCGCCCGCAGGTACAACGGGAGTCGCCCCACGGTCGCTTCGGGGATCGGGCGTTCCCTCACCACGGCGACGCAGCCTCGGGGTGCGGCATGGGGTGGAGCATAGTCCCCCGCCGAGACCCTCCGGTCACGATGCCGGGTCACCGACCAGGGCCGCGAGCTCCCGTGGATCGACGTCGATCTCGAAGGCCTCTCGACCGTCCACCTCCACCACCGGCACGCGGAAGCCATAGTCGCGCACGAGGGCTTCGTTCGGCTCGATGTCGACCTCGTCGAACGCGAAGGGATGCCGGCGTCGGACCTGCAGGATCACGTCCCTGGCCACCTCGCAGAGGTGACAGCCGGGGCGCCCGTACAGGGTCACGCGATGCGGCTCGGCCCCCATGGCTCTGCGAGGATACGGCGGTGCGCGACGGCGAGCGGGACGACCTGGAGCTGCATCGACGCCTCAGCGAGGGCGACCGGGACGCGTTCGACGAGCTCTATCGCCGCTACGCGGGGACGGCCTACGGCCTGGCCTACCGGGTCCTCGGGCAGCAGCTCCTGGCCCAGGACGTGGTGCACGACGCCTTCCTGGCGATCTGGCGTGCGCCCGAGGCCTACGACCCCGCCCGGGGCCCGTTCCGCGGGTTCTTCCTTGCCCTGGTGCATCATCGGGCCGTCGACACGGTCCGCCGGGAGGAGCGGCTGC
>DATBJQ010000036.1:0-2004 GCA_036556385.1 Actinomycetota bacterium | reverse complement strand
CGCCGCCACCCGCGAGCCCGCTCGTTCGATCGTCACGAGGCGCTGCGGCGCCGGGCCGTGCCGACGGAACGGCGCGCCCTTGCGCCACAGCCCAGGGCCTCCCAGTGGATGCCCCCGATCACCTTGAGCGTGACCATCGGGTGCGTGGCGAAAGCTCGCCACAGCGCCCATCTGCCGAGGTCACGACGCGATGCGACGAAGGTCGCCGTCAGCACGTGGCCGGCCCGCACGCGCTCCCGAACCACCAGAGCGGCCCGCTCGTCCGGGGGGCGGACGCGGAACTCGTACGTGGCGTCCTGGTCGATGAACGGCGACACGAAGAGCTCCTTGTCGAACACGTGCCGGGCGTTGCCCGCGGGGTCCAAGCCGTCGACCTCCGCGAGGTGATGGTGCCACTGACCGAACGTGTTCGACACCTCGTAGAGCACCGCGCGAAGGTCACCGGCGGGCCCGTAGCCCAGCCACACCGAGATCGGGTTGAACGCGTGCCCGAGGATCCTCGGCATCGTGAGGATCCGCACCGGGCCGCCCTCCAGGTCGATCCCGGCCTCGCGCAGATAGGCGTCCAGCCAGGGGCGGAGCGGCGAGCCGTCGCGCGGACCGTGGTCCCGGTCCCAGAAGGCGAACGGCGCACGGCGGTTGTGGCCGAAGCCGGCGACCGTTCGGTCGAGCTCCTCGAGCTCGCCGAGGTCGAGCCACAGGTAGTACACGCCGTAGGCGAAGCGATGCGCCGTGGGGAGGAACCGCCGGTGCATCACCGTGCCGACGTAGACCGCGCTGTTCATGCCGCGACCGCGTCCTCGGCCGCCGGCACCCACGCCTCCGCCCACGGCGCCGGTGCTCCGAGCGCCGCCGCCACGTCAAGGCCGGAGCGGAGCCCGTCCTCGTGGAACCCGTGGCCGCACCAGGCGCCCGCGAACCACGTTCGGCGCCGCCCCTGGATCGACGGAAGCCGGAGCTGAGCGTCGATCGCTCTGCGGTCGAACTGAGGATGCGCGTACGTGAACCGCTGCACGTGTCCGTGCGGCTCGCGGATCGGGTTCAGCGTCACGAAGACCGGCCGGCGCGTGCGCAGGTTCTGGAGCCCGTTCATCCAGTACGTGAGCGAGACGGGCCTGGACCGATCGCGCTCGCCGCGGCCCTCGGCGAGGTAGTTCCAGCTCGCCCAGGCGCCTCGCCTGCGCGGCATCAGCGCGGGGTCGCGGTGCAACACGGCCTCGTTCCGCTGATAGCGGATCGCCCCGAGCACGTCGCGCTCGGGCAGGGTCGCCTCCCTGCCGAGGATGTCGAGGGTCACGTCCGGATGGGTGGCGAAGACCACCTCGTCGAAGCTGTCGGACGCTCCAGAACCGTCGTGCACCTCCACCGAGCCCTCGCTCCTGCGGACGGAGACGACCGGCCTGGACATGCGGATCCGCCCCCCGAACGAGGCGACGAGGCGGTGGACGTACTCGCGGCTGCCCCCACTCACCGTCCGCCACCGGGGACGAGATCGCACCTGCAGGATCTCGTGGTTCATGAGGAACCCCACGAGCGTCGTCACGGGGAACTCCAGCATGTCATCCAGGCTCGAGGACCAGATCGCCGCGGTGACCGGGAGCAGCAGGTCGAGCCGGAACGCATCGCCGTAGCCACCTCGCTCCAGGTAGGTCCCGAGGGGCTCGCGGGTCCCCGAGGCCAGCACCCGAGGCGCGTCGAGACAGAACCGCCGGAAGTCCCGCAGCATCCGCCAGGTGCCCGGCCGGAGCGAGTTCGCCGGCTGGGCGAACAGCCCTCGGGCCCGGCTCCGATACTCGAAGGCGCCGCCGCCGACGGACACCGAGAACGACATGTCGCTCTCCTCCGTCGGGACGTCCAGGACGTCGAACAGGCGAACGAGGTTCGGGTAGTTGCGCTCGTTGTAGACGATGAAGCCGGTGTCGACGGGGACGGGTCGGTCATCGTCGTCGACGTCGACAGTGTTGGAGTGCCCCCCGATCCGGTCGTCGGCCTCGTACAGGACGA
>DATBJQ010000035.1:0-3211 GCA_036556385.1 Actinomycetota bacterium | reverse complement strand
GGCCGACGCCGAGCGGCTGATCGTGACGGGCTTCTTCCAGGAGGTCCTCGACCGTGTCGCGATCGCCGAGGTCCGCGAGGGGGCGGAGGCGGCGATCGCCGCCGAGCTGGCCGGGGGCCTGCGGTGATGGCGCTCGTGCGGGTCTGCGCCGTGGGCGACGTGCCGGAGGGCGAGGCTCGCCGGTTCCCCGTCGGGGGCAAGCTCGTCGCGGTCGCGAACCTCGGGGAGGGGGGGTACCGGGCCGTGGACGCGATCTGCACCCACGCCCACTACTTCCTGGACGAGGGCGAGGTCGACGTCGACGACGAGACGATCGAGTGCCCGAAGCACGGCTCCACGTTCGACCTGAACACGGGGGCGCCACGGGCCCTGCCGGCAACGGTGCCGGTCGGCGCGTACCCGATCCGGACCGTGGGCGACGACATCCTGATCGAGGTGTGAGGCAGATGAGCGAGACGAACGGGGCGGCGACGCTCCAGATCGAGGATCTCCACGCGGAGGTCGAGGGCAAGTCGATCCTCAAGGGGATCGACCTGACCGTGAAGCAGGGCGAGACGCATGCGCTGATGGGCCCGAACGGGTCAGGCAAGTCGACGCTCTCGAACGTGATCATGGGCCGGCCCGGCTACACGATCACCGGGGGCCGGGTGCGGTTCAACGGCGAGGACGTCACCGCGCTCACGCCCGACGAGCGGGCCAGGCGGGGCCTGTTCCTGGCGATGCAGTACCCGACGGAGGTCCCGGGCGTCTCCGTCGTGAACTTCCTGCGGACCGCGTACCAGGCCGTGAAGGGCGAGCCGATCAGCGCCCTGGCCTTCCGCAAGCACATGAAGGAGAAGATGGACCTGCTCGGCGTCGACGACTCGATGGTGCAGCGGTACGTGAACCAGGGGTTCTCCGGCGGGGAGAAGAAGAAGAACGAGGTCCTGCAGCTCGCGGTGCTCGAGCCGCAGATCGCGATCCTCGACGAGACCGACTCGGGCCTGGACATCGACTCGCTGAAGGCGGTCGCGACCGGGGTCGACCAGCTGGTCGGCCCCGACCTGGGCGTGCTCGTGATCACGCACTACCAGCGGATGCTGAACTACATCGCGCCCGATCACGTCCACGTGATGATGGCGGGTCGTATCGTGAGGTCCGGTGGGCCCGAGCTCGCGACCGAGCTCGAGGCGAAGGGATACGAGGGGCTGCGTCAGGAGCTCGGGCTGGCCGAGGGCTCGGCCGACGAGAGCGCCTCGGCCGACGAGGGGTGAGGCGGCGAGCATGAGCGGACACGTGGGCGGCCTCGACGTCGACGCGATCCGCGCCGACTTCCCGATCCTCGCGCGCACGGTCGGCGACAAGCCGCTCGTCTACCTCGACAGCGCCGCGACCTCGCAGAAGCCCCGGCAGGTGATCGAGGCCGAGGCGGACTTCTACGCCCAGCACAACGCGAACGCCCACCGCGGGATCTACCAGCTCGGCGAGGAGGCCACCGAGCGGTTCGAGGGCGCCCGGGCCAAGCTCGCACGGTTCTTCGGCGCCCCCGGGCCCGAGACGATCGTGTTCACGCGCGGAACGACCGAATCGATCAACACCGTGGCCCAGGGCTGGGGGCGGAAGTTCCTGCGCGAGGGCGACCAGGTCCTCCTGACGGACATGGAGCACCACTCGAACATCGTGCCCTGGCAGATGACCGCGGCCGTGACCGGGGCCGAGCTGCGGTTCGTCCCGCTCACGGACGACGGGCTGCTGGATCTCTCGGACCTGGGCTCGCTCCTGACCGAGCGCACGAAGGTCCTGGGCGTGACCGGGATGTCGAACGCCCTCGGGACGATCACCCCGCTGCGCCAGCTGATCGATGCGGCGCACGCGGTGGGGGCGATCGTCGTCGTGGACGCGGCGCAGCTCGCCCCGCACCACGCGATCGACGTCGTCGAGCTCGGCTGCGACGTCCTGGCGTTCAGCGGCCACAAGATGCTCGGGCCGACCGCCTCCGGCGGCTTCTACGGCACCGCCGAGCTGCTGGACGCGATGGATCCGATGCTGGGCGGCGGGGAGATGATCCACGAGGTCTTCCACGACCGCAGCACGTACAAGCCGGTCCCGTACAAGTTCGAGGCGGGGACGATGCAGATCGCCCAGCAGGTCGGGCTGGGCGCGGCGATCGACTACCTGGAGGCGCTCGGCATGGACAAGGTCCGGGCCCACGAGGAGGAGATCACGCGCTACGCGCTCGACCAGCTGCTGGAGGCCGGCGCGACGGTCTACGGGCCGAAGGACGCCTCGATCCGCGGAGGCGCGGTGTCGTTCTGGCACAAGGACGTGCACCCGCACGACCTGGCCACGATCCTGAACGAGGAGGGCGTCGCGATCCGGGCGGGTCACCATTGCGCCCAGCTCGTGATGCGCCGGTTCGACACGTCGGCGACGGCCCGCGCGTCGTTCTACGTGTACAACACGAAGGACGAGGTGGACCTGCTGGTCGACGCCCTCGAGAAGGCCGAGGGGATCTTCGCGGGATAGCCGCGGCGGACGCGGAGCACGGAGGGAAGCGTGGCGCTCGACGACATCTACAAGGAAACGATCCTCGACCACTACAAGCATCCGCGGAACAAGCGTGAGCTGCCCGAGGCGGAGCGGTCGTGCACGCGGAACAACCCGCTCTGCGGCGACGAGATCACCGTCCTGGTGCACCTGGAGGGCGACCGGATCGGCGCCGTCGCGTTCCAGGGCGCGGGCTGCTCGATCTCGCAGAGCAGCGCGTCGATGATGACGGAGGCGATTGGCGGCGGTTCCGTGGACGACGCCCTGGCGCTGGCTGAGGAGTTCCGCCAGATGATGGCGGGGGAGCTCGAGCCCGACGAGGACCGCCTGGGGGACCTGGTCGCGCTGAAGGGCGTCGTGAAGTACCCGATCCGGATCAAGTGCGCCGTGCTGGCCTGGGACGTCCTCCAGGAGGCGCTCGACGGCGCCGGCAGCGCGACGGGCAGCGCGCCCCACGCCGTCGGCTAGTCCGTCTCAGACTAGTTGATGACCCCAAGGGGTGATGGCGCCGCTCGCGACGCCCCTCTACGCTTCGCGCCGTGCCGCGACGCCCACCGCTCGACTGGCTGCTCGTGCTCGTGCCCGTGGCGATCGTGCTGCGGCTCGTCGACGCGCCCGACCTGGCGATCTTCCTGACGTCGGCCGCGGCGATCCTGCCGCTCGCGGGCCTGATCGGGCGCTCGAC
>DATBJQ010000034.1:0-3307 GCA_036556385.1 Actinomycetota bacterium | reverse complement strand
GCGGTGAGCGTGGCGTTCGTGCCGGGCGCGTGGTCGTCCAGGGACACGGTCGCCGTCGGCGCCGTGTTCAGGATCGTGACGGGCGAGGACGTCAGCGGCGCTGACGTGAGGCTCGCGTCGGACGCCGTCACCCGCAGCCGGATCAGGTCGCCCTCGTCCCCGTTGCCCGCGGTCGCGAGGTCCAGCGAGGCGTTCGTGGCGCCCGCGATGTCCGTGCCGTTCTTCGTCCACTGGTAGGCGTAGGTGACCGGGTTGCTCTCGGCGTCGTGCGAGGTGATCGCCGCCGTCAGCGTGTCGTTCGTCCGCGGCGTGGCCTGATCGATCACGACCGAGTCCACGACCGGCGCGGTGTTCGGCGGCGTGAAGGTCGTGCCGGCGACCCAGGTCGGGCCGTTCATCAGGGTGCCGCTCGGGCCGACCGAGGCACCCAGGCTGTTCCCGGTGCCCTCGTTCATCCCCCAGCGGCCGATCAGGCCGGTCCCGGAGGTGACCTCGCCGCCCATGGCGCCCTGGATCTCGGCGCCGGTCCGCGCCACGTTCCAGATGCGTGCCTCGTCGACCGTGCCGGCGAAGAACCCGTCGGCGGTGCCGTTCGAGGTGAGCGCGCTGCCGATCGCCGCGTGCTGGATCGAGTCCGACCGCGGAGGCTGCCCGACGGCAAGGGTGCCGTTCAGCACGCCGTCGAGGTAGAGACGCCACGTCCCGGACGCGTCGTAGGTCGCGGCGGCGTGGTGCCACACTCCGGTGGAGATCGCTGTGGTGCCGAGGATCGGGTGGTTCAGGCTGGGGTTCGTCCCGCCGGCGCCTTCCTCGAAGTCGGCGGCGAGCACTCCCGTCGAAGCGTCGATCCCCAAGAAGTAGTTCGTATCGACGTTCGAAGCGCTGTCGGCTTCCCCTCGCCCCTTCGTGAGCAACGGGATCGCGTTCGGGATCCCGGAGGTACCGGTGGTGGTCGTGTCGCCTCCGCCGTTCCACTTGAACCACAGCTCCAACGTGAACTGGCTCGCGCCCAGTCCTGCAGCGGTGCCGAAGGTCACGTAGTCGTTCGTTCCGTCCATCTGCAGGCCGTAGTTGCCGGCCGGTGGCGCGTCGAGGGCCGGCGCGCCGGCGACCCAGGTCGGGCCGTTCACGAGCGTGGCGTTGATGCCCGCCGAGCCCTGGGCGTTCGCGGCCGACGTCCCGGCACCCTCGTTCATCGCCCACTGGCCGAGCAGGCCGGCGGTGGCCGAGCCGATGTCGGTGTTCATCGAGGCCTGGATCTGGGCCGGGGTCCGGGCGACGTTCCAGATGCGGACCTCATCCACGGCGCCGGCGAAGAAGCCCGCGGGAGCCGTCGGCGGGTTCGCCTGTGACGACGTGTAGGCCGTCCCCACGGCCGGGATCTGGATCGAGTCCGAGCGCGGCACCGCGGTGGTCGCGGTGCAGCTGCCGTCCTGCACGCCGTCCAGGTAGAGGCAGAGCTGCGTGCCGTCGAACGTCACGGCGCCGTGGTGCCAGGAGTTCATCGGCACGGACGTCGCGCCGTTGACCGGGTGGTTCCCCCCCGTCGCGGTGTCCTCGAAGTCGGCCTCGAGCTCACCGCTCGACAGGTCGATCCCCAGGAAGTAGTTGGCGTCGACGTTGGAGCCCTCGGCCTCGCCCCGGCCCTTCGTGATCAGCGGGATCGAGTCCGTGTTCCCCCCGTTGCCGGTCGACGTCGCCGCGCCGGTCCCCGTCCGCTTGAACCAGAGCTCGAGCGTGAAGGTCGATGCCCCAAGCGGCGAGCCTCCACCGGCCCCGAGCTGGATCGCATCGTTCGTGCCGTCGAGCTGGACCGCCTGGTTCCCTGCCGCGACGGCGGCGGGGGCGAGCGGGAGCATCACGGCGAGCGTCGCGATCGACGCGATCGCGATCAGCGTCGAGCGGCGGATCGTGCTGGGTCGGTGCCGCCGCACGGCGCCGGTGGGAAGAGCACGGGGGGACTGCATGCAGGCTGGCCTCCTGGGCGAGAGCGGGGGGGACCCGCGCAGCGTTCGTCGTCGGATGTCGGGCGAGTGTTCCATCCCCCGCTCCGGCCAGCTACGGACGGAAGGCGTAATCCCTATGCCGTTCGCCCTAAGGCGTGGGCGAGGGCGTTCGGCCTTCATCCGGAGCAGGTCGTTCCCCGCGAGGTGCTCGCGGTTCGTCCTCGGGAACCTCCGGGCGCCTCCGCGCATCCAAACGCGATCTCGCACAGGAGGAGAACCCCATGGCCCACCGCTCGCGTCTCGCCCGTCGGATCGTCCTTCCCGCGTTCGTGGCCCTGTTCGCACTGCTTCCGGCCACCGCCGCGCTCGCGTGCGGCGGGCTCGTCACCCCGAACGGCACCGTGAGCCTGCTGCGCACGACCACGCTCGCCGCGTACCACCGCGGCGTGGAGCACTACGTCACCTCGTTCGCGTTCGCCGGCGCCGACGCGACCGAGGTCGGCTCGATCGTGCCGCTCCCGGGCGTCCCGACCGACGTGATCAAGGGCGGCGACTGGACGCTCCAACGGCTGATCCTGGAGACGCAACCGCAGCCGGCCGAGCGGGCCGTGGCGCTCGCGGCCGACAGCGCCGGTGGCGCGCAGGTGTTGCTCGAGACCCGGATCGACGCCCTGGACGTGACGGTCCTGAAGGGCGGCGCACAGGACGTGGGCCGGTGGGCGAGCGATCACGGGTTCTTCCTGCCGCCGGACGCGCCGGAGGTGCTCGCGTTCTACGCGGAGCGCAGCCCGATCTTCATGGCGGTGAAGTTCGACGTGGGTCGCGCGAACGAGCAAGGCGTGCAGCAGGGCCAGGGCACGCCGGTGCACGTCGTGATCCCGACCCCGAACCCGTGGGTGCCGCTGCGGATCCTGGCGCTGGGTCGACCCGCGTCGGACCTGGTCCAGGCGGACGTCTACCTGCTGACCGACGTGCCGCCGGCCACCCTTCCCCTGGCCGACCGCGCGACGGGCGACGGGGACCAGCACGGGCTGATCGAGGAAGTCAGCGAGCCTGCCTCGCCGTCGCTCCTGGCCGACCTCCGTTCGGACCGCGGGATGGGATGGCTCCCGACCGACGGCATGTGGCTCAGCCAGATCCGCGTGAACGCGTTCGCCGGCGACCTCACCCACGACCTTGCGATCGACGCGAGCGGGTTCGACCTCCCGAGCCCGGTCGCGGCCGGCTTCGAGGTCCGTCGGCTGCCGGTCCCGGCGACCCCGCTCCCGTCGATGGTGCTCGCGTCGCTCGTGGCGATCGCCGCGGTCGGCCTCGGGATCGCGCTGGGACGGCGTCGCACGGCGACCGGCCGAGGCTGAGGA
>DATBJQ010000033.1:0-27281 GCA_036556385.1 Actinomycetota bacterium | reverse complement strand
ACTCGGCGTTGGTGAAGAAATGTTTCGGACCGCCGATGTGAACAGCTCGTTCGAGGAGTTCCTCCCTTGGTGTCAAATCGAGGAATGGACCTACTTCACGATTCAAGGAGGGCCATCAACACCGACGTCGGCAGAGGAGGTCCGAGCGTTGGTTGCTGGTGACTTGCCAACCGACCGCATCGAGCAAGCCGGTTATGCGGGGATGGGGACTTGGACCATCTCTCGGAACGACACGGGGGTTGCGGCGTTCGTCCGGTTCCCCGAGAGGGACGGATACGCCTGCCGCGGATCAGGCATCTTCGGAACCTAGATCGTGCGGAGCGGTTTTTGGGCCAAGGCTCTGCCGGACAGACCTCTCTCCGACAAAACCCGGAGGGGTCCCGCCGTTGCGTTCCCGCGACGGCGCTTGACGAGCTCCGCCCGATCCGTGCGAGCATCGCCGCATGGCCGCGACCGAGCTCCGTTGTCCGACGTGCGGGGTCCACTTCGCGCTCGTTGTGGGCTCGGTCGGTCCGTGTCGCGATTGCGAGCGGTCCGCGGAAGCCGAGCTCGCCGAGCGCCGCGAGTGGGCGGCGACGCCGCATCCGTGCGAGGAGTGCGGACGCTCCCTCGTTGGGCGCGCGCGGTACTGCGGCTCGACGTGTCGCGTCCGGGCGTGGCGACGCCGCGAAGCCGCCGCCTCGATCGGGGCGGGCGCTCGATGAGCGAGGACGGGGAGCCGAGGTCGGTCGGCGACGAGATGGACCCCGAGGAGCGCGGTTGGCTCTCGTGGGTTAGTCCCCACTACCGCCGATGCGACTTCCCCGGAGAAGGCTTGACCGAAGAGCACGAGGTCTCAGTCTTCGCCGACCGCGTATGGGGTTGGCAACTCGACGTCGCCGTCCGCTTGCTGGAGGCGGACCGCCACTCCGACTACGCGGTCCTCGCGATCGTCGCGAGCTACTTCGAGATGATCGGGAAGCACCTCGAAGGCTTCGAGGGTCACGGAGCCTCGGAGAAGCACTTCCTCATCGGCTTCCGCGACGTTTTCGCCGACCGACCTCCCGAGGAGACCGAGCGGATCGGCGGACGAATCTACGAGGCGGTCCGATGCGGGCTCTACCACGATGGGGTCACGGGAGCGGGAATCGCGGTCGCCGGACGCGACGACCCGCACGGCTACAAGGAGCAACCCGACGCCGACGGGAACGTCGAGCTCATGATCAAACCGGGCGCGATCCTCGACCGCGTCCGACTCCACTTCGCGAGCTACGTCGGCGAGCTCCTCGCCGATCCGAAGAGCGACAAGCGCGCGCGCTTCCTCCGCCGCTTCCGCTCCGTCCACGGCGGTCCGCCGCCCGACGAGCCGAAGACGAGCCCGTAGGAGCGACGGAGATGCGTTCTCACGACGCGCCGGACACGGAGGACCGGGGATCGAGGAGCTCCGCACGTCGACGATTGCCCCAAAATTGCCCCACGCCGACCGGAAGAGGACGCAACCCGACGCAACGAAGCGCGCTAGGTCGTCGTAAACGCGCAGGTCAGAGCACTAGAGGCAACGAGACGACACGCTCGGTAAGGTACGGGCAAGGGCTCATAACCCAGAGGTCGTAGGTTCAAATCCTACCCCCGCGACGAAGGGAAAACAGCAGGTCAGAGGGGGTGTCGACGGGTCGGCACCCCTTCGCCGTTCCAGGGGTTCGGGGCGAGGAGGCACGGGTGCGTCGCGCGATCGTGGTGCTCGTCGTGGCGGGCGTCCTCGGCGGTTCCGTCGCCGGGGCGCGGGCCGCCGGCGAACCGGTGGACCGACGCGCGACCACTCGGACCTCGGAAGCCCAGCGCGTGCTGGCGGATGCCCGGACCGCCCTCCGCGGCACCGCCGCCGACCGGGCTCGCGTCTCGGCCCCGGCGCTCCGTCGCGACGCCACGATGATCCTGCGGGACCTCCTCCTCGTGCGCGGCGACCTCTCGCCCGCCGATCGCCGCGTCGCCGACGGGTTGCTGGCGCGGCCCACGGACGGCAACCAGGATCCGTTCCACGACGGGTACTCGGGCCCGGCGCTGGCTTCGATCCGCGACACCTGCACCGAAGCCACCACCTCGGATCTCTGCGTCCATTGGGTCGAGGTGAGCGGGGACGCGCCGCCGCTGGCCGACCCGAGCGGCAACGGGATCCCCGACTGGGTGGACACGACGGCCGGGGTCTTCGACGACGTCTGGACCCACGAGATCGACGTCCTCGGCTTCCGTCCGCCGAAGCGCGACGGGGGATCGACCGACCCGGGGCCCAACAACAAGCTCGACGTCTACCTGGTGAACCTCCGCCCCGAGGGCCTCTACGGCTATTGCACGAGCGACGACCCGCACGGCCGCCCCGGGTCCGCCTACCGGTTCTGGGACCTCTCCGCGTACTGCGTGATCGACGAGGACTTCGTGGGCTACCCCCGTTCGCCGCTCAAGTCGCTGCAGGCCACCGCCGCGCACGAGTTCTTCCACGCCTCGCAGTTCGCCTACGACGTCGCCGAGGACCTGTGGCTGATGGAGGGGACCGCCACGTGGATGGAGGACGAGGTCTTCGACGCGGTGAACGACCACCTCCAGTTCAACCGGTCGAGCCAGCTGCGCACGCCGTGGATCCCCGTCGACCAGGGGGCCGGCGGCTACCGCTACGGCGCCTGGATCTTCTGGCGGTTCCTGAGCGAGCGGTTCGACCCGGGCATCGTGCACCGCGTGTGGTCGCAGGCCGACGGGGCACCGGGAGGCCGCGACCTGTACTCGCTCACCGCGGCGATCGCCGCGATCAAGAGTCGTGGGTCGTCGTTCGCGCGCGCCTTCGCGGGGTTCGGCGCGTGGAACGTCTGGCCGGCGGCCCGCTACGAAGAGGGCGACCGCTACGGCGTGCCCCGGGTGACGCGTACCCATGGGGTCACGAGGGAGAACGGCGGCACGCCGTGGTCCGACCTCACGCTCGACCACCTGAGCCACCGTGAGGTGGCCTTCGAGCCACGCGCCGGCGTCCGGAACGATGCTCGCCTGCGCGTGCGGATCGACGGGCCGGCGCCGAAGGCGGGGACGGCCGGGACCGTCGTGGTCCGGTTCGACGACGGCAGGGTCCGGTTCCTCCCGCTCCACGTGAACGGGCACGGCGAGGCGACCAGGATCGTCCCGTTCGGTCGGGACGCGGTTCGTTCGGCCACGCTCGTGCTCACGAACACGAGCACGCGCACGACCTGCGGGCGCCAGACCCTGTTCGCCTGTCAGGGCCGGCCGCGCGATGACGACCAGCGGTTCTCCTACACGGCCGCTCTGCTCGGCTGAGCCGGCGGTCCGGCCCACCCGCGTAGACTCGGCCGATGACCCGCTTCCCCCGGGTCGCGGCTCTCGCCGCGGCGATCGCCTCGCTGGTCGCGTGCAGCCTGTCGGCGATCGGCGAGCCCGCCGCCTCGGGCGCACCGCCCGCAGGGACGCCCGGGGGCGGCGTGCTCCGCACGCCGGGCGAGGTGGACACCGCGGTCTGGCTCCGGAGCGATCGCCGCGGGACGCGCTGGCGGGGTCGGCAGCGCATCGCGTTCACGAACACCGGGTCGATCCCGCTCCATCGCATCTGGCTCCGCATCTGGTCCAACGGACCCGATGGATGCGAGCCCCTGGCGATCCGGCTCGGGGTCACCGCGGGAGGAACGTTGGGCGCGCCACTCCGAGCCTGCACCGCCTACCCCGTCGACCTCGACGGGACGCTGGCTCCGGGCGAGCGCACGCGCCTGCGTCTGTCCCTGCGCATCCGCACGCCGGCGCGGAACGACCGGTTCGGGGCGCACGGCGGGATGGCCCTGCTCGGCGGCGCGCTCCCGGTGCCGGCGATCCACGACGACGCGGGCTGGCACCTCGACCCGTACGTCGACCTCGGCGAGAGCTTCTATTCGCTCGCGGCGGGCTACCGCGTGACCCTGAACGTTCCCGACGACCTCGACACGGCGGCCACCGGGCGCATCGCCGAGCGCACCGAGCACGCCGGCCGGGAGACCCGCACCTACGTGGCGCGCAACGTCCGGGAGTTCGCCTGGGCGGCGGCCCGCTTCTCGCAGCTGATCGCCCACGCCGACGGCGTCACGATCCGCGTCTGGTTCCGGCCCGGCCTCGTCTCGCGCAGCCGCGCGCGCACGGTGGAGCGCAACGCCGTCGACTCCCTGCGGACGTTCGACGACGCGTTCGGCAGGTACCCGTACCCCGAGGTCGACCTGGTGGTCTCCGCCTTCCGAACGTTCGGCGGCATGGAGTACCCGCAGATCGTGTTCACGAACCCGGACGCCCTGACCGTCGCGCACGAGCTGGCGCACCAGTGGTGGTGGGGGCTGGTGGGCAACGACGAGTACGCCGAGCCGTGGCTCGACGAGTCGTTGGCGACCTGGTCGATGTACCTGCCGTACCGGCCATGGCGCAGCTGCGGCTCCTTCCGGTGGCCCAGCCCGCAGGCGCGGATCTCCAACGACATGGGGTACTGGGGCGACCACCTCGACGAGTACCAGACGATCTACTCCGGAGGCGGATGCATGCTGGCCCAGCTGGCCTCGCGGTTCGGGCTGGCGCGGTTCCGAGAGATCCTGGGGACGTACGCCGCCGCGCACCGCTACGGGATCGCTCGGACCGAGGATCTCCAGGGCGCCGTCGCCGACGCTGCGGCCACCTGGCTCCCGGGGTTCGATCTGGACACGTTCTGGCAACGGTGGCGGCTCACGCCTGCGCCCTGAGTGGACCGCCCTGAGTGGACCGGGGCGCCGCCCCCCGCGTAGCATCCGCCCTGGTGCTGCCAGGCGCCGACGAGACCGCAGGACGCAAGGGGGCAGCGTGGCGACCAACGACGTGGTGGAACGGCTGGCCAAGGTGCCGCTCTTCGCCGGCTGCTCGAAGAAGGAGCTGCAGACGATCGCCCGCGCGGCCCGGCAGCTCGACCACGAAGCCGGGGCCGTGCTCGCCGCGGAAGGTGAGCCGGGCGCCGGGCTGTTCGTGATCGACCAGGGCGAGGCCGACGTGACGATCGGCGGCAAGCTCGTGAACCGTCTCCAGGCCGGCGACTTCTTCGGGGAGATGGCTCTCCTGGACGGCGGACCCCGAACGGCGACCGTGACCGCGACGACGGACATCACGATGTTCGGTCTGACCGAATGGGTGTTCAAGGGCCTGCTCACGGAGCACCCGTCGATCGCGTTGCACGCGCTCGAGGCGATGGCCGCGCGGTTGCGCAAGGCGACGGTGACCGCGACCGCCTGAGGCGTCGATGACGGACCCGGGGTCGGCGCCACCGGAGGTGCTGGGCCTCGCCCGGGAGCGGGCGGCGGCGAGGGCGGGGGAGCGCTATGCCGAGGCCGATCGTCTCCGCGACCGCATCGCCGAGGCCGGTTGGTCGGTCGTCGACGAGCCCGGAGGGTTCCGGCTCGAACCGATCGCGGCGCCCGAGCCGGAGCCCGGTGGACGGGTGGCGGCCGCGGAGGTCGAGGACGTCCTCGACGAGCCCACGACCCACGACGCCAGCGTGCACTGGGTGTGTGAGGGCTGGCCGCAGGACATCGAGCGCGCCGTGGCGGCGTTCCGGCGCCACGCGGGCGCGCGCGCCCTGCACCTCGTCGTCGCCGACGTCACCGGCGAGGATCCCGGACGCTGGGGCGACGACGTCGAGGTCGTGCCCCTCTCCGAAGGGACGGGGTGGGCCGCCGCCCGCAACGCGGGGCTCAAGCGCTCACGCGGGCGCCTGGTCCTGGCGCTCGACGGGTCGATCGAGCCGACCGGCGACGTGATCGCGCCGCTGGACTCGGCGCTCGGCGATCGTGCCGTCGGGATCGCCGGACCCTACGGGGTCGTCACCACCGACCTGCGTGAGTTCGAGCCCTCGCCGGACCCGGGTCCGTGCGACGCGATCGAGGGGTACCTGATGGCCTTCCGCCGCGAGGTGCTGCGGGAGGCAGGTCCGTTCGACGAGAAGTTCCGCTGGTACCGGACCGCCGACATCGAGTGGTCGTTCCGCGTGAAGGACCTCGGGTACCGCTGCGAGGTCGTGCCGGTCCCCGTGCACAAGCACGAGCACCGGATGTGGTTCGAGACGCCGCCGGAGGAGCGAGCGCGCTGGTCGAAGCGCAACTTCTACCGCTTCCTCGATCGGTGGCGCGATCGCTGGGACCTCGTGCTGTCGGGCGAGCCCGACCATCCGCACCATCACGACCACGGCTCGGGCTGATGCACCGGCTCCGCGGCCGGCGGGACGTCTCAGTCGGTAGGCAGGGGCGGCGCCGGGGGCAGCACGATGTCGGAGGGCAACTCGGTGCTGCTGGCCGCAGCCCGTGACGGCCGCTCCGCCTCGGCGGCGGCGGCCGCCTGCCGCTCCTCGTCCTCCCGGGCCTCCTCGGCCGAGGGGATCGACTTGGTGCCGTTCGCGTACGCCTCGAGATCGTCGCCGTCGATCGTCTCGACCACCAGGAGCAGCTCGCGCAGGCTGTCGAGCAACTGGCGCTTGTCGCTGAGGATGCGCTCGGCCTTGTCGTGCGCCTGGTTCAGCAGCCGCAGGACCTCCTGGTCGATCAGCTGCGCGGTCTCACCCGAGATCTTGGGCCCGCCCCCGAAGAAGGGGTTCTGGTCCTCGCGTCCCAACGAGAGCGGTCCGACCTTGTCGCTCATCCCGTACTCGGCCACCATCGCCCGAGCGATGTGCGTCGCCTTCTCGAGGTCGTTCTGCGCACCGGTGGAGATCTCTCCGAAGACGATCTCCTCGGCCACGCGCCCGCCCATCGCGAACGCGAGCATGTCCTCCAGCTCGGGCTCGGTGGCCATGTAGCGGTCCTCGAGGGGCCGGGTCATCGTGAGACCGAGCGCGGCGGTGCCGCGGGCGATGATCGTCACGCGGTGCACCGGGTCGAGGTTCTCGCAGAAGTGCGCGACCAGCGCGTGGCCCATCTCGTGCGCCGCGACGCGGACCTTCTCGCGGTCGCTGATCACCCGGGACTTCCGCTCGAGCCCCATCGACGCCCGGTCGATCGCCTCTTCGAGCTCGGCCTCGGTCACCGCGTTGCGGTCGCGGCGCGCCGCGAGGAGGGCGGCCTCGTTCACCACGTTCTCCAGGTCGGCGCCGGTGAAGCCCGGGGTGCGAGCCGCGATCCGGTGCAGGTCCACGTCGGGGGCGAGGGCCACGCCGCGTGCGTGGACCCGCAGGATCTCCTCGCGCCCACGCAGGTCGGGCGGGTCCACCACGACCTGACGGTCGAACCGGCCGGGGCGGACCAGCGCGGGGTCCAGGACGTCGGGGCGGTTCGTCGCCGCCATGATGATGACGCCCTTGCTCGAGTCGAACCCGTCCATCTCCACGAGGAGCTGGTTCAGGGTCTGCTCGCGCTCGTCGTGCGCGCCGAACCCGGCGCCCATCGCGCCGGACCGGCCCTTGCCGATCGTGTCGATCTCGTCCAGGAAGACGAGCGCGGGGGCCTTCTCCTTCGCCTGCTGGAAGAGCTCGCGCACGCGCGCGGCGCCCAATCCGACGAACATCTCGACGAACTCCGACCCGCTCATGAAGAAGAAGGGGACGTTGGCCTCACCGGCGACGGCCCGGGCCAGCAGCGTCTTGCCGCAGCCCGGGGGCCCGAGCAGCAGGACGCCCTTGGGGATCCGGCCGCCCAGCCGCTGGTACTTCTTGGGGTTCCGCAGGAACTCGACGATCTCGCGCAGCTCCTCCTTCGCCTCGTCGACACCTGCGACGTCGGAGAAGGTGGTCTTCATCTCCTTGCGGTCGTAGATCTTGATCTTGTTGCGGCCCATCGAGAGCGGGCTGCCGGCCCCGCCGCCGGCCATCCTGCGGAACAGGAACCAGTACAGCAGCCCCATCAGGAGCACGAGCGGCAGGATGCTGGCGAGCAGCCCGAGCCACGGGCTGGGGGTGCTCATCTGGACGTTGATGCCCTCGGCGGTGAGGAAGTCGATCTCGTCCTGCGTCTGGAAGTTGTTCGCCAGGGTCGTCGAGAACTGGACCTCTTCGCCGTCGTCGTTCCGGTACGTCCCGGAGATGGAGGACTCCGACACGGTGACGGTGCCCACGATCGTGCCCGACGTCACCTTGTCGCGGTACTCGGTGTAGGTCAGGTCCTCCCGCGTGGCGTTCGCGAACCAGCCGTTGGCCAGGATCAACCCCAGCACCACGAGGGCGACCATGATCCAGGGGGTCACCCGCATGCGCGGGACCGTCGGGCCGGGGCCGTTGGCGCCGGGCCGACGTCCGGGGCTTCGATCGTTGTCGGGCATCGGTTCCCCCATCTTCGCACCGCCCCCACGGAATGACAGGCAGCGCGAACGGATGCGGCGCATCCGTCACACATCCGTCATCGTCTCCACGGCCGCGATCCTTGACGTTCCGACGGCGCGTCGGGCCGGTGTGGACCGGGGTCCGGACGCTACCCTGAGGCACGATGCAGCCCACCACCCAGGACGACCCGGCGCTCCGATCGCGGTTCGAGCGCGACGTCGTCCCGCTGCTGCCCTCGCTGTACGGCGCCGCGCTGCGGCTGACGCGCAACCGTGCGGATGCCGAGGATCTCGTCCAGGAGACGGTCCTGCGGGCGTTCCGGGGATTCGGCGGCTTCCGGGAGGGGACCAACCTCAAGGCGTGGCTGTACCGGATCCTCACGAACGGCTACATCTCCACCTACCGCAAGCGGCAGCGCGAGCCCCAGATCGTGGACGGGGTGGACGACATCGAGGATTGGTACCTCTACGACCGGCTGGGCGGTCGCGCGGTCGAGGGCTCGGCCGAAGAAGAGGTGCTGGAGCGGATCCCGGACGCCGACGTGAAGGCGGCGCTGGAATCCCTCCCCGACAACTTCCGTCTGCCGGTGCTGCTGGCGGACGTCGAGGGTTTCAGCTACAAGGAGATCGCGGAGATCATGGATACCCCGATCGGCACCGTGATGTCCCGGCTGCACCGGGGAAGGAAAGCCCTCGAGAAGGCGTTGTGGCAGACGGCCAAGGATCGAGGACTGATCGATGGATGACGGCGAGACCCACTGCGACGAGACCCTCCGGGAGGTCGAGGCCTACCTGGACGGAGAGCTCGATCCTTCCCTCAGCCGGTCGATCTCGCATCACCTGTCGGACTGCAGCCCGTGCATGCAGCGCGCCGAGTTCCGCAAGCACCTGAAAGAGCTGATCCACGACAAGTGCGCGGAGCGGGAGGTTCCCCCGGACCTGTCGGAGCGGATCCGAGCCTTGCTCCACGCCACGCCCGACGACCCCACGACGACGTGACGGATCCCGCGGCGCTCGGAACCGTCCTCGGTCTCTGGGCGCATCCGGACGACGACATCTACCTCTCCGCCGGGCTGATGGCGGCCGCCGCCCGCGCCGGAAGCAGGGTCGTGGACGTCACCGCCACCCGGGGGGAGGGCGGATCGATGGACGAGGAGCGATGGCCCCCCGCAACGATGGGCGAGGTGCGGACCCGAGAGCTCCTGCGCTCGCTGGAGATCCTCGGGGTGCACGAGCATCGGTTCCTCCGCGGGCCGGTCGACGTGGACATGGAGACGGGGCTCGAGGAGGGGGGCGCGCCTCAGGTGCTCGACATCGTGGCCGAGGTCCGTCCCGACAGCGTCTTCACGTTCGGTCCCGACGGCATGACGGGCCACGAGGGCCACAAGAGCGTCTCGCGGTGGGCGACCGAGGCCTTCGACCGGGCCGCGCCGCCGGGCTCCAGCCTGTACTACGCGACGGCGACGCCCGAGTGGGCCGACTCGTGGCTCGAGCAGTTGGCGCCGTTCGACATCTTCCGACCCGGGACGCCACCCCTCACGCCCGTGGGGGAGCTGGCGATCGACTACCGGCTCCCGCCGGACGTCCTCGACCTGAAGTTCGAAGCGATCAAGGCGCACGAGAGCCAGGTGGAGGGGCTCGTGCACGTCTTCGGCGATCGGATGCGCGAATGGATGGCCGTCGAGTCCTTCCGGCTCGCCGCGCAGAAGGAGGCGTGATGACCGACCTGATCTCGGCCCAGCTCCGTCGCTCGATGGGGGCGCTGGGCGCATTCGCGGATTGGGCGATGGACCCCGAGCTGTTCGAGGGGCTCGCTCGACCCTCGGTCTGCGACTTCGTGTTCGGCAACCCCCACGACCTGGCGAGCGACGAGTACGTGGACGCGATCGTGCGGGCGGCGAAGCCGACGGGCCCCCGCCACTACGCGTACACGCAGAACGATCCGGCGGCGACCGAGGCGATCGCCTCCGGGCTCCGCGATCGCTTCGCGATGCCGTTCGAGGCCGACGACGTGTACCTCACGAACGGCAACTTCACGGGCCTCTCGCTCCTGCTCCGGGCGCTCACGGATCCGGGCGACGAGGTGGTCTTCGTCTCCCCGCCGTGGTTCTTCTACGAGTCGTTGATCGTCGGCGCCCAGTGCACGCCCGTACGCGTGTTCGCCGATCGCACGACCTTCGACCTCGACCTCGACGCGATCGCCGCGGCGCTGACGCCGAAGACACGCGCGATCATCGTGAACTCGCCGAACAATCCGAGCGGGCGGATCTACCCACCGTCCACGGTGGAGGGGTTGGCGCGGATCCTCACCGATGCGAGCGGGCGGAACGGCCGACCGATCTGGATGCTGTCCGACGAGGCGTACAACCGGATCGTGTTCGACGACCGGGCCTTCCAGACCCCCACGGCGGCGTACCCCCACTCGTTCCTGGTCTACACCTACGCGAAGACGCAGCTCGCCCCCGGTTCCCGACTGGGCTACGTCGCGGTCCCGCCCACGATGCCGGAGCGCGAGGAGCTGCGGAGCCCGCTGCTGGTCGCCCAGATCACGACCGGCTGGGGGTTCCCGATCTCCGTCCTGCAGTTCGCGATCCCCGACCTCGAGAAGATCGCCTACGACCTGAGCGCCCTGCAACGTCGTCGCGACGTGCTCGTCACGTCGCTGCGGGAGCAGGGGTACGACCTGCTGGATCCCGAGGGCACCTTCTACATCCTGGTCCGCTCGCCGCTGGAGGACGACGTCGCCTTCTGCAAGCTCCTGAACGCCCAGGACGTCTACGTCCTGCCGGGTGCGATGTTCGAGTCGCCCGGGTGGTTCCGCATCTCGATCACGGCGAGCGACGACATGGTCGAACGCGGGATCCCGGGGTTCGCGCGGGCGATCGAGGAGGCGCGGGGGTGATCGACCGGGCGGCGGGACGATCCGTCGCGCTGCTGGGCTCGGGGGAGTTCGGCGCGTGGCACGACGACGTCGACGCGTGGCTCCTGGCTCGCGCGAACGGCGACGGCTCGATCCTGATCCTTCCGACGGCCGCGGCACCCGAGGGCGACGACGTCTTCGACCGGTGGGGCCGCATGGGGCTCGAGCACTACGCCCGGCTCGGCATCGCCGCCGAGGTCCTCCCCGTGAAACGTCGCGACGACGCGATGGACGACGGTCCGGTCGCCCGCGTGCGCGAAGCGTCGGCCGTGTTCTTCTCGGGTGGCAACCCCTGGTACCTCGCCACCGTGCTGTCCGAGACACCGCTGTGGGCCGCGATCCAGGAGCGCCTGACCGACGGCCTCGCCTACGCAGGGTGCAGCGCCGGGGTGGCGTGCCTGACCTCGACCACGTACGACAGCGACACCGACGACCTGGGCGCGGTCTGGCAGCCCGGGCTGGGGTACACGCGGTCCGGCGTGCTGTTCGCACCGCACTGGGACATCGTGGACTCGTGGATCCCGGGGGCGCGGGCCTTCATCGAGAGCGCCACGCCTCCCGGCGGTGTCCTCGTCGCCCTCGACGAGGACACGGCGATGGCGGGTGACGGTACCTCCTGGGAGGTGCACGGGCGTCAGGCGATCCACGTCCTCGCGGACGGCACGTGGGTGAGCCATGGGGCCGGCTCGACGTTCGAGCTTCCCCTGTTCCCCTGACGTCGCCGTCCCGCCGGGGTCCCCACGGCTAGCATGGGGGCGTGACCGGTGCGGGGGGAGCGTTGACGCGTGACGACCCGATCGGGGAACGCGCTCCCGAGGTGATCCGGCGCCTCTCCGAGGCGTATCCCGACGCGCACGTCGCGTTGGAGTTCTCGAACCCCCTCGAGATGCTGGTGGCCACGATCCTGTCGGCCCAGTGCACCGACGAGCGGGTCAACACGGTGACGAGGGAGCTGTTCCAGAAGTACCGGCGTCCCGAGGACTACCTGGCGGTCCCCGAGGACGAGCTCAAGGCGGACATCAAGCCGACGGGGTTCTTCAACCAGAAGGCGATCTCGATCCGCGAGGCGTGCCGGCGCATCGTCGAGGTCTACGGGAGCGTGGTCCCCGACACGATGGAGGATCTCATCACGTTGCGGGGCGTGGCGCGCAAGACGGCGAACATCGTCCTGGGCAACGGCTACGGGATCGTCGAGGGGATCGCGGTCGATACGCACGTCCGCCGGCTGGCGAACCGCATCGGGTTCAGCGCCCAGTCGGACGCCGACAAGGTGGAGCGCGACCTGATGAGCCTGATCCCGCGCGACCGCTGGTTCGACTTCACTTACGTCCTGATCGACCACGGCCGGCAGATCTGCACGGCGCGGAAGCCGAGGTGCGCCGAGTGCGTGATCGAGGATCTGTGCCCGTCCAGCCAGGCATGACCCTACCGTCGTCGGGTGCCGGCAGCGGTCCCTCAGACCGCGACGAGCTCGTCCGCGGCGGCCGCGGCCGCGCGGCGCCGTGCCCGGCGGATCTCACGTCGCTCCTCCTCGTCCAGCCCGCCCCACACCCCGGCGTCCTGGCAGGTGACGAGCGCCCATTCGAGGCAGTCGGAGCGGACCGTGCAGCCGCGGCAGACCTGCTTCGCGAGCGTGACCTGGCGGACGGCAGGAGCCGAGGAGCCGACCGGGAAGAAGAGCTCGGGGTCCTCGTCGATGCATCGGGCTCGCTCGACCCACCACATGCCTTCGGGGGTGTGCTTGAACCGCCGTTCAGCCATCGGGCACTCCGGACGTCGCCTCACAGGGGTCGAACCCGTGGATCGAACCGAGGGTGGCGCGAGCGTAGTGTCTGAACGCTCGTTCAGTCAAGAGGCGACGGGGGGCGCCGGCGGCCTCGTCGTGGCGCACCGGGGGGCCAGCGACGAGCTGCCCGAGAACACGATCGCCGCCTTCGAGCGGGCGATCGAGGTCGGGGCCGACGCCGTGGAGTTCGACGTCCGCCTGACGGCCGATCGGATCCCCGTCGTGCTCCACGACGCCGACGTGGCGCGGACGACCGATGGCGCCGGCGCGCTCCGCGATCTGTCGCTGGCCGAGGTCAAGCGCTTGACGATCGAGGGCGGGAACGAGGTGCCGACGCTCGACGAGGCTCTCACCACGCTGTCCGGGCGGATCGCGATCGACCTGGAGATCAAGAACATCCCCGGCGAGCCCGACTTCACGCCGGACGAGGAGCCCGTGGTCGACGCCACGCTCCGCGCCCTGGATGCGGCGGCCTTCCTGGGACCGGTCCTGATCTCGAGCTTCAACCCAGGTTCGCTCCGGCGCTCGCGGCACGAGGCGCCGCAGATCCCAACGGGCCTGCTCACCGAGTACTCGGTCGACGCGGTGGCCGCTCTCACCTTCGCGACCGCGGAAGGCCATCCCTGGGTGCTCCCGTTCGTCGGTCAGGTGCGCGCCGCCGGCGACGGCTTCGCGCAGGAGGTGCACCGCGCGGGGCGGGCGCTGGGGACGTGGCTCGTGGACGACCCGGCCGAGGCGATCGCCCTGCTGCGCGACGGCCTCGACGCGGTGGCCACGAACGATCCGGCCGCGGTGGTGACCGCGCGACACGAGGCCTCCGGCGCGTGAGGTTCCGGCGGAAGGAGCTGCCCGCGGACCTCGTCCGCGCCGAGGCCGCCTTCCGCGCGGTCCTGGACGAGGTGGAGCCGGCGAAGGCCGGGCTCGCCGACGTGCTGCCCGGGACGCGGATGCCCGGCCGCCCGCTCCACGACGCGCTGGACGAGCTCATGTCGCGGCTCATACGCGCGACCGCGCTGATGCCCGGCTGGCGTCGCCCCGAGCTCGAGGACGTCTGGACGCGATGCGAGGCCGGTCTGACGACGACGCGGCGGCGCGCGGAGCAGACGATCGAGCGCGAGCCCGAGATCGCCGGGTTCGAGCAGCTCCTCGGCGCCGTGGAGCGGCTCCTCGACCCGCTCGAGCCGTTCGGCGAGGCGGAGGACCGGTTCAGGGAGCTCCGCCGATGACCCCACCACCGTCGGCCCGGGCCGACGGTCTGGAGGCGCTGCGGCGCGAGGTCGTCGTGTGCCGAGCGTGTCCCCGCCTGGTCGCGTGGCGCGAGCAGGTCGCCCGGGAGAAGGTGGCCCGGTTCGCCGACCAGGAGTACTGGGGCAGGCCCGTGCCCGGCTTCGGCGACCCGCGCGCGCGGATCCTGATCGTCGGGCTCGCACCGGCCGCGCACGGCGGCAACCGCACGGGGCGCATCTTCACGGGCGATCGTAGCGGTGACGTCCTGTTCGCCGCGCTGCATCGGGTCGGGCTCGCGAACCAGGCGACCTCGATCGCGCGCGACGACGGGCTCCGGCTCCGGGGGACGTACGTGGCGGCGGTGAACCGGTGCGCGCCGCCGGGCAACCAGCCCACGACCGACGAGCGCGATCGCTGCCTCCCCTTCCTGGTCCGAGAGCTGGAGCAGCTGGATCGCGTCCGCGTTGTGCTCGGCCTCGGCGCGTTCGCCTGGGACGGCATCCTCCGCGCGCTGGCCGCGAGGGGCTGGACCGTGCGGCCGAAACCACGGTTCGGGCACGGGGCGGAGGCGGTGGTCGGCCCCTACGTCGTGCTCGGCTGCTTCCATCCCAGCCAGCAGAACACCTTCACGGGAAAGCTCACGCCGGCGATGGTCGACGAGGTCCTGACCCGCGCCGACGAGCTGTCCTGGTCGGGCGACGGTCCAACGGCCGATGCCGACCGGGTGGACGGGCCCTTGGATCCCTGACGTCCCTCTGGCAGCCTGGGAGGCCACGGACATCACGCACAGGGAGGGGATCCTTGCAGCGCTCGACGATCGTGCTGTTCACCCTCGTGATCCTTGCCACGCCGATCCTCGCCGAACCCGGAGCCGCCGGCGGCTCGTGCACGATCACCGGGACGACCGGCCCCGACGAGCTGACCGGGACGGCGGGCGACGACGTGATCTGCGGGCTGGCCGGCAACGACACGATCACCGGAGGACAGGGCGACGACCGGCTCCTGGGTGGGGACGGGAACGACGTCCTCGACGGTGGGGCCGGCGACGACGAGCTGCTCGGTGCCGACGGCGCTGACTCGTTCTTCAACGGTCCCGGCAACGACATCGTGCGCGGCGGCGACGGCCCCGACCGCTCCTACTTCGGGCAGGGTGGCGACCACCATCTCGGCGGACCCGGCCGCGACTTCCTGACCGACTTCTACGGCCGCGACGGGATCGAGGGCGGCCCCGGCGACGATCTCTGCCTCGCCGCGCTCGACGCGCACGGCGGCGACGTCCTCGACGGCGGACCTGGTCGCGACATCTGGTTCACGGACCTCGCCGACATGCGTCTGCATCTGGAACGGCAGATCAGCTGCTTCGCCGAGTGAGCGTCCCCGCGGGCGTTCACGGGCGCCGGCCGTAAGGTCTGGAGCATGGGTCGCCATCGAGGGTTCTTCGCCGTGCCGACCGAGGACGATCGGCCGGTCGGCCGCGCCACGGTCCGGCGCGTCGTCGGGACCTTCCGCCCCTACCGCGGCAAGGTGACGATCGTCGGCATCGCGATCGTGATCACGTCGACCCTCGGCGTCGTCAACCCGCTCCTGATCAAGGCGATCTTCGATCAGGCCCTGTTCGGCAACCCGCCGGGCGACTGCGGCGGGGCGGCGTGCCCGCAGCTGCACACGCTGTACGTGTACGTGGCGCTCATGGTCGTGATCCCGATCATCACGGGCGTGATCGGCGTCTACCAGACGTACCTGGCCAACATCGTCGGGCTGCGCGTGATGCAGGATCTGCGCAACGCACTGTACCTGCACCTGCAGCACATGCCGCTGCGGTTCTTCACCGCGACCCGGACGGGGGAGATCCAGTCCCGCCTGGCGAACGACGTGGGCAACGTTCAGACGGTGGTGACGGACACGGCCTCCTCGATCCTGTCCAACGTCGTGGTGATCGTGAGCACGCTGGTCGCGATGGTCCTGATCTCGATCCCGCTCACGCTGCTGTCGTTGTTCCTGATGCCCTTCTTCCTCTGGCTCACCGCGCGGGTGGGCCGGGCCCGCCGCCAGGTCGCGATGAGCACCGCCAAGACGCAGGCCGATCTCACCTCCGTGACCGAGGAGACCCTCAGCGTCAGCGGGATCCTGCTGTCCAAGGCGTTCGGGCGTCAGCGGTACGAGATCGGCAGGTTCCAGCAGGAGAACGAGCGGCTGACGGGCTTGCAGATCCGTCAGACGATGATCGGGCGGTCCTTCTTCGCGATCGTCGGGACCTTCTTCTCGATCACGCCCGCCCTCGTCTACCTCGTCGCGGGCTGGACGCTCGCGAACGGGAGCGACGCGCTCGGGAACACACTGACCGCCGGCAGCATCGTGGCGTTCACGACGCTGCAGTCGCGGCTGTTCTTCCCGATCGGCTCGATGCTCCAGGTGTCGACCGAGGTGCACTCCTCGTTCGCGCTCTTCGACAGGATCTTCGAGTACCTCGACATGGAGCACGAGATCGAGGACGAGGCGGGCGCCCTCCCGCTCATGGACGTCCGCGGCGAGGTCGAGCTGGATCACGTGCGGTTCCGCTACGAGGCTCCGCCCGAGGGCGTGCCGTCGAGCCCGCCGGTGGGGGACGGTGACGCGGACGACCTCGAGCGTGGGTCGGCCCCGCGCGCATGGACCCTCGACGACGTGAGCCTCCGCATCGAGGCGGGGCAGCTGGCCGCGCTCGTCGGTCCCTCGGGGGCGGGCAAGACCACGGTGACCTACCTCGTCCCGAGGATGTACGACGTCCAGCAGGGCGCCGTGCGGATCGACGGTCACGACGTGCGATCGGTCACGCTGGCGTCGATCGGCGACGCGATCGGCATGGTCACGCAGGAGACCTACCTCTTCCACGACACGGTACGGAGGAACCTCGCGTACGGGAAACCGGACGCGACCGACGAACAGCTGGTGGCGGCGGCCCGTGCCGCGAACATCCACGATCGGATCGCCGAGCTGCCGGAGGGGTACGACACGGTCGTGGGAGAGCGCGGGTACAAGCTCTCCGGCGGTGAGAAGCAGCGGCTCGCGATCGCCCGCGTGATCCTGAAGGATCCGAGGATCCTGATCCTGGACGAGGCCACCTCGAGCCTCGACACCACCTCCGAGCGCCTGGTCCAGGCCGCTCTCGAACCGTTGATGCACGGGCGGACGACGATCGCGATCGCCCACCGGCTGTCCACGATCCTGCAGGCCGATGTGATCTTCGTGCTCGATCGCGGCCGCATCGTCGAGCGGGGTCGGCACGACGAGCTGCTGGCCCGCGGCGGCCTGTACGCGACGCTGTACGAGCAGCAGTTCCGCGATCAGCTGCTGGAGGGCGGGAGCCGCTTGGCGTAGCTCAGCAACACGAAGCCGTCCGGGAACACCCGGTCGGCTCCCCGTTCGTAGCCCAGACCCTCGTACATCCGCTGGGCGGTGGTCATCGTCGGCGTCGTGTTCAGGGTCATCAGCGTCTTCCCGGCGGCGACGGCCCGGGCCTCGCACGCCCCCATCAGCGCCTGGCCGGCCCCGCGGCCCTGGTCCTCTGGCGCGACGCCGAGCATCCGGATGTGCGCCGTCTCGGCGCCGAGCGGCTCGTCGTCGGCGTCGATCCGCTCGTGGATCTCCAGCGTGGCGCTCCCCACGATCCGGCCGTCGTCCAGCGCGACCAGGACCACGGCCCTCGCGGCTCGTCCGCGCGCGTCCGCGATCCGGTCGAGGTAGGAACCCCAGCCCCGGTCGTGGCCCGGGCCGATCAGCGCGCGATACGCGGCGGCCGTGACCAGCCCGGCCTCCTCGAGCTCGTCGTCGGCCGCCTCGCGGACCTCGAGCGCCATCGGCCCTCCGCCGCTCAGGCCACCGAGACGCCCAGGAGCGCACCCACGGCGAACGTGATGGCCGCGGCGCCCATCCCGATCGCGAACATCCGCAGGGCCGACAGCACGGGAGATCTGCCCGTGAGCCGGGACGTCAGCGCGCCCACGATCAGGAGCGCGAGTCCGGTCAGGGTGGCCGAGGCGACGATCGCGGCGGTGCCGTTCACGAACAGGAACGGCAGCAGCGGCACGAACGCGCCGAACGCGAACGTGACGAACGAGGAGAGCGCGGCGCCGATCGGCGACCCGAGCCCCTCCTCGGGGTCGATCCCGAGCTCCTCGCGCGCGTGCGTGTCCAGGGCCACGCTCGGATCACGCATCAGCTCGGTGGCCACCCGCCTCGCCAGCTCCGGCGACAGACCCTTCCGGACGTAGATCGCCGTGAGCTCGTCGAGCTCCTCGTCGCCCTCGGCGGCCAGCTCGTGCGCCTCCAGGTGCAGCATCCGCTCCAGGAGCTCGCGCTGGACCTTCATCGACACGTACTCGCCGGCGCCCATCGAGAAGGCACCCGCGAGCAGTCCGGCGATGCCCGCCAGCAGGATCACCCCACGGTCCTGCGACGCGCCGGCGAACCCCATGATGAGCGCCAGGTTGGACACGAGCCCGTCGTTCACGCCGAAGATCGCCGCGCGCAACGTGCCGCTCTTCCCCGCCGCCCCCGCCTGCTCGTGCTCTTCGACCGGTCCGGCGTGCGGGCGGAGCGTCGATGCCCGCAGCTCGCGCCGCGCCGCGAGCAGCTCGGGCAGCCGTCGCTTGGTCTCGACGTCCTCCGGCGGCAGGTCGCTCATGCGAACATCAGGCTACCGCTCGCCGCCGATGCGGCGACGGGACGGCCCCGATATCGGTCAACCTGATTGACCAGTCACCTCGCCGGATGGCATCATCGGCGGCGTGACGGACCTGACGCGTCTGCTCCTCGAGGCACGGCGGGCGCTCGCGACGGACCTCGACGAGGACCTGGCCGAACGCGGATACCCCGACGTCCGTCCGGGTCACGCCGCGCTGTTCCTGAGCGTCGATCGTCGCTCGGGCTCGCGCATCACGGACCTGGCCGAGGGCTCGCGCCTCACGAAGCAGGCGATGATGGCGATGGTCGACGATCTCGAGGGCCGCGGCTACGTGCGGCGGGTGCCGGACCCGGCGGACGCCCGCGCCAAGCTGGTCCGCCTCACGGCGCGGGGCCGACGGGCGGCGGCCGAGTGCCGGCGCGCGATCCAGTCCCTCGACCAGCGGACGAAGCGCCGGCTCGGCGAGCGCTCCTACGACACGTTGCTGGAGTCCCTCGAGATCCTGATCACCGAGGACGGCGAGATCTAGGCGCCGCGTGTCCCGGCGAGCCGGGCGCTACCATCGACCCATGCCCCAGGAAGCGGTCGGCAAGACCGGCGTCCCGAGCGAGACCCGGCAGAAGCGGGAGCGCCCGCGCGACCGTCTCGGCCGGCCCAAGGCGTGGGACGCGGAGCCGGAGCTCCACCTGCCGGACTTCGACGCCATGTCGATCGAGGAGAACCACGAGGCCGGCAGGGCGTTCGTGCGCGAGCGCAACTTCTTCGGCGCACACGAGGCGTGGGAGACGGCGTGGAAGCAGGCCCGCGGCACCGGCGACGAGGAGCTGTTCAAGGGGCTCTCGCAGATGGGAGCGGGCTACGTCCACCTGCTCCGCGGGAACCGCCACGGCGCGATGACGTTGCTCCGCCGCGGCTCGCGTCGGATCGGCGCCTACCCGCCGGGGAGCCGTGGGATCGACACGGCGGCGCTCGCCGCCCACCTCGAGCACGACGCCGCCGCGGTCGAGGACGGTTCCCTCGTCCCCGGCGGATCGGCGACGTTCGAGCTTCCGTCCGTGTAGCCTTCTGCGAACCCCACGGCGCTCGGCCGCGGGGGTATCGTGACGGAGGACCATGGGAACCGAGACGGCGCAGGTCGAATGGAAGGGCCGCACCGGGCCGTTCCCGCTCATGCTCGGTCCGGGCGTGTTCAGCCCCACGCACACGAGCAAGTCGCTCGCCGACGCCCTCGACATCCGACCCGACGACACCGTGATCGACGTGGGGTGCGGCAGCGGCGTGCTGGCGTTCGTGGCCGCCAAGCTCGGGGCGAAGAAGGTCTACGGCTGCGACCTGTCGCAACCGGCGGTGGAGGCGGCGGAGCGCAACGCCGAGGCCCTGGGGCTCCACGACGTGTGCGAGTTCCGTCAGGGGGACCTCCTCGACCCCGTCCGCGACGTCCGCGCGTCGGTGCTGATCGGCGACGTCTCGGGGATCCCCGACGACATCGCGGCGGCCACCGGGTGGTTCGACCAGGTGCCGGCCGGCGGTCCGACCGGTGCCGAGCTCCCGAGCAAGTTCCTGCACTCGATCGGCACGACCCTCGCTCCCGGCGGCCGCCTCTACCTGCCGACGGGCACGATCCAGGACGAGAAGACGATCCTGGCGGCGATGCGCGAGGTGTTCGGCGACCGCATCGAGGCCGTCTTGGAGCGCGAGTTCCCCCTGCCCGACCTCGTCGCGAAGTCCAAGGCGGTGGCGCGGCTGGTCAAGGAGGGCCTCGTCAGCTTCCGGCAGCGCGGGAGCCGCCTGCTGTGGGAGCTCAGGATCTGGCGCTGCGAAGCGATCTGACCGCTCAGTCCGAGGGTCGCAGCACCGCCACCGCCGCCACGTCGTAGCCCGCTCCGCGCAGGTGATCCGCGCCGCCGCGGTCGATCGCCAGCACGATGCGCGCGACGTCGGCACCGGCCTCGGTCAGCACCTCGGCCGCCCGCCGCACCTGTTCCCCCGTGGTGCTCACATCCTCCAACAGGGTCGTCCGCGCACCCGGTGGGACCTGCCCTTCCACCTGCGCGCGCGTCCCGTACGCCTTCGCCCGCTTCCGCACCACGGCGACGGGGAGCTCCGTCTGGAGCGCCACCGCGGCGACCAGCAGCATCGCGGCCCCCTCGGGTGCGCCGAGGAGCTCCGTCCCGGGAGCCAGCAGTCCGGCCGACGCCGTGGCTACCTCGCGCAGCAGATCGGGTCGTGTCAGGAAGCGGAACTTGTCGAAGTAGACGGTCGACGTCCGACCCGACGACAGGACGAACTCCCCGTGCAGCTCCGAGGCGGCCACCATCCGCCGGACGAGGTCGTCGCCCATCGGGGCGGGACTATAGTGCCGCGCGATGCGCCGGAGGCAGGGCTGGTACGCGGCCGTCGGGCGTCCGGCGTTCTTCGCGATGGACCCCGAGAGCGCCCACCGGGTGGCGCTGCGGCTGCTCGGCCTCCCCCTGCCGTGGTCACGGATCGGCAACGCGATCGAGCATCCGGCGTTGGAGACGACGCTCGCCGGGGTCGCGCTGCGCAACCCGATCGGCCTGGCCGCCGGGTTCGACAAGACCTGCGAGCATCTCGACGCGCTCGGCGCGCTCGGGTTCGGCTACGTGGTCGGCGGCACGGTCACCCGCGACCCACGACCGGGGAACGCCCGGCCGCGGATCGCGCGGTCGCCCGCTCGCCGCGCGCTCGTGAACGCGATGGGTCTGCCGAACGACGGCGCCGCGGCGACCGGCCGGCACCTGGCGCACGGCCGCCGCACGTGCCCGCGGTTCGTCAGCCTCGCCGACGAGGCCGTGGACGACGTGGTCGGGGCCCTCGCGCTCGTCGAGCCCCACGCCGACGGGATCGAGCTCAACGCGAGCAGCCCCAACGCCGGATGGGAGCACGTGGGGGAGCACATCGGGCGCGTGGTCCGGGAGCTCCGACCGCGCACCGGCAAGCCTCTGTTCGTCAAGCTGCCACCCTTCACGACCCCGCCGGAGCGCGCTCGCGTCCTCGCGATGGCGATCGCGGCCCGGGACGAGGGGGCGAACGGCTTCACCTGCTCCAACACGACACCGGTGCTCGACCGGAGGCTGTCCACGGGGCGCGGAGGGCTCTCGGGCGGCCCGCTCACGAACGACACGCCGAGGATCGTGGCGGAGGTGCTGGCGGCCACCGGCGGGGAGCTGCCCGTGAACGCGTCCGGCGGGGTGTTCACCGTCGCGGACGCGGCGCGGTGCCTGGACGCCGGCGCCACCACGGTGCAGGTGTACACGTCGCTGATCTACGAGGGTCCGGCGCTGCCCGGGATCCTCGCGCGCGGGCTCGTCGCCCGTCGCGCGGCGAGTCGGACACTCGGGGTCGAGGTTCCACCGAGCGAGAACCCTTCCGCCTGAGACCCGTCCGCCCACCTGGATCCTCGGGCCTGCGTTGCGGTCCGGTCGCCCTCCGTTCAAGATGTGTCGGTTCACCCAGGGGGGGGCGTGGCCGCACAGCCGATCGAGGTCGAGTCCGACGCGCGCGTCGGCTTCGCCGTGCGCTTCGAGGAGGTCACGAAGCGCTTCGGCGACTTCACGGCCGTGGACCACGTCGACCTCGACGTCCGGCCGGGCGAGTTCTTCTCGATGCTCGGTCCCTCGGGCTCGGGGAAGACCACCTGCCTCCGCATGATCGCCGGCTTCGAGCAACCCACGGAGGGGAGGATCTGGCTGGGCGACGAGGATGTCTCGGCCCTGGCCCCGTACGACCGGAACGTGAACACCGTCTTCCAGGACTACGCGCTGTTCCCGCACATGACGGTGACCGACAACGTCGCGTACGGCCTCATGATCCGCAAGGTCCCCAAGCGCGAGCGTGCCCGCCTGGCCGAGGAGGCCCTCGAGATGGTGCGCCTGACCGAGTTCGGCGAGCGGAAGCCGCTCCAGCTCTCGGGCGGCCAGCGGCAGCGCGTCGCGCTGGCACGGGCGCTCGTGATGCGCCCGAAGGTCCTGCTGCTGGACGAGCCGCTGGGTGCCCTCGACCTGAAGCTCCGCCAGGCGATGCAGATCGAGCTGAAGGAGATCCAGCAGGAGGTGGGGTTGACGTTCATCTACGTCACGCACGACCAGGAGGAAGCGCTCACGATGAGCGACCGCCTCGCGGTCTTCAGCCGCGGCACGATCGAGCAGGTGGGCACGCCGGCCGAGGTGTACGAGCGGCCCGCCACGGGGTTCGTGGCCGGGTTCGTCGGCATCTCGAACGTGCTCGAGGGCGAGGTGGCCCGCTCGATCACGGGGAGCGAAGAGGCCTTCACGGTGCGCCCGGAGAAGATCGCGATGCTCGGGATCGATGCGGCCGCAGGCCCGGACGACTGCACCGCGACGGGTCATGTCCAGGAGGTGGTGTACCTGGGTGCCGTGACCCGGTACATCGTCGCGCTCGATGGCGGTGGGACCTTGGTGGTCCTGCAACAGAACCTCACCACGAGCTCGATGCAGGCCCTGCAGGTGCGGGGCAGGGCGGTGCGCCTCACGTGGCACCGCGGCAGCAACCGGCACGTCGAGGCCCCGTCCGGGGCGGACGAAGGGTCCATGGACCAGGAGGAGGGGTAGATGAGGAACGTTCGCAGGTGGTGGGCCGCGCTCGGCGCTCTGGCGCTCGTCGCGGCGGCCTGCGGTGAGGACGGCACGACCTCGGCGTCGGCGATCTCATCGATCGGGCCGACCGAGGACGCGCTGAACCTGATCGCGTGGGTCGGATACACCGAGGACGGCACGACCGAGGGCTACGAGCAGTACGACTGGATCACGCCGTTCGAGGACCAGACCGGGTGCGAGGTCAGCGTGAAGTACGCCGACAGCTCGGACGAGATGTACAACCTCATGACCACCCAAGAGGGTCAGTGGGATGGCGTGTCGGCATCCGGGGACTCGTCGAACCGGCTCATCGCGTCCGATGCGGTGGCGGCGATCGATCCGGCACTGTTCGACTTCACCGACGTCATCCCCCCGCTCAACCCCACGACGGGAGACGAGACCTCCCAGTACGTGGTGGACGGCAACGTCTACGGGGTTCCGTGGATGTACGGTCCCAACTTCCTCATGTACAACGAGGACGTCGTGCAGCCCGCGCCCACCAGCTGGGACGTGGTCTTCGAGACCGAGCTGAACGGCGCGGCGAACCCGTACGCGGGGAAGATCACCGCGTACGACTTCCCGATCTACATCGCCGACGCGGCCCTGTACCTGATGACGCACCAGCCCGATCTCGGCATCACCGATCCCTACTCGCTCACCGAGGAGCAACTGGACGCGGCCACGGAGCTCCTGCAGGGACAGGCGACGATGATCGAGCAGTACTGGGGTGCCTACACGATCGAGATCGACGGGTTCGTGAACAACAGCATGGTGGCCGGCACGGCCTGGCCGGTGAACCTCAGCTACGCCGAGGTCGACAACCCTGCGGTGGTGGCGGCCGAACCCACGGAAGGCATGACCGGGTGGGCGGACACGTGGATGATGTCCACCAGCGCCCCGCACCCGAACTGCATGCTTTCCTGGATGCAGTACTCCCTCCAGGCGGACGTGCAGGCCCAGGTCGCCGAGTACTACGGCGCGGCGGCCAGCAACAGTGCGGCGTGCCCGATCCTCCGCACGTCGCTGGACGAGCAGTTCGACTTCGGCGACGCGGTCGACACGGTCCGGTACGGGTATTGCGGGAACGAGCAGTTCCTGAGGGACCTGTGGTTGTGGCGTACGCCGCAGGAACCGACCGACTACTCCGTGTGGACGCAGAAGTGGACGGAGATCCGGGGCGCATGAGGCGCGAGGCGACGTGGGGGTCCGCCGGGAGGTGGACCTCCACGGCGCCGGGATACCTCCATGGCTGACGCGCCCACGGACCTCGCCGCACCGGCCCCTGCGGGGCCGGTGCGGCGCGGCTCGTCCTACCTCAACACCCACCATCGCACGCGGCTGGGACTCACGCTCGGCCTCCCCGTGGTCTGGATCGGCGTGATCTACCTCGGTGCGTTGATCCTCCTGTTCCTCAACGCGTTCTGGCGCGTCGACACGCTCACGGGGACCATCACCCGCGACTGGGGCTTCCAGAACTTCGAGACGCTCTGGAGCTCCCCCGTCTATCGGACGATCACGATCCGCACCGTCGGCATCGCCGCGGCGGTCACCGTGGCCGACATCGTGCTCGCGTTCCCGCTCGCGTACTACGCGGCCCGCATGGCCACCCCGCGGGTCCGGGCGCTGCTCCTGATCCTGGTGGTGCTTCCCCTGTGGTCGAGCTATCTCGTGAAGGCGTTCGCCTGGCAGACGATCACGGCGCACAACGGGCTCCTGGAGTCCTTCCTGCGACTCGTGGGGATCTCCGACGCGAACATCGCCTCGTCGCAATGGGCGATCTGGCTGACGTTCACCTATCTGTGGCTGCCGTTCGTGATCTTGCCGATCTACGCGTCGCTCGAACGCATCCCCGCGTCGTACCTCGAAGCCTCGGGGGACCTCGGAGCGAAAGGATGGAAGACGTTCCGCCACGTGGTGTGGCCGATGGCGATCCCCGGCGTGGTGGCCGGGTCGATCTTCTCGTTCTCGCTCACGCTCGGCGACTACATCGCTCCCACGCTCGTCGGGAGCACGAAGTTCATCGGCAACGTGATCTACGACAACGTGGGCGTGGCGAACAACCTCCCGCTCGCCGCCGCGTTCGCCCTGGTCCCGGTCGTGATCATCGCGATCTACCTCGCGCTCGCGAAGCGGACCGGTGCCTTCGAGGCCCTGTGAGATGGAAGGCTGACATGGAAGGTCGCGGCGCGAAGCTCGTGATCCGCCTCGGCACGGCGTTCACGCTGTTCTTCCTGTACCTGCCCCTCGCCGTGGTCCTGATCTACGCGTTCAACCGGACCGTGTCGCAGGCGTGGCCTCCGAGGGGGTTCACGACGAGATGGTTCGTGGTCGCGTGGAACTCAGCCGACATGCGTGAGGGGCTGGTGAACTCGATCGTGATCGCCCTGGTCGCGGCGGCCGTGGCGCTCGTCCTCGGGTCCCTGGCGGCGTTCGCCGTGCACCGGTACCGCTTCTTCGGGCGCGAGACCGTCTCGTTCGCGCTCGTGCTGCCGATCGCGCTCCCCGGCATCATCACCGCGATGGCACTGCGATCGGCGATGAGCACCACGGGGGTCACGTTCTCGCTGTGGACGATCATGATCGGGCACGCCACGTTCTGCGTCGTCGTGGTGTTCAACAACGTGGTCGCACGACTGCGAAGGACCTCGGGCTCGATCGTGGAGGCCTCGATGGACCTCGGCGCCGACGGCTGGCAGACGTTCCGTCACGTCACGCTGCCATCGATCTCCACGGCGCTCGTCGCCGGTGCCCTCCTGGCGTTCGCGCTGTCGTTCGACGAGATCATCGTGACGAACTTCCTCTCCGGCGCCGAGATCACCCTGCCGAAGTGGATCTACAACACGATCAGGTTGCCGAAGAACCGTCCGGCCGTGAACGCGGTCGCGCTGATCGTGATCGTCCTGTCGATGATCCCGGTGTACTTCGCGCAGCGGTTGGCGGGACCCGGCGAGACCGCGGGGAGGCCGACACGGGCGATGCCCACCGCGGGCGGCGCACCGAAGTGACCTAGAGGTACTGCCCGCCGCGCTGCGGCTGCTCCTGCTCCGGCGGCTCTCCGGGCTGCGGGTTCTGCGCGAGCAGGCCCCGACGCCGCAGCTCCTCGAACTGGGCACGGGCGGCGGCCTGCTGGGCGAACATCGCCGCCTGGATCCCGTGGAACAGGCCCTCGAGCCAGCCGACGAGCTGCGCCTGCGCCACGCGGAGCTCGGATTCGGTGGGCACGCCCTCCACCGGCGGCGCGAGCTGCTCGAGCTCGTCGCGGAGGTCCTCGGACAGGACGTCGTTGAGCTCGCCGACCGCTCTGCCGTAGATGTCCGCCAGGCGGCGGCGCCCCTGCTCGTCCAGCGACGTCTGTCGGGTCTCGTCGAGCAGCTCGCGCACCATGCTGGCGATCCGGAGCAGCTTGGCCGGCTCGGTGATCGTCTCGCGACCGGCGGCCTGCGCCGCGGCCTCGCCGTCGGTCTCGACGGGGACCGCCTGGATCACCTCGGGCGCCGGCGGCTGCGTGGGGTCCTGGCTCATGCGTCCAAACCTAGCACCGTCCCCGAGCATGCCCTCGGGCCGGCGTCCCGAGGGTCACGACGCGGCCAGGTCGCGCAGGAAGAGCGCCTCGGTGAGGGCCATCCGCTCCAGGTCGGCGAGATCCACGCTCTCGTCGGTGGAGTGGTAGTTCGACAGGTGGTCGCCCGCTCCCCAGATCAGGATCTCGATGCCGGGGAAGGTCTCGGCGAGCATCGGCACCAGCGGGATCGAGCCTCCGGATCCCATGTCGACGACCTCGCGTCCGTACGCCTCGGCGAGCGCCCCCCGCGC
>DATBJQ010000032.1:0-3684 GCA_036556385.1 Actinomycetota bacterium | reverse complement strand
CGGAGCTTCGCTCTCGGATTCGGTCGCGTGCCTGCAGGCGGCCGCTCCCGCCACGGCCGACGAGGGCCCGCCGATCCGGGTGATCCGCGCCACCTTCGACGGGCAGCCGGCCGTGATCGGCGTCTTCGTGACGGGCCCCGGTGCCGACCAGGCCGCGGACACGGTCACGGTCTGGGTGGTCTCGGGGGACTGTGGCCGGATCCTGCACACCACGCAGACCCGGATCTGAGCGTCCCGACCCGCTTCCACGGCTCCATGACGCCCCGCAGGCGCTTCCGACGCAGGGAATAGCCGGTCGTTGGAACGCTGTGGGAGGATGCGAACGACCGTGGGTGACGAACGCAACGTCTTGATCGTCGGCTCCGGGCCGGCCGGGTTCACGGCCGCCCTCTACGCGGCGCGGGCCGACCTCGCTCCGCTCGTCCTCAAGGGTCTGGACGCCGGCGGTCAGCTGATGCTCACCACCGACGTCGAGAACTACCCGGGCTTCGCCGACGGGATCCTCGGCCCCGAGCTGATGGACCAGATGGAGAAGCAGGCCGCTCGCTTCGGCGCCGAGATCCTCCCGGTCCACGCCACGGCCGTGGACCTCGGCAGGCGCCCGTTCGCGGTGGAGGCGGGCGACCAACGGTGGCGCGCGCGCTCGCTGATCGTCAGCACGGGCGCCACGGCGCGATGGCTGGGGGTCCCCGGCGAGGAGCAGCTCCGCGGACGCGGCGTCAGCGCCTGTGCGACGTGCGACGGCTTCTTCTTCCGCGACCGCGAGCTGGTGGTGGTCGGCGGCGGCGACACCGCGATGGAGGAAGCGGTGTTCCTCACCAAGTTCGCATCCAAGGTGACGATCGCCCACCGCCGCGACGAGTTCCGGGCCTCGAAGGTGATGCAGGATCGCGTGCTGGAGCACCCGAAGATCGAGGTGGCATGGAACACCGTGGTCGACGAGATCCTCGGTGACGGAGCGGTGACGGGCGTTCGCGTCCGCGACGTGCTCACCGGCGAGATCCGCGACGTCGCCACCGACGGCGTCTTCGTGGCGATCGGCCACGACCCGAACACCTCCCTGTTCCGTGGTCAGCTCGACATGGACGACGACGGCTACATCCAGGTGGCCGAGCCGCGCACCGCGACGAACGTGCCGGGGGTCTTCGCGGCGGGCGACGTCACCGACCGCGTCTACCGTCAGGCGGTGACGGCGGCGGGACAGGGGTGCAAGGCCGCGATCGACGCCGAGCGGTTCCTGGAGGCGGCGGCAGAGGCCGCCGCGGCCGGCGCGACCTCCTGAGGTCGGGTCAGCACGGAATGCGGTCGGGCGCGCGAGCGTTCTGGGAAGGTGGGCGGCGGGCTCCTGGCCTGCTCGTCGTGGACCGAAGGAGAAACGAACGATGACCAACATCGGCAGCGTGAACGACGCCGAGTTCCAAACGACCGTCCTTGACTCCGAAACCCCTGTGCTGGTTGACTTCTGGGCCGAGTGGTGCGTGCCGTGCCACATGGTCTCCCCCGTGGTCGAGGAGATCGGGAACGAGCGTGGTGAGCACCTCAAGGTCGTGAAGCTGAACATCGACGAGAACCCGCAGGCCACGCGCACCTACGGCGTGATGTCGATCCCCTCCCTGATCCTGTTCAAGCAGGGCGAGGAGGTCGCGCGCGTGATCGGTGCGAAGCCGAAGGACGCGATCCTCCGCGACCTCTCGCCGCACCTCGCCTGAGCGGCCGTCACCCGAACGACCCCGTTGCCGCACCCCCGGGTGCGGGGCAGACTGCCCGGATGCGCGTCTACCGCCCCGGTGACCGGGGCGCCGAGGTCCTCGACATCCAACACCGCCTGATCGGCGTGGGCGAATCGCTCGACGCCGGCGAGCTGGTCGGCAGGTTCGGGCCCTCGACGGAGGAAGCGGTGCGGTCGTTCCAGTCGCGGCGCTCCCTACCGGTCGACGGGCTCGTGGGGCCCGACACCTGGGCGCAGCTGATCGAGGCGGGCCTCCGGCTGGGGGACCGCACCCTCTACCTGCACGCACCCCAGTATCGGGGTGACGACGTGCGGCTCCTGCAGCGCAAGCTCAATGCGCTCGGGTTCGATGCCGGCCGCGAGGACGGCGTGTTCGGCCCCGGGACGGACCGGGCGGTCCGGGAGTTCCAGCGCAACGTCGGCGACGAGGAGGACGGGGTCGTCGGGCTGCACACGATCGCCACGCTCGAAAGGATGCGTCCGCTCGAGCACGCGCCCAGCCGGGCTCTGGTGCGCGAGGAGGAGGAGCTGCTGCGGATGCAGACCTCGATCGCCGGCCAGCTGATCGCGATCGATCCGGGCGAGGCGGGCGACCCGACGACCGCGCGGCTCCGTACCCCGCTCGCGCGCGCCCTCGCCCAGGAGCTCGAGGCCCTCGGCGCGAAGCCGGAGCTGCTCACCGACGGTGACGAGGAGCCATCCCCGACAGAACGCGCCGCGCGCGCCAACGAGCGGGGAGCCGCGATGTGCCTGTCGCTGGACCTGGACCGCGATCGCGACGCTCCCGGGTGCGCCTACTTCGGCAGCACGCAGACGCACTCCCCCGCCGGCAAGCGCCTGGCCGTCTCGCTCGTCCGCGAGCTCGAGCGCGAGGTGGGCGGGCGATGGCGCCTGCACGGGCTGACGATCGCGATGCTCCGCGAGACACGGATGCCCGCGGTGCTGCTGCAGCCACCGGGGTGGGACGACGCCGGGGACCCCGCGTTCGCGACCCGTTTGGCGCTCGCCGTCGCGAACGGGATCCGCGGCTTCTACCGCGCCTGATCCGAGCGGCGCCCGAGGAGGGCCAGGACCAGGCCCAGCGCCACCCCGAGCCCGATCGCGTGCAGGGCGCGGAGCCCCTCGCTCGGCTCCGGCTGGGCCGGAACCTCCGGCGGCGGGTCCGGTGCGTCCACGTGGGTAGGGTACGCGCGTGCGGACCTGCGTGATGGTGGAAGGGCAGCAGGGCGTGACGTGGGACGACTGGCTGCGGCTCGCGGACGCGTGCGAGCGGTTCGGCTTCGAAGGGCTCTTCCGCTCGGACCACTACTTCAGTGGGCGGGGGGTGAGCGGCCGCGGTTCCACCGACGCCTGGGCCGTCCTCGCGGCGCTTGCGGCCAGCACCACCACGATCCGCCTGGGCACGCTGGTGTCCCCGGTGACGTTCCGCGAGCCCGCGGTCCTGGCGAAGAACGCCGTATCGGTGGACGAGATCAGCGGCGGGCGGGTGGAGCTCGGCATGGGTGCGGGGTGGTGGGAGGAGGAGCATCGCGGCCACGGCCTTCGGTTCCACGACGTCGACGGTCGGTGGCAGCGCCTCGAGGAGCAGGTGGCGATCGTCCATGGGCTGTTCACGCAGGATCCGTTCTCGTTCGAGGGCCGGCACTACCGGTTGGAGGACGTCGCGTTCCTGCCTCGCCCCGTCCAGCGGCCGCATCCGCCGCTGATCCTGGGCGGGGGCACCGTCGGTCCCCGCATGCAGGCCCTGGTCGGACGCTACGCGGACGAGTTCGACACCGTCGGTGGCACCCCCGACCAGGTCCGTGCGCGGTTCGCGCGCGCTCGGGCGGGCTGCGTGGCCGAGGGCCGCGACCCGGCGACGCTCGTGACCTCGCTGATGACGTGGATGTGGGTCGGACGCTCCGAGGACGAGTACCTCGAACGCCTCCGCCGCTCCTACGCCGTGCAGACCGAGG
>DATBJQ010000031.1:0-3662 GCA_036556385.1 Actinomycetota bacterium | reverse complement strand
GGCCGGCTTCTTCAGCGAGGACCAGGACGAGATCCGCGAGTGGCTCGACCGCATCCACGCGGGGGTGGTGTACGTGAACCGACGCGCGGGAGCCACCACGGGCGCGTGGCCGGGCGTGCAGCCGTTCGGTGGGTGGAAGGGGTCCGGCACCACCGGCAAGGCGGGCGGCGGTCCCTACTACGTGACCCAGTACCTGCGGGAGCAGTCGCGGACGGTGATCGGCGAGTGAGCCTGGAGGACATGGAGCTCGAGGGGCTCGCGAACGCCGATGCGCCGCACCTGATCACCGAGGTCCCCGGGCCGAACGCCCAGGAGGTCCTGGAGCGCGACCGGCGCACCACCAGCCCGTCGCTGCCCCGGGCGTACCCCTTCGTGCCGGCGCGCGGGTCGGGCTCGGTCGTCGAGGACGTCGACGGGAACCGCTTCCTGGACCTGAACGCCGGGATCGCGGTCACCTCGACCGGCCACTGCCACCCGAAGGTCGTGGAGGCGATCCAGCGGCAGGCCGCCGAGCTGATCCACTACTCGGCGAGCGACTTCTACCTGCCGATCTACTCCGAGGTCACCGAGCGTCTCGACCAGCTGGCGCCGATGTCGGGTCCGGTCCGCTCGTTCCTGACGAACTCGGGGACCGAGGCGGTCGAGGCCGGTATCAAGCTCGCGCGGTGGGCCACCGGCCGGCAGTACATCGTGGCGTTCTACGGGTCGTTCCACGGTCGCTCGTACGGCAGCGTGTCGCTGACGGCGTCGAAGTCGACGTACCGCGCGGGCTTCGGCCCGCTCCTGCCCGGCGTGATCCACACGTACTACGGCGACGGCCGGGACATGGACATGGCCCCCGGCAGCGCCGAGGACGGGTTCCCGACGATCGACTACATCGAGCGGTTCCTGTTCAAGCGGCTCGTCGGCGCGCACGAGGTGGCGGCGATCGTCGTCGAGCCCGTGCTGGGCGAGGGCGGCTACATCGTGCCGCCCGACGGCTGGCTGGCGGCGCTGCGCGAGCTGTGCGACCGGCACGGGATCTACCTGATCTGCGACGAGGTCCAGTCCGGGATGGGCCGGACCGGCCGGATGTGGGCGGTCGAGCACATGGGCGTCGAGCCGGACGTGCTGCTGGCCGGCAAGGGCATCGCGAGCGGCATGCCGCTCGGGGCGATGATCGCCAAGGACAGCAAGATGACGTGGACCGCCGGGACCCACGGCTCCACGTACGGCGGCAACCCCGTCTCGTGCGCGGCCGCCCTGGCCACGATCGACGTGATCGAGCAGGAGCAGCTCCTGGAGCAGGCCGACAAGGTCGGTCACCTGCTGCAGAACGGCCTGCGCGACATGCAGGAGCGGCACCGCAGCATCCGCGAGGTGCGCGGGCTCGCCCTGATGATCGGCCTGGCGTTCCCCGACCACGACACGGCGGCGGCGGTCGAGCAGCGCGCGTTCCAACGTGGCCTCCTGGTCCTGGGGTGCGGCGACGACGCGGTCCGGATGTCGCCGCCGCTCGTGTTCCGCGAGGACCAGGCCCGGACGGCGCTCGAGCACTTCGAGGCGGTCGTCGACGAGGTCGAGGGCGGCGGCGCGTAGGCTCGGTCGGAGGCCGGGATGAGCCTGGGGCTGGACACGATCACGATCGACTGTGCCGACGCGGTGCGGCTGGCCACGTTCTGGGCCGAGGCCCTGGGCTTCGAGCCCTCGGACCTGGACCCGGATGGCTCGTGGATCGACGACCCGACCGGGGGCGTACGCGGGATCTTCTTCCAGGTGGTCCCCGAGCCGAAGGTGGCGAAGGACCGGATCCATCTGGACCTGCGGCCGTCCGTCGCGATGGCCGACGAGGTCGCGCGGCTCGTCGGGCTGGGCGCGACCGTCGTGGGTCGTGTCGAGGAGGGCGGCAGCTCCTGGACCGTGCTGCACGACCCCGAAGGTAACGAGTTCTGCGTGCTGCGCGGCCCGGCGGACGGCTGGAGCCCGCCGGGGGAGGGCGCGTGACGGGTTCGAAGGTCGCGTCGATGGCCGACGCGGTCGCCGAGCTCGTGCGCGACGGCGATACGGTCGCGATCGAGGGGTTCACGCACCTGATCTGCTTCGCCGCGGGCCACGAGATCATCCGCCAGCGCAAGCGTGACCTGACGCTCGCCCGGATGACGCCCGATGTGATCTACGACCAGATGATCGGCGCGGGCGTCGCCCGGAAGCTGATCTTCAGCTGGCTCGGCAACCCGGGTGTCGGCTCCCTGCACGCGGTCCGCCGGCGGATCGAGGACGCCGACCCGGCGCCCCTGGAACTCGAGGAGTACTCGCACTTCGGCATGGTCTGTCGCTACATGGCCGGCGCGGCGAACCTGCCGTTCTTCCCGATCCGGTCGTACTACGAGAGCGACATCCCGTCGGTGAACCCGAAGATCCGACCGATGACCTCGCCGTACGACGACGGCGACGAGGTGTTCGTGGTGCCGCCGCTCAGGCCGGACGTCACGATCGTCCACGCCCAGCGCGCCGACGAGGAGGGCAACGCCCAGATCTGGGGCCTACTGGGCTGCCAGAAGGAGGCCGCGTTCGCCGCCGACCGGGTGATCGTCGTGGTGGAGGAGCTCGTCGAGGAGGCCGTGATCCGTCGCGATCCGAACCGCACCGTGATCCCCGGCGTGGTCGTGGACGCCGTCGTCGAGCAGCCGTTCGCGTGCCATCCCTCGTTCGCGCAGGGCTACTACGACCGCGACAACGCCTTCTACCTGGCGTGGGACCAGGTGGCCCGCGATCCGGCGACGCTGGATGCGTGGCTCGACGAGTGGGTCTTCGGTCTGCGGGACCACGCCGAGTACGTCGAGCGGATGGGCGCGGCGCACTGGGACCGCCTGCGCCCCGAGCCGGCGCTCTCCGGCGAGGTCGACTACGGGAGGTACGCGTGAGCGCCCCGGCCGTCGCCGACCCCGGCTACTCGAAGAGCGAGATCATGATCTGCGCGAGCGCGCGCCTGCTCGGGGGCGTGCGCAACTGCTTCGTCGGCGTCGGCCTGCCGAACATCGTGTGCAACCTCGCGCAGCGGACCGTCGCGCGCGACCTGCAGCTCGTCTACGAGTCGGGGGTGTTCGGGGCGCGGCCGGAGCGGCTGCCGCTCTCGATCGGGGACCCGACGCTCGCCACCGGCTCGACCGCGGTGACGTCGATGTTCGAGCTGTTCGCGTTCTACCTGCAGGCCGGGCTGATCGACGTGGCCTTCCTGGGCGGCGCGCAGATCGACCGCTTCGGGAACCTGAACACGACCGTGATCGGCGACTACGCGTCGCCGAAGGTGCGGCTGCCGGGCTCCGGCGGTGCGTGCGAGATCGCGATCCACGCGCGGCAGATCCTCGTGATCATGCGGCAGGCGCCGCGGTCGTTCGTGGACCGGATCGACTTCCGCACCTCACCCGGGCACTCCGGCGACCCCGAGCACGATCGCGCCCGCGGCTGGTTCGGCAGCGGGCCGACGTCGGTGGTGACGGACCTCGGGACCTACGGGTTCGACGAGACCACGGGGGAGATGACGCTCCGCACGCTGCACCCGGGGGTCACGCTCGACGACGTGCGGGCGAACATGGGCTGGGAGCCGCGGGTGGCCGACGACGTCGGCGAGACGCCGCCGCCGACCCAGGAGGAGCTCCGGCTGATCCGCGAGGAGCTCGACC
>DATBJQ010000030.1:0-7181 GCA_036556385.1 Actinomycetota bacterium | reverse complement strand
GAGCGCGGCCGCCGCCCGCTTGTCCAGCGGCTCGTTGCCGTTGCCGCACTTGGGACTCTGGACGCAGCTCGGGCACCCGTCAGGGCAGGGGCACTCGCGGACCCGATCGAACGTCGCCCGGAGCCAGCGCTGGGCGCTGCGGAACCCCCGCTCGGTCACGCCGGCCCCGCCCGGGTAGCCGTCGTAGACGAAGATCGTCGTGAGCCCCGTGTCCTCGTGCAGCGGCGTCGACACACCGCCGACGTCCCACCGGTCGCACGTCGCCACGAGCGGCAGAAGACCGATCGCCGCGTGCTCGGCGGCGTGGATCGCACCCGGGATCTGCCGGGGCCCCAGGTCCGCCCTCCCGAGCACGCTCCCGGGGAGGGTCCACCACACGGCCTTCGTCTCCAACGTGACCTCGGGCAGGTCCAACGGCTCCTCCCCGATCAGCTCACCCGAGGACACCTGTTTGCGGACGAAGCTCGTCACGCGGTTCGTCACGTGCACGTCGCCGAACGACATCGCGGTCGCGCCGAACACGTCCGACGACTCGACGATGTCGGTGACGCGGATGTCCGTGACGTCGCGGGCCTGCGTGTAGTGGTCCGGGTCGGCCTCGTCGACCAGCGCCACGCGGCGCGCGACGTCGAGCTCGTGGACGAGGTAGGTCTCGCCCTGGTGCAGGTAGACGGCGCCCCGGTGCAGCGTGCCGAAGGCCCGGTGCTCGTCGGCGGTGCCGAGGAGCTCGCCGCTGTCGCGGAGCACGATCCGGTAGACGTGCCCGCCCCCCGCTCGCACGTCGACGGAACGATGCGGCGGCTCCCGTCCAACGTCGTGCCAGACGTCGCCCCGTCGCTTGAGGAGCCCCGCCTCGCCGAGACGGTCGAGGGCCGCCGTCGCGTCGGGGCCGAACGACGCCTCGGCCTCGCGCGTCGACAGCGGCTGCTCCCGCGCCGCGCACCGCAGGTGCGGCTCCAACACGTAGGGGTTCGCCGGGTCGATCACCGCGGCCTCCGCCGGGCGGTCGAACAGGTCCTCGGGATGCGACACGAGGTATTGGTCGAGCGGGTCGTCCTGGGCGACCAGCATCGCGAGCGACCCCGTCCCCCGCCGGCCCGCCCGTCCAGCCTGCTGCCACATCGACGCCCGCGTCCCCGGATATCCCGTGAGGACGGCGGCGTCGAGCGAGCCGATGTCGATCCCGAGCTCGAGCGCGTTCGTAGAGGCCACGCCGAGGAGCTCGCCGGTGGCCAGGTCCCGCTCGATCCGCCGGCGGTCCTCGGCCAGGTACCCGGCTCGGTAGGAGCGGATCCTGGCCCGGGTCGCCGGGTCGCTCACCTCGCGGCGCGCGAACTCGGCGAGCAGCTCCGCCCCTCGTCGGGACCGGATGAACCCGATCGTCCGCACGTCGTCGTCCAGGAGCGAGGCCATCAGCGTCGCCGCTTCGGAGAGCGTGCTGCGTCGCGCGCCGGTCTCGTCGTCCACGATCGGCGGGTTCCACAGGGCGAAGAGCTTCCGTCCCCGCGGAGCACCGTCGTGCTCGACCACATCGACGTCGATCCCCGTCAGACGGGTCGCCAGCTCGCCGGGGTTCCCGACGGTGGCCGTCGCGAGGCACCATCGCGGGTCGCCGCCGTGGTGTGCGATCAGCCGGCGGAGCCGTCGCAGGACCATCGCGACGTGGGACCCGAACACGCCCCGCAGCACGTGCGCCTCGTCGACCACCACGAGCGAGAGGCGGAACAGGAAGTCGGCCCACCGGGCATGGTCGGGCAACAGCGACAGGTGGAGCATGTCGGGGTTCGTCAGCACCAGGTTGGCGTTGCGGCGGATCAAGGGTCGCTCGGCCTGCGGCGTGTCGCCGTCGTAGACCGCCGCCTTGAGCTGGGGGAGCTTCAGCGCCCGGATCCCGCGGAGCTGGTCGCGAGCCAGGGCCTTGGTCGGGAACAGGAACAGCGCGGTCGCCTTCGGTCGCGCGATCGCCGCCTCGGCGGCGGCGATCTGATAGACCAGCGACTTCCCGCTGGCGGTCCCCGTGGCGAGCATGAGGTCCGTGCCGCCGCGGAGCGTGGCGAGCCCCTCCGCTTGATGCGGGTACAGGCCGTCGATCCCCAGCAGCCCCAGCCGGGACCGGAGCAGCTCGGGCAGGTCGTCCGGCAGCGGCAGGGTCCGGGGCTCCCGGGCCGGGAGCTCGCGGACGTGCACCAGCGACGGAGCGAGATCCTCGTCGGCCGTCAGCCCGTCCAGGAACGCGCGCGGATCCACGTCCTCAGGCTCGCACGTGTCGGCGGACCCGCCCGGGTCAGCGGGACGCCGGCTCCGCGACCGGTGCCTCGATGAGCTCGGCGTACGGCGCCCGGAACCCGTCGCGGAGCAACGGACGCACCAGCTTCCGGTTCCCGATCAACAGCCACACGCCGAGGATCAGGTACAGGACGCCGACGGCGATCCGTTCGATCCCGTGCATGCTCTCGGGCACGATCCCACCCAGGACGAACTGGAACCAGAACAGGGCGAACAGGAAGCCCGCCTCGCGCAGCGACATCCGGAGGTTCAGCAGGACGGTGATCGCGAAGAACGACTGCGCCGCGGTCAGGAAGAGCTCCTCGCGCTGGACCGCGTCGATCGGCAGCCCGTGCGTGCTGGCCGAGGAGACGGCGAACACGATCGGCAGCGTCCCGACCAGCAGGGTCCACTGGTTCACCTTCGAGCTGACCAGCGTCCCGAGGCCGGCGTTCGTGTTCAGGCGCCAGGCGTACAGACCGGCCACCAGCAGCTCGGGGGCCTCCGAGGCCAGCGGGGCGAGCCACTGCACCAACAGGAACTCGCTGACCCCCAGGGTCTTGCCGGTGGCGACCAGCGCCTCGGCGAAGTGCTCGGCCGCCAGCAGGATCACACCCGCCGCGTAGAGCATCGAGAGGATCACCGCGCTCCGTCGTCCGACCTTCGAGAACCCGCCGAGCAGTCGGGCCGGGCCCACCAGGTGCGGCTCCTCGGCCGGCGCGCGCGAGACGCGGACCGTGTACAGGACGAAGAGCGTGACCAGGACCGCCGCGTCGACCAGCGTGATCGAGTGCTTCAGCGGCAGCGTCAACGAGTACATCGTGGCGATCGACAGGAACGACAGCTCGATCGTGTGCTCGCGGTCCAGTCGGACGCCCTCCCACCGCTCGCCCTTGCGGATCTGGCCCTTCCGGCGCAGCCGGTAGAAGGCGATGAACACGACCAACGTCCAGCCGACGCCGATCAGCAGCCGGTTCGCACCGGTCATGTTGGCGAGCGCGAGCGAGCACGGTGACTCGTCGCCGCCGGTGAGCGGCGGGCACGACGTGTACCCGGTCGACTGGTAGGACTCGCCGCCCTCCCAGGCGAACACGAAGTCCACGGCGTACTCGGGGAGCACGGCGATCAGGGCCAGGATCGCGATCGCGAGGCCCGCGGAGATGTCGAGCTGCGCGGCCTCCGCCGCCCACGACAGCAGGAAGGCCGAGCCGACGATCGCGAGCCCGTACAGGAGGGCCTCGAGCGGGTGGGCGAGCTCGGGATGCGCGATCCGCAGGTAGATCGCGGGGAACGTGAGCGCGACCGCGGCCGCGATCCCCGCCCACTGACGGGCGGGGTGTTCCAGGTGGAGTTCTTCCTTGAGCGTCGTCAACGTGGGTCGGTCACGCCGATGCTTCGGTCGGGCGCGTGCTGGCCCGCGGTCCGCGGAGCCTACCCCATCGGGCCGGCTCCGAACCGTTCCGGCGGACTACGCCTGGATCTGGGCGGCGTCGGGGACGGCCTTCGGCATGATGTAGCCGTCCTCGGCCAGGTCCCGGAAGAGTCGCTCGTTGTCCGACGAGAGGTTGACGATGCTGAGCCCGCCGGCCGAGCCGACCGATCCCAGCGCCACCAGGTTCGTCACGCGGTTCGGCTTGATGCTCATCGCGAGCTCGGCCAGACGCGTGAGCTCCGGCAGCGGGACGTCGAACTGCACGCCGCGGTAGCCGGCGCCGAGCCACGTGAACAGCGCACCGGCGTCCTTGCCGTACTCCTGGCGGAACTGCGCGAGGGCGCTGATCATGATGAGCCCCTGGTGGAGCGACCGGTCGAAGTCGCCGCGGGGGACCGTCTTGCGGATCCGGGCCAGCCGGAGCGCGTCCTCGGAGTTCAGGGTGGACTCGCCCTCGGGGTAGCTCCGGTCCAGACCGGAGACCGCGTAGGGGAGGTTCACGGTCAGCCCGTCGATGTCCTTGATCGCGCTGCGGAACCCGTCGAAGCCGGTGAGCGCGTAGTAGTCGAAGGTGATGCCGGTGAGGTTCTCGACGGTCGCGATCTCGGCCTCGAGGCCGCCGGGCGGCATCGCCGCGTTGATCTTCCCGGTGCCGCCCGACGCGAGGGGGACGTAGGAGTCGCGGGGGAGGCCGTACAGCGTCGCGCGCTTCGCGCCCGGGTTGATGCCCAGGATGTGGATCGAGTCGGCCAGGCCGTGGTCGACCGGCGTGCCGGGGCGGGCGTCGGAGCCCAGCAGCAGGACGAAGATCGGCTCGTCGCCCTCGACCGAGGGCGCGTAGTCGGCCTCCTCGTGCGCCCGCCCGACCTGCAGGAACGTGGCGCCGGCGGCCGGGGCCCCGAAGGAGCCGGCCAGCGTGCCCGCCACCCAGGCGGACATCGCGAGCGCCACGGCGACGATCCGCTTGGTCATGCGTCCCCCGAGGCGGTCGAGGTGGCCGCGGGTGAGGGCGCCTCGGCAGCCTCCTCGTCGCGGTCCACGCGATACGACTGGATGCGCCAATCGTCGCCGTCCTTCGCGAAGAAGAAGGTGCCGGTGCTGGTGACCGTGGTGAACGTCCCGTCCGTGTGCTCCGCGAGCGCCTCGAACCTGGTGTCGGCCTGGGCCATCAGCGCGCCGTTGGCCGAGGTCAGCACCCGCACCTTGAGCGTCCCGTCGGTCGGCTCCACATACTCATAGGTGTCGCCGGCGTCGACGCCGAGCGTCAGCGCGGCCGTGTCGCTCTCGAGCTGGTCGGCGGCGTCACCCGTGAAGAAGTCCTCGATCGCGCCGGTGTCGCCCCAGCTGTCGGGGTCGAGGAACGCCACCACGTAGAGCTCGTCGAGCTCCTCGCGGACGATGTCGGCGGCGTCCTGCGCGGCGCCGTCCTGCTCCTTGTCCTCGACGGTGGGCTCCACCGCGACGGCCTTCATCTCGAACGCGAACTCCGGGACGGGTCGTCCCTGTTCCCCGGGGATCACCTTGTCGAGGATGCCGCCCTGACCCCCGCGGGTGGTCAGGAACACGATGCCGGCCACCACGACCAACGCGACGACGCCTCCCGCGATCAGCCGGTTGCGCGCGACCTTGCTCCGCTGTGCGGTCTTCTGGGAGCGCTGCCCGGGTTCGGGGGAGGCGGCCTGACTGAGCGGGGTCTTCTGGGTCGCCAAAGCGCCTAGGAAGCTACCAGACACCTTTCGGCTGACCGGGATTTCCGACGTTGCGACTGTGTGGAGTCCGCGACGCGAGGCGACGGCCGGCCGTGCGGTGCTCCAGTAGGATGACCGCGTACCTCCAGGTGAGCCGGGAAGACTGGTCGGCGCGGAGGATGCGCATGGCCGACGACGAGATCCGGCGACCCTGGTCCAGTTCGGACCGGACGATCCCGCGTGTGGTCGTGCGTCCACTCCAGGAATTCCTGCAGACCTCGATCTCCTCTGCCGTGCTGCTCTTCGCCGCGGTGGTGGTGGCGCTCGTGTGGGCGAACGTCGGCGGGTCCTACGAGCGCTTCTGGCATACCCCGGCGGAGCTCCACATGGGGAACACGATCGTCGGCGCCGACCTGCGCTTCTGGGTGAACGACGGCCTGATGACGCTGTTCTTCCTGCTGGTCGGGGTGGAGATCAAGCGGGAGTTCACCACCGGGGAGCTCCGGCGGCTCCGGGTCGCCGCCCTGCCGGCTCTCGCGGCCGTGGGTGGGATGGTGGTGCCGGCCCTCGTGTACGTGGCCGTCACCTCGGGCGACGGCGACGCAGCCCGTGGTTGGGGCGTGCCGATGGCGACGGACATCGCGCTGGCGCTCGGCGCGCTGGCGCTCGCCGCACGTCACGCGCCGGCCAGCCTCAAGCCGCTGCTGTTGACCCTCGCGATCGTCGACGACATCGGCGCGATCGTCGTGATCGCCGTGTTCTATTCCTCCGGCGGGGAACCCGCCGCTCTGCTGGTCGCGCTCGGTCTGATCGGGGTCATCGCCCTCCTCCAGGCAGGTCACGTTCGGTCGCTGCTCGCGTACGTCGTGGTGGGAGCGGGGCTCTGGTACGCCACCTACGAGGCCGGGGTCCACCCGACGATCGCGGGCGTCGTCCTGGGCCTGCTCACCCCCTCGGAGCCGTTCCAGCGCCCCGCGGCGGTGAGCGCGGAGGCCCGGCGGACCGCCGAGGAGACCCGGGACGACCCCGACCCCCCCGATGCCGATGCTCCCGCGTGGCTGGAGCTGGCCGCGCTGTCGAAGGAGGCGGTCTCCCCGCTCGCCCGCGTGGAGCACGCCCTCCTCCCCTGGTCGAGCTTCATGATCGTGCCGCTGTTCGCGCTCGCGAACGCGGGTGTCCAGCTGAGCGGTGAGGCGATCCGCGGAGCCCTCACCGGAGGCGTCGGCGTCGGCATCCTGCTGGGACTCGTCCTGGGGAAGCCGGTGGGCATCCTGGCGGCGAGCGGGCTCGCCACCCGCGTCCGTCTGGCCGACCGGCCGTCCACCGTCGGTTGGGTCGACCTCACCGGCATGGGGGCGACCGCCGGCATCGGGTTCACGGTCGCGCTGTTCATCGCGGAGCTCGCCTTCCCGTCGCACCCCGAGCTCTTGGCCGAGGCCAAGGTGGCGATCCTGCTGGCTTCTGCATCCGCGCTGGTCGTGGGGCAGATCCTGTTGCGGTTCGGCCGTCCTCCGCAGGGGTCCAGCCTGGCGGAGCAGGCCACCGCCTAGCACGGCCCGAGCAGCACCGCTCCGGTATCCTTCAGCGGTCCCTGCGCGGGTGTTCCGGCCGGGACGGCTCCTCACTCGACTCCCAGGAGGTTCGATGGTCGGCTGGCTCGCCCAGGAGAGCTCACCGCTCGAGGTGGTCTTCGGCTCCTTCGAGAACGCGATGTTGTGGCTCGTCCTCGGGATCTCGCTGGTGGCGCTGCTGTTCGCCTGGTACCTGGTCCGGGCGGTGCTCCGGGCTCCGGAGGG
>DATBJQ010000029.1:0-2139 GCA_036556385.1 Actinomycetota bacterium | reverse complement strand
GTGACGAGCGCGGCGGTGATCCTGGTCAACCTGATCGCCGACCTGACGTACGGCTACCTCGACCCGCGGATCCGGGAGGCGTGATGACGAACGACGGGAACCCGTTCGCGGCCGACGGCGAGTGGCTGAAGGCCGCGTTGCACACGCACACGAAGCGCTCGGACGGGGATCTGGATCCCCGGGCTCACGTGCTGCACCACGCGTGGATGGGGTACGACGTGTGCGCGATCACCGATCACTGGACGCTCACGTTCGAGCCTTCCACCCCCGAGTGCCTGGTGATCACGGGAGCCGAGCTGGCCGTCGACCCCCTCGGTCCGGACCGGTTCACCGAGATCCTCGCGATCGGGATCGAGGAGATCCCCGAGGATCCGGGCGGGGACCGGCGGCACTGGGGGCCGATCGACGCGTACCACTTCAAGACGTTCCCGGACCTGACGGCCGCGGGTCGGCACATCGCCGAGCAGGGCGGCGCGTCGTTCGTGGCGCACCCGTACTGGAGCGGGTTGCCGCTCGAGACGCTCACGGCGGCCGAGGGCGTGCACGGGATCGAGCTGTTCAACTCGAGCGCCGACCGCGAGAACGGACGGGGCGACTCGTCGTACGTCTGGGATCAGGCCCTCGAGGCCGGCAAGCGGTTCTGGGGGTTCGCGACCGACGACTGCCACTACCCCGGGTTCGACATCGGGGGCGCGTGGACGATGGTGCGCGCGGCCGAGCGAACGCAGGAGGCGGTCATCGAGGCGCTCCGGCGCGGCCACACGTACGCGTCGGCGGGGCCGACGATCCTGGACGTCGAGGTGGACGGGGACGAGCTCGAGGTCACGTGCAGCCCCGCGCGCTCGGTGCTGCTGATGTCGCGCTACGAGACCGGGTGGGGCGTGCGCGCGGACGGCCGCAACCGGATGGAGGACACGCGGATCCTCGAGCGCGACGACCGTGGGCTCGTGACGCGGGCGCGGTTCTCCCCGCCCGAGGACCTGGAGCTGCCGTACCGCCGGTTGGTCGTCGAGGATCGGCTGGGCGCGAAGGCCTGGACGAACCCGGTCTGACGCCGTTCGCCGTGGCGGAGTTGTGACGGATCGGCGCCATCGGCGTTGCGCCGGTTCCGTCCGGTCGGTCGCCGGTCCTATCGTCGGCGGATGTCCGTCCGCGTCGTCGCCTTGGTCGCCCTGCTCGTGATCGCGACGCCGGCAGCATGCGGGGCGCCCGAGCCCGGTCCGCCGCCCGGCTCGCTGTCCGTCGCGATCACGGCCGGCGAGGGCCGCGCGCTCGACGGCGTGGTGGTCGGGTCGGGGGAGCGGGTGGTGATCCTCTCCCACGGAGCGACCGGGACGAAGGAGGACTTCTACGAGGTCGCTCAGGTCTTCGCGGACGACGGTTGGCGCGCGATCGCCTACGACGCCGGGGACGACCGCGAGGCGGACCTGCGCGCGGTCGCGACCTACGCGCGGAACACGGGAGCGACGGCGCTCGTCCTCCTCGGCGGGTCGCTGGGCGCGTCGCTGTCGATCGCGATGGCGGACGAGCTGGGTGCCGACGCGGTGGTCGCGCTGTCGCCTCCGGCGTCGGCGTTCGGCGCGGGGGAGGCGGCTGTGTCGCTCGACGCGCCGTTGTTCGTGGCCGTGGCCGAGGACAACGAGCCGTTCACGACCGACGTCCGAGCGATCGCCGAGTCGGCCGGCGTCGAGCCCGTGATCGTGAGCGGGGACGGCCACGGGACGGGGATGTTCGAAGACCACCCCGACCTGATGGACCGGGTCGTGGCCTGGGCCGACGAGGTCACCGGCTGACGCGGTCCGCCCGAGGCTCGGCGGTACGATGCCTGCGGGGACGTAGCTCAGTTGGTAGAGCACCTGCTTTGCAAGCAGGGGGTCGGCGGTTCGAGTCCGCTCGTCTCCACCGTAAAGCCGCAGGTCGGAGGGATATTGGCCCCATGAGACGCGGTGGGGCCGACGAAATGGGCACGAGAAGGGCACGTAAGGGAGCCGTAGCCAGGGCGGCTCGGGTGCCTTCTCATCCCAGGTTCGCAGCGTCCCGTATCATCCCCTCTCGTGATACCGGAAGCCGAAGTCCCGGCCCACGGGCTGCACGACTAGGTCCGTGCCGTACAAGCAGGTTCACGAGCTAAGGGACCCG
>DATBJQ010000028.1:0-1800 GCA_036556385.1 Actinomycetota bacterium | reverse complement strand
AGGATCGCCGCGATCGGCTGGCCGCCCCCCGCGAAGCCCTTCCCCAGCAGGACGATGTCGGGTTCGAGCCCCCACCGCTCGCTCGCGAACATCGTGCCGCAGCGCCCCATGCCCGTCTGCACCTCGTCCAGGATCAGCTTCCAGCCCCACCGTCGGCACATCGCCCCCAGGCGGTCCCAGAAGGCCTGCGACGGCACGAGGATCCCGCCCTCGCCCAGCACGGGCTCGATCAGCACCCCCGCGATCTGCTCGGGCTCGACCTGGTGGACGAGCACCCACTCGTCCAGGTAGTCCAGGTAGATCGTGTCGTCGAACGGCCCCGGCCCCCGGTGGAAGGGAGCCCGGAACGCGTTCGGATAGGGGGCGAAGACCAGCCCCGCCACGTACTGCGCGTTGCGGGTGGTCACCTCCGACAGGTCCGTCGACGCGCCGGCGGTGAGGTAGGTGGTCTCGCCGTGGTACTGCCCGTAGAAGGTCAGGATCATCGGACGGCCCGTCGCCTCGCGTGCCAGCTTCACGCCCGCCTCGACGACGAGGGTGCCCGAGACGCCGACCGTCACTCGGGTGATCCCGGGCGGCGCGATCTGGATCAGCCGCTCCGCGAGCGCGACCTCGGGCTCGTTCACGACGTAGTCCGTGATCTCCATCCCGTAGCGGAGCTGCGCGTCGATCACGGCGCGTTGGACCGACTCCGGCGTCGCGCCGAGCGGCGTCGATCCCCACGCCGAGACGTGATCGGCGAACGTGTTGCCGTCGACGTCCTCGATCAGCCAGTCGGTCTTGCGGGCCTCGACGAACGGGACCTCGTCGTGGTCCTGCAGGCCCGCGATCACGACCCGGTCCAGGCGTTCGAAGAGCTCGCGGCTGCGGGGGCCTGGGAGCGGGGTCCGGACCTGCGGGAAGCTTGCTGCGGTCATCCGTCCCTCCCGTCGCCCGCCCCGTGGCCTTGTCTGGCCAGTGGTTGACAGTTTACAGTCTGGGTTCCGGGGGGAAGCGAGGCCCGCTCGCCAAGGGCGGGCCGCGAGCTGGGAGGGGTCCGTGGCCGAGTCGACGAGGTCCGCCGCCCTGCAGCCGCTCGAGGCTCCACGGTCGCTCGCCGAGGACGCGGCCGACCGGATCCGTGAGCAGATCCTCGCCGGAGGCTTCCCCCAGGGAGAGCACCTGGTGGAGGCTCGGATCGCCGAACAGCTGAACGTCAGCCGCGGGCCGGTCCGGGAGGCGTTCAAGCTGCTGCGGGCCGAGGGCCTGCTGATGGAGGAGCCGCGCCGCGGCACGTTCGTCGTCAGCCTGTCCGCCCGGGACGTCCGCGAGATCTACGGGCTGCGCGCGGCGATCGAGGGCCGGGCCGCCCGGCTGCTGGCCGCCGCGCACGACCCGGAGGCGATCGACGAGCTGCGCGCGCTGCTCGGGGCGATCGAGGCCGCAGCGGGGGACGGCGACGTCGCCGAGGTCTACCGCGCGGACCTGGCGTTCCACGACGCGGTCTGTCGGCTCTCGGCGAACGCCCGGCTGCACGAGGTGTTCGAGCGGTACGTGCCGATGCTGCGGGCCCTGCTGCACGTCGACGAGCGGATGCACGAGTCGCTGGACGTGGTCGCGGCGCAGCACCGCCCCCTCTTCGAGGCGATCGAGGCCGGCGACGTCACCCGGGCCGTAGAAGGGTTCGAGGCGCACTGCGACGACTCCGGCGAGCTGATCGCCTCCTACCTGGACGCGTTGCCGGAGCCCAACGACGAGGAGGGGTCGGGATGAGGCGGTCCACGTTCCGAACGCTGGCGCTGGTCGCCAGCCTGGCGCTGG
>DATBJQ010000027.1:0-3273 GCA_036556385.1 Actinomycetota bacterium | reverse complement strand
TCGCGTCCACGCTGAACTCGCGCTTGAGGCGGTCCACCAGGATGTCCAGGTAAGCTCCCCCATGCCCGAGATCACGGTCTGGCCGGTCTCGTCGTCGTACTTCACGACGAACGTCGGATCCTCGTCGGCGAGCTTGGCCAGGCCGCTGCCCAGCTTGTCCTGGTCGGCCTTCGTCTTCGGCTCGACGGCGACCGAGATCACCGGCGTGGGGAAGTTGATCGTTTCCAGGATCACCGGCTGATCCGGGTCACAGATCGTGTCGCCCGTCGTGGCGTGCTTGAGACCGACGACGGCGACGATGTCGCCCGTGTACGCGGCGTCCTTGTCCTCGCGGTGGTTCGCGTGCATCTGCAAGATGCGCCCGATCCGCTCCTTGCGATCCTTCGTCGAGTCCACGACGTGCGTACCCGCCTTCAGGACGCCGGAGTACACGCGCAGGTACGTCAGCCGACCCACGTACGGGTCGGACATGATCTTGAACGCGAGCGCCGAGAAGGGCTCGTCGTCGCTGGGTTCGCGCACGACCTCGTCCCCCTTGGGCGTCGTGCCCTCGACGGCCGGCACGTCCAGCGGGGACGGCAGGTAGTGGACGATCGCGTCCAGCAACGGCTGCACGCCCTTGTTCTTGAAGGCCGAACCCACGAGCACCGGTACGCCCTCGCCGGCGAGGGTCGCGCGACGGATCGCGCGCCGCAGCTCGTCGACCGTGGGCTCATCCTCGTGGACGAACTTCTCCATCAGCGCCTCGTCGTGATCGGCGAGCTTCTCGAACAGCTCGTGGTGCGCGGCCTTCGCGGCATCCACGTAGTCCTCGGGGATGTCGGTGTCCTTCCACTCCTCGCCCATCTCGCCTTCCCAGTAGTGGCCCTTCATCTCCACGAGGTCGATCACCCCATGGAAGTCGGCCTCGGCGCCCCAGGGGAGCTGGAGGACGAGCGGGTTGGCGTTCAGGCGGTCGACGATCATGTCGACGGTGCGCCCGAAGTCGGCGCCGGTGCGGTCCATCTTGTTCACGAAGCAGATCCGCGGGACCCGGTAACGGTCGGCCTGTCGCCAGACCGTCTCGGTCTGCGGCTCGACGCCGGCGACCGAGTCGAACACCGCGACGGCACCATCGAGGACCCGCAGGCTGCGCTCGACCTCGACCGTGAAGTCGACGTGACCGGGCGTGTCGATGATGTTGATCCAGTGGCCCTTCCACTGGCAGGTGGTGGCGGCGGACGTGATCGTGATCCCGCGCTCGCGCTCCTGGACCATCCAGTCCATCTGCGCGGTGCCCTCGTGGACCTCGCCGATCTTGTAGGCCTTGCCCGTGTAGTAGAGGATCCGCTCGGTCGTCGTGGTCTTGCCCGCGTCGATGTGCGCCATGATCCCGATGTTGCGCGTGCGCGCTAGCGGGTACTCACGGATCTCCAGGCCCTTGCCGGGCCGGCCCTTGACGTCCTGTTCGGTCTGTGCCACCTGCATCGTCTCCGCGGGGACCGCCATCAGCGCGTCCCCTTCTCACCAGAAACCGGCCCCGAGAGGCCGGCTCGAGATTCCTCGTCGATCACCATCGGTAATGCGCGAACGCCCGGTTCGCCTCGGCCATCTTGTGCATGTCCTCGCGCCGTTTGACCGACGTGCCCGTCCCGTTCGCCGCGTCCATGATCTCGGCCACCAGCCGATCCGCCATCGACGGCTCGCGACGCGCACGGCTGTAGTTCACGAGCCACCGCAGGGCGAGGGTGGTGCCCCGCTGCGGCTTGACCTCGATCGGCACCTGGTACGAGGCGCCGCCGACCCGACGGGACTTGACCTCGAGCATCGGACGGACGTTCTCGACGGCCTTCTTGAGCGTGATCACGGGGTCGTTCGCGGTCCGCTCCGAGATCACCTCGAGGGCCTTGTAGACGGTGCGCTCGGCCACGGTCTTCTTCCCGTGCAACAGCACCTTGTTGATCAGCTGCGTCACCAACGGGTTCTGGTAGACGGGATCCGGGAGGACCTCCCGTCGCGCGGCGGCACCCTTGCGTGGCATCGCTACTCGGCACCCTTCTTCGCGCCGTAGCGCGAGCGGGCCTGACGGCGGTCCTTCACGCCCGCCGTGTCGAGCGTCCCGCGGATGACCTTGTATCGGACGCCGGGCAGGTCGCGGACCCGGCCCCCACGTACGAGCACGATCGAGTGCTCCTGCAGGTTGTGGCCGACGCCGGGGATGTACGCGGTGACCTCGATCTGCGAGGTGAGGCGCACCCGCGCGACCTTGCGGAGCGCGGAGTTCGGCTTCTTGGGGGTGGTGGTGTAGACGCGCGTGCAGACGCCGCGCCGCTGCCCGGAACCCTTGAGCGCGGGGCTCTTGGTCCGCTTCTTCGGGCGCTGTCGGCCCTTCCGAACGAGTTGTTGGATCGTGGGCATGGCTGCCTCGTCTGCGCTCTGTCGTTGTCAAACACCGGGGCCAGGGTGCACACCCAGACCCGCGAGCCGGGTTCCCGGCGCGCGGCGCGCAAGGCGCAACGCTTCGGGGTTCCTCCTCCGGGTGGAGACAGGCGCGCCTGCTGGCCCGCCAAGCCGGGGCGCGACCGACAAAGCTACAGGTCGTACGCACGGAGTGTCAACCCGAGGGGCGCCGGCGACCGCGTCAGGGACCGTCGGCTGGATGCCCGACCCCGAGCGTGACCCGATGGACCTCGCGCGGATCGCCGAACGGGCCGCTCGGGCGGGCGGCCGGACGATCCTGGCTGCCGACCCCCGGGCCGTCCCGACCGCCGAACGCAAGGGAGCCGGCGACTACGTCACCCCCGTCGACCGGGCGAGCGAGGCCGCGATCGGGGCCCTGCTGGCGGAGGCGACCCCGGAGATCCCCGTGGTCGGCGAGGAGGGCGGTGGACGGTCCGGGGCGGCGTACTGGCTGGTCGACCCCCTCGACGGCACGGCCAACTTCCTGCACGGGTTCCCGATCGTGGCGGTGTCCGTCGCGCTGATCCGCGGCTCCACGCCGGTCGCCGGCGTCGTGCACGCGCCCTTCCTGGGGGAGACGTACCGGGCCGCCCTGGGCTCCGGATCGTGGCGGGTTGGCCCCGAGGGCGCCGAGACGCGGCTGCGCGTCGCCGACCGGCCGGTGGAGGACGCGATCGTCGGGACCGGGTTCCCGTTCCGTCGCAAGGCCGACCTGCTGGACCGCTACCTCGCCACGTTCGCCGGGGCGCTGGCGCGCTTCGAGGACCTGCGACGCCCGGGGGCCGCCGCGCTCGACCTCGCGTGGGTCGCGGCTGGGGTCTTCGACGGCTTCTT
>DATBJQ010000026.1:0-1639 GCA_036556385.1 Actinomycetota bacterium | reverse complement strand
CGCGACGGCCCTGGCGGCCGACCCGGCGATCCTGGCCGTGATCGGCACGAGCTGCTCCAGCGCGGCGCTGGGCGTGGCCGACGAGATCTTCTCCAGCAAGGGGATCCTGCTGATCTCGCCGTCGAACACGAACCCGGGGCTCACCTCCGAGGAGGCGCACCAGCCCTTCTACCTGCGCACCGCGCACAACGACAAGATCCAGGGCGCGATCGTGTCCGACTTCGTGTACACGGAGCAGGGCATCACGAGCGCGGCAACGATCAACGACGAGAGCCCATACGCCGACGGCCTCGCGGCCGCGTTCCGGGAGAACTTCGAGGCGGCCGGTGGCACGATCACCGCGGTCGAGGCGATCAACAGCGCCGACACCGACTTCGGGGCGCTCCTCGAGGGCATCGCGAACGGCAACCCGGGCGCGCTGTACTTCCCGGACTTCAACCCGGCGTGCGCTCTGATCGCCCAGCAGGCGGCGGACATCATGCCCGACACTTTGCTGATCGGGTCGGACGGCTGCCTGGCCACCGACTTCCTGGACACGGCCGGTGACGCGGCGAACGGCGTGTTCGCGAGCTCGCCGGACCTGTCGGTGTTCGCGGAGGGCGACTTCTACAAGAACGAGCTGATCCCCGCGTACCAGGAGCTGGTCGGCACGGCTCCGACCGCGGTCTTCCACGCCCACGCCTTCGACGCGATGAACATCCTGTTCGCCGCGGTCCAGGAGGTGGCGGTCGAGAACGACGACGGCTCGCTGACGATCCCGCGCCAGGCGCTGCGCGACGCGATCTTCGCGACGAGCGGCTACGAGGGGGTCACGGGCACGATCACCTGCAACGACCTGGGTGACTGCGCCACGGACGTCACGATCGGTGTCTTCGAGGCACCGGGGTGGCCGGTCGAAGGCGGCCAGCCCGACGCCGGCCCGGTGTTCAGCGAGACGAAGTCGCTGGACGACGTGATCTAAGGACCACGGGAACGACCGGGGACGAGGGCCGCGGGTGAGCCGGGAGGCTCGCCCGCGGCCCCGTTCGCGAGGGGCAGGGGGGACCCGATGGCGAACGCCGCGACGCCCGTGAAGCGCACGACGGCCGTGCGCATGTCGGCGTTCGAGCGGCTCCCCATCCGCAAGATCATCCTGACGGTCCTGTCGATCGCGATCGCCGCGTTCGTGATCGTCGGTTCGTACAAGACCCTCACGCTGCCCGCCGGTGAGGCGTACTCGTGGGACACGTGGCGGGGCATCATCGTCCGTGGCGTCTCCCAGGGGGCGATCCTGGCGCTGATCGCGCTCGGGTACACGCTCGTGTACGGCATCCTGCGGATGATCAACTTCGCCCACGGCGAGGTGTTCATGATGGGTGCCTACGGGTCGTTCTTCTTCGCGGCGGCCTACGCACGGAGCGGCTTCCTCAACAGCAACCCGATCGCGGCGCTCCTGATCATCTTCGGCGTGGCGATCGCCGTCTCCGTTGGCGTCGCGGTCCTGTTGGAGCGGGTCGCCTACCGGCCGCTGCGCAACGCGCCGAGGCTCGTTCCGCTGATCACGGCGATCGGCGCCTCCCTCTTCCTGCAGAACACCGCCCGGGGGTTCTTCGGTACGAACACCCAGGGCTACCCGCGGCCCGAGGTGCTCGACGGCACG
>DATBJQ010000025.1:0-24385 GCA_036556385.1 Actinomycetota bacterium | reverse complement strand
CCTCCGAAACATGCTTGGTCGCCGAGCTGGTCCGGATCGACAATGTCGCAATGCGATCCCACGACAACTGACCCGCCCCGGGCGGGCTTCGGATCAGGTCCAGCTGAGACGATGAGCGACACGTCTGCCGACGGCGGCACCCGACTACCTGCCTCAGCGGCTTGTGCCAACACGGTGCCCATCGGGCTCTTGTTCCGGACCGCCGTGAGCTCACCGACCCGCAGCTCGTCGGCGTGAAGTGCGGCGTTAGCATCGGCGAGACTGAGGCCGACGACGTCGGGGACGTCCGCCTGCTCACCACACGGCGGCAGCGTGTTGAAGTCGATCGGAGGTAGGTCCGGGTCGTAGCACTCCTCTGCCGGTGGGTCAGCAGGCCCACGAGGCAGAGGATTCGCCCACACGTACGCGGCGCCAGCAACAACGACCACGGTGAGCACCAGGGCCACGAGCCACGGCGACACTCTGCGCCTCATGCCGTACGTATCGGCGACATATCCGACCCGCTCAAACCCACGCCTCGGACGGCAGGCTCTCGGACCGGTGGCGTCGGTTGGAGAAGGCCGCAGGGGTCCGTCCGATCAGGATCCACGGTGCGAGGCACACATATGCCACGCTCGCGCTCGCTGCCCGGGGTGCCCCTGCACGTTGTCTCGAAGCAGCTCGGGCACGCTTCGGTGGCGATCACGGCCGACGTGTACGGACACCCGGACGAAGGCGCGTTGGCCGAGGCCGCTCGGAAGATGGGAACGGTCCTCAGGGGGTAGCGGGGAAATACCGGGGAAATACGGAGGCCTCGGGCGGATCGCACCGCTCGGGGCCTTCTGCGTTTGGCGCTGGTCAGGTGGTGTCGGAGACAGGACTTGAACCTGCACGCCCCGTGAGGGGCACTAGGCCCTCAACCTAGCGCGTCTACCAAATTCCGCCACTCCGACGTGGGAGGCCGATTCTAGCAACGCGGCTCAGGGCACCCTAGGGGTGCCACTGCCACGCGATCCAGAGGTTGCAGAGGCCGAAGACGATCGCGATCACGACCGTGATGCGGTCGAGCGTCCGCTCCAGCGCCGTGCCGCCGGCGAGGGTGCTGGTGCCCCCGAACATGTCCGACAGACCGCTCCCTCGTCCCGAGTGCATCAGGATCGTGACGATCAGGAACACCGACGAGAGCACGAGCAGGACGATGACGATCGTGTTGATGATGTCCACGGAGGCTCCGGTTCAGGAAGTGGTCGGATCTGCGGGGATGATAGGCAGGTCCAGCGGATAGTGACACGCCGCGATCTGGGTGTCACTGAAGGGCTCCAGCTGGGGCTCCTCCTCGGCGCACTTCGGCATCCAGGGATGCTTCGCCGACGGATCATCCTTCGCCAGCGCCCGCGACTTCGGGCACCGCGGATGGAAACGGCACCCGGACGGCGGGTCGATCGGCGACGGCACGTCTCCCTCGAGGATGATCCGCCGCTTCTCCTTGGCCAGGTTCGGGTCCGCGATCGGGACCGCGGACAGCAGCGCGCCCGTGTACGGGTGGCGGGGATGCGCGTACAGCGAGGGCCCGTCCGCCGCCTCCACCACCTTCCCGAGGTACATCACCGCGACCCGGTCGGAGACGTGCTTCACGACCGACAGGTCGTGCGCGATGAACAGGTAGGTCAGGCTGAACTCGTTCTGGAGGTCCTCGAGGAGGTTGAGGATCTGCGCCTGGATCGACACGTCGAGCGCCGACACCGGCTCGTCGCAGACGATCAGCTTCGGCCGCAGGGCGAGCGACCTGGCGACGCCGATCCGCTGGCGCTGGCCGCCCGAGAACTCGTGCGGGTACCGGTTGTAGTGCTCGGGGTTCAGACCGACCAGCTCCATCAGCTGCTGGACCTCGGCCTTGACCCCCTTCTTGGGGACCGTGCCGTGGAGCCGGAAGGGCGCGCCGATGATCGAGCCGATCGTCTTGCGAGGGTTCAGCGACGCGTACGGGTCCTGGAACACCATCTGCATGTTCCGCCGCAGCTCTCGCAGGTCACCGCCCTTGAGGTTGGTGATGTCCTCACCGTCGAAGTAGATGCGGCCCTCGGTGGCGTCGTACAGGCGCATGACCACACGCGCCAGCGTGGACTTCCCGCACCCCGTCTCCCCCACCAGGCCGAGGGTCTCGCCCGGGTAGATCTCGAGGTCCACGCCGTCGACCGCGTGCACCGCCCCGATCTTCTTCTGGAAGATGATGCCCCGCGTGATCGGGAAGTGCTTCTTCACACCCTCCAGTCGCACCAGCGGCTGGGTCGCCTTGGCCTCCGGAGGCCCGTCCGGGCGCGTCTCGACGGCGCTCATGCCCGCTCCAGCACCTCCTGCTCAGCGATGCGTTCCCGCTCCTCGAGCGTGAGGTGGCAGGCGGCCGCGTGGTGGCCGTCCACGGGCAGGAGCTCGGGGACGTCCACGTGGCACCGGTCGAAGACGTACGGGCACCGAGGGTTGAACGGGCAGCCACGGGGCAGGTGGATCAGCGACGGCGGCGTCCCGCGGATCTGGTGCAGCCGCTCCTCCTCGGTGTTCAGCCGCGGCATCGACCGCAGGAGCCCCCACGTGTAGGGCATCCGGGGCTGGTAGTAGATGTCGTCGGCGGTGCCGGTCTCCACGACCCTGCCCCCGTACATCACCTGGATCTGGTCACAGTGCTCCGCGACCACCCCGAGGTCGTGGGTGATCATCGCGACGGCGGTGTTGAACTCGCTCTGGAGCCTGTCGACGAGGTCGAGGATCTGGGCCTGCACCGTCACGTCGAGGGCGGTCGTGGGCTCGTCGGCGATGAGCAGGTCGGGGCTCAAGGACAGCGCCATCGCGATCATCGCGCGCTGCCGCATGCCGCCCGAGAACTCGTGCGGGTACTGGCGGGCACGCTCCTCCGGGCGAGGGATCCCCACGCGCCGCAGCATCTCCACCGCACGCTCGGCGGCGTCCTTCTTGGAGATCTTCTCGTGGGTCCGGATCGCCTCGGCGATCTGGTCGCCGACCTTGTAGAAGGGGTGGAGCGAGGTCATCGGATCCTGGAAGATCATCCCGATCTTCTTCCCGCGGATCGCCTGCAGGTCCTCCTTGGGAGCGGTGAGCAGGTCCTCGCCCTGGAACAGCACCTGCCCCTCCACGATCGCGGACCTCCGGTTGATCAGCCCCATCACCGTGAGGAACGTGACGCTCTTGCCGGAGCCCGACTCCCCCACGACGCCCAGGGTCTCGCCGGGCATGATCGTGAAGCTCACGCCGTCGACCGCCTTCACGACGCCGTCCTCGGTCGGGAAGTGGACGCGGAGGTCCTTCACGTCGAGGATCGGCTCAGGCATCGGGCCTCCGGCTGCCGGGATGCGGGCGCCGGCTCACGTGTACCGGACCCGCGGGTCGAGGAAGGCGTACACGATGTCCACGACCAGGTTCGCCAGGGCGACGACGATGGCCGCGACGATCGTCACGTCGAGGATCGCGTACAGGTCCGACGAGAAGACCGAGCGGACGGCGTACTGGCCGATCCCGGGGATGTTGAACACGGTCTCGGTGATCACGGCTCCCGCCAGCAGCCCGGCCAGGTCGAGCCCGAACACCGTCACGATCGGCACCAGGCTGGCGCGCAGGGCGTGGTGCACGATCACGCGGCGCTCCGGGAGCCCCTTGGCGCGCGCGGTCCGCATGTAGTCCTCGCTCATCGTGTCCAGCAGGTTCGCGCGCGAGAGGCGTGCGTAGAAGGCCGCGTACAGCAGCGCGAGGACGCACCACGGAAGGATGAAATGCCCGAACCACGGACCGAAGCCTTCTTCGGCGAGCGGGTAATAGCCCGAGCCGGGCAGGATCTCCCATTGGTAGGAGAAGAGGTACAGGGCGAGGGGCCCGATGAAGAACACGGGCATCGAGATGCCGACGAGGGCGAAGAACATCGCGCCTCGGTCGAACAACGAGTGAGGACGCAGCGCCGACAGGATCCCGATCGGGATCCCCACCAGCAGCCAGACGATCGCCGCTCCGATGGCGAGCTGCATCGTGACCAGCGTGCGCTCCAGGATCACGGGTTTCAGCGGTTGCCGGAGCACGAAGGACTGGCCGAGGCCCGGCCACCCGTACTGGTCCCCCAGGAACAGGTTCTTCGTGAACGTGTAGAACTGCTGGTACACGGGCTTGTCCAGCCCGAACGCCACGCGGACCTGCTCGATCCGCTCGGGCGTCGGCGCTTTGCCGGCGAAGCGGACCGCCGGGTCACCCGCCGGGAGCAGGAAGAAGATCGAGTACGTGACGGCGACGATCACGACCAGGACGAGCACCACCCAGATCAGCCGTCGGATCACGTATCGCAGCACCGGCGCTCCCTCTCGGAACTGGGAGGGGGGCCGCCGTGGCGGCCCCCCTCCGGTGGTTCAGTCGATCACGCGGCCACGTTCGTTGGCTGCAGATCGTTGTTCACGGCCGTGTGCACGTAGGAGACGACGCCCGAGTTCTGGTCGAACGTGTACAACGCGATGTTCTCGTTGTTCGTGGACGTGAAGTTCGTCGCCCACAGCCACGGTGCCCAGGGGATCCCGGTCTCCATCAGGTACGTGTCCATCTGCTGGAAGCACGCCGTGCGCTCCTCACCAGACAGGACGAAGCACTCATCGTTGATCTGGTCGTCGATGCTCGGCATCTCGCCCCACTTGTCGATGAACGCGTCGTACTCGGCCTTGATACCGCACTCCGTCGCCTGATCGGCGGTGATCCCCAGCAGCGAGTAGTTCGATGCACCCTCGCAGAGGATCCCGTCGCTCGAGAAGATGAAGTAGTCGAAGCCGTAGGGGTCGGCGTAGTCCTTGCCCCAGCCGGGAACGGCCGAGATCGGGACCAGACGCTTCGCCGTCTGCAGCGTGGTGTAGCCGGTGCTGGTGTCCACCTCGCGCAGCACCAGGTCCAGGCCGAGCGGTGTCAGGCTCTCGACCACCACCTGGTTGATGTCCGGCCACGGGTCCGTGTTGCGCCCGAGGAACAGCACCTTGCTGCACTCCGGGGCGTCGCAGACGCCGTCGCCGTCGGTGTCGTACATCGACCCCTTCATGGCCTCCTTGGCGGCATCGAGGTTCCCCTCACCCGTGTTGTCGGCGTAGGGGTTGATGCCCTCGCTGCCCTCCAGGACCGTCGGCGGCTCGACCGAGGTGGCCAGCTCGCCACGGCTCTCACCGCCGTAGGCGCGCCGCATCCCGTCCTTGTTCAGCGCCAGGTTGACCGCGGCGCGAACGGCCGGGTCGTCGAACGGCGGCGCCAGGAGGTTCATCGTGACGTACCACGTGCGGTCGCCCTGGTCGGCGTGCAGCGTGCCCGGCGACTCCGGATCGGTGAGCAGGGTCTGGAGCACCGCCGTGGGGGGCGTGCCCTGTACGAGGTCCAGGTCCCCGTTCATCAGCTTGTCGAAGGAATCGTCGATGTTCGTGTTGATCGCCAGCTCGATCCCGTCCACGTACGCGGAACGGTTCTCGGGGTTGTCCTGGGCGATGTCCCAGTCCGGGTTGCGGACGATCGTCATGCCCTTCTCGACGTCGTAGCCGGACAGCGGCCCGCTGGCCAGCAGCGCGTCACACGACGAGGCATCGAGCTCATCCGACCCCAGGACCATGTACGGACCCGAGGACGTGATGTAGGAGCCGTAGTCGTAGGAGTCGGGGAAACAGCCCGCGGTCTCCTTCGGCATGGCCGTGGTGGCCGGCATCGACAGGCGGTACAGCAGGTCGCCGGTCGGCCGCTCCAGGTGGAAGACGATCGTGGTGTCGTCCGGCGTCTCGATGCCCTCGATCGGCTCGTAGTCGCCGCCCGCCTTCGGCGCCTTCACGTCGCACGTCATGCCCACGATCACGCCGCAGTAGTAGTTCCCGTACAGGGCGCCGGGCGTGGCCGTGTTGATCCGCTGGAACGCGAACAGGATGTCCGCGGTCGTGATCGGTCGACTGACCGGGGGACCGAACATCGCGTCGTCGCGGATCGTGAAGGTGTAGGTCATGCCGTCGTCGGAGATCTCCGGCTCGGCCGTGGCCAGGTCCGGCACCGGCGTGTCGCCGCCCTCGGAAGCCGGCTTGTGGTTGTAGGTCATCAGGCCGCGCAGCAACAGCTGCGAGTAGAGGCCCCAGGCGTAGCCGAGGTACTCACCCGTGGGGTCGAACGCGGTGACCCAGCCGAATTCGGGCAGCTCCTCGCGGATCGTTCCGCCGCTGAGGTCCTGCCCACCGGAGGTCGTCGCCCCACTGCCGGTCGGCGTCTCGCTGCCGCCGCCACAGGCGGCGCCAACGAGCGCGAGTACCGTGACCAGCGCGACCAACGCAAGTGGTCTACGACGCTTCACGGACTTCACTCCTTTCCCACTCCTCGAAGGACTTCCTACCGCAGATCTATACGGGATCGCTCCACCTCACGGTTTCGCTCCCGGGCTCCCCCTTTCCGCATGCGATCGCGAGCGCTCAACGTCCGTACCGCGGGTCGAAGGCATCCCGGAGCCCGTCGCCCAGGAGGTTGAAGGACAGCGTCGTGACGACCAGGAACACGCCGGGGGCCACGAGCATCCACCACGCGAGCGTGTAGAGGCGGCCGTTCGTTGCGTCGGCGATCATCCCGCCCCACGTTGGGATCTCGGCGGGCACGCCGACGCCCAGGAACGAGAGCGCCGCCTCGAACAAGATGTTGATCGGGATCAGCAACGTCGCGACCACGATGATGGAGGTCACCAGGTTCGGCAGGACCTCGCGGAACATGATGTGCCCGGTCCCGAAGCCGATCGAGCGGGATGCCTCGACGAACTCCCGCTCCCGCAGCGACAGCGTCTGGCCGCGGACGATCCTGGCCACGTAGGGCCACCCGAAGAAGCTGATGATGAAGATCACGAGCCACGGACCCGGGGTGATGTGGAACAGGCCGAGGTTGCAGCCCTCGACGCTCGTCCCGCACGACGCGGCGAGCCCGATCGCCATCAGTAGCAGGGGGAGGGCCAAGAAGATGTCGGCCAACCGGGAGATGAACGTGTCCACCTTCCCGCCGCTGAACCCGGCGATCAGCCCCAGGATGATCCCGGCCACCAGGGAGAACGCCGTGCCGGTCAGGGCGATGAACAGCGAGGTCCGTGCGCCGTACAGGGCGCGGACGAAGACGTCGCGACCGAGCTGGTCCACCCCCATCCAGTAGGCCTTGCTGGGGCCGATCAAAGGCAGACCGATGTCGCTCGTGACGTCCTGGTTGATCTGGGTCGGGGTGTGATGGGCGACGGAGCTGGCGAACCACGGCGCCAGCAGCGCCATGGCGATCAACGCGATCAACACGATCGCGGCGCCCATCGCGATGCGGTCCCGCTTGAAGCGCGTCCAGAACAGCTGCCACGGGCTGCGGCCCTGGACCGCGTCGACCTCGCCCTCGATCGGTACGAGCTGTTCGACCGCGGGCTCGGTCGACTGGACCTGACTCATGGACGACGGACCTCGCTCATGCCCCGGCGACCCCCGCTCTGCCGGCTCCCGCGCTCACGACCGCCGAAGTGTAGGGCAACTCGTGTGGGCGAACAACTCAATGGGATCGAGGGTGCCTGGGGCGCAGCGACCCCGTCTACCTGCACCGATGTGGTCGGGCCGTCCAACGGTGGGGCTCGTCGCCCGAGCAGCCGTCAGCCCCTCCAGAGCTCGGCCAGCCGCGGCAGGATCTGGGGTCCCCGCAGGGACCCGAGCGAGCCGTCCTGACAGGCCCGCTCGCCGAACGAGGTCGTTCCGTCGGGGCGGACGGGTCCGCCCGAGACCACGAGCGGCACCGGGTCCGCGGTATGCGCCTTCCGGACGCACGACGTCGCATGGTCCGCGGTCACAGCCACGATCGTGCGACCGGTGTCCAGCCGCGGGAGCAGCTCCCCGAAGAACGCCCGGTCGATCGCCGCGATCACATCCCGCTTGTCGGTCGCGCGGCCATCGTGCGCGGGCACGTCGGGTCCCTTGAGATGCACGTACAGCGCGCCGAAGGAGCCGATCGCCTCTCCCGCGAGCGCCGCCCAGGCCGCGTACGCCTCCTCCGCAGCGGGGCCGAAGCCCGCCGCGTCGAGGCGGGGGGCGTCCACGGGCTCCATGCCGAGCGCGAGCGCGATCCCCCGCTCCACGGGCATCTCCACGAAGCACCCCCAGGTGAGCCCGAAACGCTCGGCGATCGGCTCCAGGTCGGGCCGTCGGTCGCCGCCGTCGCGCGTGAGGATCAGGTTCGCCGGGAGCCGCCCGTCGGCCCGACGGTGGATGTTCACCTCGGCCACGTCGAGGACCTGGGCCGCTCCTTCCACGAAGGCGTTGGTGAGCGCCGCCGCCCGGCTGGCGGCGCCGGTACCCTCCAGCGGCTCCGCCGTGACGACCACCGGTTCGAACGTTTCGAGCGCGACCCCCAGGTGTCCCTCGCGCCGGTACGCGGGATCGGTGTTGGAGACGTCGGCCGACAGATGCATGCCGTCGTCCGTCCTGATCACGAGGGCCCCCCGATGCTCGACCGTGGCCCGCAGCTCGAAGCTCGCCCCGGGCAGCACCAGGTTCGCGCGCACCTCGTCGGCGAGCTCGTGAGCCTCTTGGGACGAGAGGTCGCGTCCCACCCGGCGGTCCACGATCTGCGGCCAGTCGGCGGTGGCGAAGTTGATCCGGTAGGCGAGATCGCCGTCACGGAAGTCCATCCCGATCCCGAGCGCCTCGAGGACACCACGGCCGGGATGCTCCTCCCGCGGGTCGTACCCGAGGATGCCGAACACGCCGATGTCCGACTCCGGGGCGATGCCGGGTCCGACGGTCAGGACGGTCCCCGTCCGGCCGCGGGCTGCCAGCGCGTCCAGGTACGGCGTCGGTGCGGCCTCGAGCGGCGTGCGGCCGTCGAGCTCGGCGATCGGATCGTCGGCGAGCCCGTCGAGGCAGACGTACACCAGCTCCGCGGTCACGCGCTCCTCCCCGACGTCCTCAGCGGTACTTCACGATCAGCGCGAACTCCTCGGGGTCGAGGCTGGCCCCGCCGACGAGCGCGCCGTCGATCTCGGGATGCGCCATGAACTCCCGGATGTTCCCGGGTTTCACGCTCCCCCCGTACTGCACCCGTACCGCTGACGCGACCTCGGCGTCGTACCTGTGCGCCAGGGTCTCCCGGATCACCTCGACGACCCGGCCGGCATCGGCCGGCTCGGCGTTGCGCCCCGTTCCGATCGCCCAGATCGGCTCGTAGGCGATCACGATCGACCCGGCCGGCGCGCGGTCCACGCCGTCCAGCCCGCGGCGGATCTGCTCCGACACCTTGGTCTCGGTGCCCCCGGCCTCGCGCTCCTCGAGGGTCTCCCCCACGCAGAGGATCGGGAGGAGGTCCGCGGCCACGACGGCTCGGACCTTGCGGTTCACGACGGTGTCGTCCTCGCCGAACAGCTGGCGGCGCTCGGAGTGACCCACGATCACGTAGCGGACACCGAGCGCGGCCAGCATCGGGGGTGAGACCTCGCCCGTGAACGCGCCCTTCGCCTCGGAGTGGACGTTCTGCGCGCCGAGCCCGTACGGGAGGCGATCGGAATCGAGCAGCGTCTGCACCGAGCGCAGCGCGGTGAACGGAGGGCAGATCACGACCTCGACGCGGTCCGTGTCCGCCACGTCGAGCAGGTAGCTCAGCTTCTGCACGGTCTGGATCGCCTCGAGGTGCGTCTTGTGCATCTTCCAGTTCGCCGCGAGGATCGGACGCCGCTCGCTCATGCCGAGCTCCCCTCCTCGAGGACCGTGAGTCCGGGGAGTGGGCGACCCTCGAGGAACTCCAGGGACGCACCGCCGCCGGTCGAGAGGTGATCGAAGGCGTCGTCGAGACCGGCCCGCCGGATCGCGGCGAGGGAATCGCCCCCACCGACCACGCTGAACGCCGGTGCGCCCGCCACGGCCATGGCGACGCCGCGCGTCCCCGCCGAGAAGGGCTCGAGCTCGAAGACCCCCATCGGGCCGTTCCACAGGACCGTCTTGGCCTCCGCGATGATCCGGACGAACCCCTCGACGGTCCGCGGGCCGATGTCGAGACCCATCAGGTCCCTCGGGATCTCTCGGGCGAGGACGGTCCGGCTGGGGACCTCCACCGACGGCTCGGCGGCGGCGACCACGTCCGCGGGGAGCTCCACCACGACGCCGCGTTCCCTCGCCTTCGCGAGGGATGCCCGGACGTCGCCGAACCGGTCGGGCTCGACCAGCGACCGACCGACCTCCCCGCCCTCCGCCGCCAGCAACGTGAACGCCATGGCGCCGCCGACCAGCAGCGCGTCGACGCGATCGAGCAGCGCGTCGATCACCCCCAGCTTGTCGGAGACCTTCGCGCCACCCAGGATCGCGACGAAGGGCCGGTCGGGCGTGTGCAGCAACCGGTCCAGCACCGTGACCTCGCGCTCGACCAACCGTCCCGCGACGGCCGGCCGGCCGCTCGCCAGCATCAGCTCGGGGAGGGCGGCGACGCTGGCGTGCGCGCGGTGCACGGCGCCGAACGCGTCGTCGACGTAGGCATCGGCGAGCTCGGCGAGCCGGCCGGCGAACGCCGGATCGTTCCCCTCCTCCCCCGGATCGAACCGCAGGTTCTGGAGGAGGACCAGCGGCTCGTCGGGCACCTCGGACGGTGTGACCTCCTCGAGCGACCGAACGGGTTCGTCGAGGAGCTCGGCGAGGCGCGCGGCCACCGGCGCCAACCTGAGCTGTGGGTCCGGACGGCCCTTCGGCCGACCCAGGTGCGAGGCCAGGACCACGGAGGCGCCGCGTTCCCGGAGCTCCCGGATCGTGGGCAGCGACGCGCGGATCCTGCTGTCGTCGGACACGGCGCCGTCGGCGAGCGGAACGTTGAGGTCCACCCGGACGAACGCCCGCAGCCCGGCGAGGTCGTCGAGGCGATCGAGGGTCCGCAGCCGCATCCGGGCCTACAGGGAGCTCGCGACCATGGTGACCAGGTCGACGAGGCGGTTCGAGAAGCCCCATTCGTTGTCGTACCAGCCGATCACCTTGGCGGTGGACCCCATCGCCATCGTGGCCGAGGCGTCGAACGTGCACGAGGCCGGCGATCCGACGATGTCCGATGAGACGATCGGATCCTCCGTATACACCAGCTTGCCCACCAGCGGCCCGTCGGCCGCGGCCTTCGCGAAAGCCTCGTTGATCTCGTCCACCGAGACCTCGCGCCGCAGACTGGCGACCAGGTCGGTCACGGAGCCGTCCGGCACCGGGACGCGCATCGAAAGACCGTCGAGCTTCCCTTCGAGGTGCGGCAGCACGAGCCCCGTCGCCTTGGCCGCGCCGGTCGTCGTCGGGATGATGTTCACGGCCGCGGCTCGAGCCCGGCGCAGGTCCTTGTGCGGCAGGTCCAGGATCGACTGGTCGTTGGTATACGCGTGGACCGTGGTCATGAAGCCCTGCTCGATGCCGAACGCGTCGTCGAGGACCTTGGCCATCGGCGCCACGCAGTTCGTGGTGCACGACGCGTTGGACACGATGTGGTGCTGGGCCGGGTCGTAGCGATCGTCGTTGACGCCCAGCACCACGGTCAGGTCCTCGTCCTTGGCCGGTGAGCTGATCACGACCTTCCGCGCGCCGGCCTCGAGGTGCTTGGCCGCGGCCTCACGCTTCGTGAACAGTCCGGTGGACTCGACCACGATGTCGGCGCCGAGCTCCTTCCAGGGGAGGTCAGCCGGGTCGCGCTCGGCGAGCACACGGACCTCGTCGCCGTCGACCAGGATCCCGTGCTCGGACGCGCTGACGTCGCCGTCGTAGATGCCGAGCACCGAGTCGTACTTCAACAGGTGCGCCAGGGTCGCGGCGTCCGTGATGTCGTTCACCGCCACGAAGTCGAAGCCGGCATCCAGCTGCTTCGCCGCCCGGAAGAAGTTGCGGCCGATCCGGCCGAACCCGTTCACACCGATCTTGACCGTCATGGATGGTCCCCCCTCGTCCTCTGCGGTTCCTGCCACCCATCCTACCGAGCGTCCCCCGCAGGCCCATCCGCCGAGGGGACCCCGGACGGCGGGTCCTCCGGCCCGTCAGCCCCGCTCGACGTCGCGGTGGACGACCACGACGGGGAGCCCCCGATCGCGGAAGTACTGCCCCAGCTCCTCGGCGACCACGACCGAACGGTGGTGGCCGCCGGTGCAGCCGACGGCGACCGTCAGGTAGGACTTGCCCTCGCGCAGGTAGCCGGGGAGCGTCACGTCGAGGAGCGACCGCAGCTGCTCCATGAAGGGAGGGTACGCGGGCTGCCCGGACACGTAGTCGCGAACCCGGGGATCCGTGCCCGCGTGCGGGCGCAGCTCCGGCACCCAGTGGGGGTTCGGGAGGAACCGGACGTCGAAGATCATGTCGGCGTCGCGCGGCGTGCCGTACTTGTAGCCGAAGGAGACCACCGACGTCTGGAGCCCCTCTTCCGGCGGCGCGTCGGCGAAGGCCTCGCGGATCCGGTCGCGGAGCCCATGCGGGGACAGGCCCGAGGAGTCGATCACCAGATCGGCGTCGCCCCGGAGCTGCTCCAGGATCTGCCGCTCCTTGCGGATCCCCTCGATCACGCGGTCGGCAGGAGCGAGTGGGTGGCGTCGTCGCGTCGCCTCGTAGCGGTTGACGAGGTCCTCGTCGGAGGCCTCGAGGAACACGATCCGATACTCCACATTGAGCTTCTTCAGCTCCTCGAGCGCCGCGGACAGCTCCGCGAAGAACACCCCGCCGCGAGCATCCACCACGATCGCGACGCGCGCGGGCCCCCCCGGGTGGGCCGTGAGCTCGGCCATCTTCGGCAGCAGGGCCGGGGGGAGGTTGTCCACCACGAAGAAGCCCAGATCCTCCAAGGAGTGCGCCGCCTCCGACCTGCCGGCGCCGGAGAGGCCCGTGATGATCGTGAACCCGGCCGCGTGGACGTGAACATCGTCCCGCTCCGTCATGCGGTCCTCCGACCCTCCGCGGGCGGTGCGTGCAGGGCATGGTCGATCGACCGCGCCAGCTCGGGCCCGATGCCGGGCGTCGCCGCCAGGTCGTCGACGGTGGCGGCCCGGATCCGGGCGAGCGAGCCGAAACGTTTCATGAGTGCCTTCTTGCGCGCGGGACCCACGCCGGGCACGTCGTCGAGGGGTGAGGCCAGCGCACGGCGCTCCCGCTTCTGACGGTGGTACTGGACCGCGAAGCGGTGGGCCTCGTCCCGGAGGTGCTGGAGTACGAACAGCGCCTCGGACCCACGCGGGATCACGAGCGGGTCGGGTCGGTCGGGGAGGTAGACCTCTTCGAGCCGCTTCGCGAGGCCGACGTGCGGGATCGAGAGCCCGAGCTCCGCGAGCACCTCCGAGGCCTGCGCCAGTTGACCGCGCCCGCCGTCCACGACCACGAGGGCAGGCGGATAGCTGAACCGTCGCTTCCGTTCGCCCGGCGGTGCCGCACGCTCTTTCAACAGGCGGGTGAACCGGCGATGCAGCATCTCGTGCATCGACGCGAAGTCGTCCTGGCCCGGGACCCCCTTGATCTCGAACCGCCGGTAGTCGGACCGCTTCGGGAGCCCGTCCTCGAACACCACCATGGAGCCCACGGTGTCGGTGGGACCGAGGTTCGAGATGTCGTAGCACTCGATCCTGAGCGGGGCCTGGTCGAGCTCGAGCTGCTCCGCCAGATCGCCGAGGGCGCGCGAGCGGGCCCCGAAGTCGGATGCACGCCGGAGCTTGTGACGATGGAACGCGTCGGCCGCGTTGCGCGTCACGACCTCCATCAGGCGCCGCTTCGCCCCGCGCTCCGGAACCTGGATCCGCACCCGCGAGCTCCGACGTCCCTGCAGCCAGGCGGCGAGCAGGTCGGCGTCGGCCGGGACCGTCGGCACCAGCACCCGCGGCGGGACGTCCTGGCGCTCCATGTAGAGCTGTTCGAGGAAGGCGCCGACCAGCTGGGCGGCATCGAGCTCCTCGACGCGGTCCACGATCCAGCCCTTGCGCCCCAGGACGCGGCCGCCGCGCACGAAGAACACCTGGAACGCGGCCTCGAGGTCGTCCTCCGCCATCCCGATCACGTCCAGGTCCTCGGGCTGCGTCAGGACCATCTCCTGGGACTCGAGCGCCCGGCGGGCCGCGAACAGCTGGTCGCGCAGCTTGGCGGCCTGCTCGAACTCCTGACGGTCGGCGCTGGTGCGCATCTCGCGGTCGAGGCGTTGGAGCACCGGGCGCGCGTTGCCGGCCAGGAAGTCGCCCATCGCCTCGACGTGCGCCCGGTACGACTCCTCGGTGACGCCGGTCGCCGCGGGGACGCACGGGCCGGCGCACCGCCCGATGTCGTAGTAGAGGCACGGTCGTCCCGCGCGCGCCCGTTGATCGAAGAAGGCGTTCGAGCACGTGCGCACGGGGAACACGCGGGTCAGCGCATCGAGGGTGTCGCGGATCGCCCACGCGTGGCCGTACGGGCCGAAGTAGCGGACCGTCTTGCGCTTCGTTCCGCGCAGGACCTGCGCGCGGGGCCACCGCTCGCCGACCGTGAGGGCCAGGTAGGGGTACGACTTGTCGTCGCGGTACCGGATGTTGAAGCGGGGTCGGTGCTCCTGGATCAGGTTGAACTCGAGCATCAGCGCGTCGACCTCGCCCGAGGCGACGATCCATTCGACCGACGCGGCGTGGTCCATCATCGCCCGGGTGCGGGGGTGCAGCGGCTTGCCCCAGTACGTGGCCAGACGCTTGCGCAGCGATCTCGCCTTCCCGGCGTAGATCACTCGACCGTGCTCGTCGCGGAAGAGGTAGGCGCCCGGCTCGTCGGGGATCGTCGACGTGGTCGGACGAGGGGCGGTCACCCCGGCATGCTAGCGCGGGGTTGGGACGCGACCGTTGAGGGGTGGGACGCGGAGCGGCTAGCCGCCCCCGTCGCCACCTCCACCGCCTCCGCCACCACCACCGCCGCCGCCGCCGGCCTCGACCGCGGCGAGGGTCCCGCTCATCTGCTGCGGGTGGAAGGTGCACAGGAAGAAGTACTCGCCGGCATCGAGCGGGTCGACGGGGTACTCGATCTGCTCCACGCCCACGGTGTCGTCACCGTTGAACAGCGACTCGCTGGCCGACGGGTCGGTATAGATCGCGATGTCGTGTTGGATCCCGGTGTCCTGGTTGTCGAAGTTGATCGAGAACGCCTCGCCCGCCGGGGCCACCAGGCACGTGGGGTCGAAGGCGATGTTGGCGGCCACGATGTCCAGCTGGACCTGGCCGTCCTCGCCGCACGGCTCCACGGCCGGGCCGAGACTCACGACCACCGAAGGGCTCGGGTTCGCGACCACGACGTCGGGGTTCCCGGTCAGCGCCCCCAGGTACAGGTCCTGGCCGGTGCTCGAGTACCACACGAGGAACACGGACCCCTCGCTGTTGATCGCCAGCGCCGGCGCGACGCCGCCCCCGGTGGCCTGGGTCTCGACGGCCTGCAGGTCGCCGGGCGAGCCGGTCGCGAGATGGACGCCGGTGGCGTCCTGCCAGGCGACGTAGACCGCTCCGTCGGGGTCCGTCGCGAGGGCCGTGGTCGGCGCTTGCTCGCCCGAGTCGGGGAGGTCTCCGACGTCGGCCTCGGCGACGTCGGAGAACGTGCCGCCGCTGAAGAGCCGGACCGAGTCGCCCGCGTACACCACCGCGGCCGGGCGCCCGTCGACCACGCCGAGGGACAGCCCCTTCGCGCCCTCCCCGGCCGGTGTCCGCTGCTCGATCCACGACGCGCCGTCGCGCGTGGCGAGGATCAACGAGCCGGTGGCGGGGTCCACGAACCCCACGGTCGGCCCCTGGTCCGTCACGACGATGCCGGTGGGCCCGGGCTGCGGACAGCCCTCGCACCGGCCGGCTTCGGCGACGACCTCCTCGTCCCAGCCGCCCTCCGCCGGGACGGCGACGCGCACCTCGACCCCGCCGGTGGCGTCCACCGCGTACGCGATCACCGGGACCCCGTCGACCAGGGCGATGCCCGGGCGTCCGACGGGACCCGCCACCCGCAGGTCCGTGCCGTGGTCGTAGACCTGCTCCAGCGTGGTCGTCCCGCCGAGCGACGTCGTGGCGTACCACACCCCTTCCGGGCCGGTGTACGCCACGTGGACGGTGCCGTCCTCGCCGACGGCCGTCGCCGTGCCGTTCGTGTTCGCCTCGGTGAGATCGAGGTCCTCGGGCACCTCCGGACCGAATGCGATGCTGACCCCGGTGGGTGCGGCCTCGGCCATCACCACCGCGCCACGGTCGAACACCTGCTCCGTCGTCACGCCGGTGAGCAGCACGCCGGGGACGCTCGGAGCGCCGATCGGGCGCGGGATCGGGATCTCACCTTCCTCGAGCTCCTCGGGGAACCCGAAGTAGGAGACGAAGGGCATGCCCTCGGCGTCGACGGCGATCGAGGACCCGAGTCCGACGTTGTCGTTCGCGTCGGCGACCGCGGGGACGAACCGAACGCCCTCGCCGTAGTCCACGGTGGGCTCGGGAAGGTTCGTGCAGGCGGCGGACGCCAGGGCCAGCGCGGCTGCGAGGATGAGCGGTCGCCGGGACACGTCGCGGCGGATAGTACCAACGGCGGTCAAGCGCGCGAGGCACCCGCCGACGCGATCGGCAGCGTGCCGAGGACCTCCGCAAGGAAGCGTCCGGTGTGCGAATCGGGATCCGCGGCGATGTCTTCGGGCGTGCCCGTGGCCACGACCTTGCCCCCCGCGTCGCCGCCTTCCGGCCCCAGGTCGATGATGTGATCGGCCGTCTTGATCACGTCGAGGTTGTGCTCGATCACGAGGACCGTGTTCCCGGTGGCGACGAGACGCTGCAGCACCTGGAGCAGCTTGCGGATGTCCTCGAAGTGCAGGCCGGTGGTGGGCTCGTCGAGCACGTAGAACGTGTTGCCGGTCGCCCGCTTGTGCAGCTCGGACGCCAGCTTGATCCGCTGGGCCTCGCCCCCCGACAGCGTCGGCGCGGGCTGGCCCAACTTGATGTAGCCGAGGCCCACGTCGGACAGCGTCTGCAGGTGCCGCTTGATCGGCGGGATGTTCTGGAAGAACTCCAGTCCCTCGTCGACGCTCATCGCGAGGACCTCGGCGATCGTGCGGCCCTTGTACTTCACCTCGAGCGTCTCGCGGTTGTAGCGGCGGCCCTTGCAGACCTCGCACGTGACGTAGACGTCGGGCAGGAAGTGCATCTCGATCTTGATCTGCCCGTCGCCCGCACAGTTCTCACAGCGCCCGCCCCGGACGTTGAACGAGAACCGTCCCGGCTGGTAGCCACGGATCCGCGCCTCGGGCACCTGCGCGAACAGCTTGCGGACGTGATCGAAGACTCCGGTGTAGGTGGCGGGGTTGGAGCGGGGTGTGCGGCCGATCGGCGATTGGTCGATGTCGATCACCTTGTCGACCTGCTCCCAGCCCGAGAGGCGTCGGTGCTTCCCCGGCAGGAGCCGCGACCGGTAGATCTTCTGCATCAGGATCCGCAGCAGGACGTCCTGGACGAGCGTGGACTTGCCGCTGCCCGAGACCCCGGTGACGCACACGAACAGCCCCAGCGGGATGTCGACCGTGACGTTCTGGAGGTTGTGCTGGCGGACCCCCTCGAGCCGCAGCCGGCGGTCCGATCGCTTCCGCCGGACCGACGGGACCGGGATGCTCCGCCGACCGGACAGGTACGCCCCGGTCACGGAGTCGTCGCACTCCAGGAGCCCCTTGAGGTCGCCCGTGTAGACGATGCCGCCCCCGTGCTCGCCGGCGCCCGGACCGATGTCGACGACGTGATCCGCCTCGACGATCGTGGCCTCGTCGTGCTCGACGACGATCAGGGTGTTGCCGAGGTCGCGCAGCCGCAGGAGCGTGTCGATCAGCCGGCGGTTGTCGCGCTGGTGCAGACCGATCGACGGCTCGTCGAGGATGTAGAGCACGCCCACGAGCCCGCTGCCGATCTGGGTCGCGAGCCGGATCCGCTGCGCCTCGCCGCCGGCCAGCGTGCCGGCCGCACGACCGAGCGTCAGGTAGTCGAGGCCGACGTCGACCAGGAACCCGAGACGCGATCGGATCTCCTTGACGAGCCGGGCGGCGATCATCTGCTCCCGCTCGGACAGGTCCATCTCGCCGACGAACGCCAACGTGTCGCGGATCGACAGCGCGGTGACCTGCGCGATGGTGCGATCGTCGATCGTGACCGCCAGCGACTCGGGCCGGAGGCGCGCCCCCTTGCACGCGCGGCACGGGATCTCGCGCATGAACTGCTCCAGCTTGTCTCGGGTGGCGTCGGAGTCGGTCTCGGCATGCCGGCGCTCGATGTTGGGGATCGCTCCTTCGAACGTGGTCCAGTACGCGCGCTGGCGGCCGTACCGGTTCTTGTACCGGACGTGGATCGACTCGTCGGAGCCGTAGAGCAGGACGTCCTTGGCCTTCTTGGGCAGGCGGCGCCACGGCGTCGTCATGTCGAACCCGTGCGCCTGCGTCACGGCCTCGAGGACGCGGTACCAGTACTCGAGCGTGGCGCTCGCCCACGGGGCGAGCGCACCCTCCTCGATCGAGAGGTCCGGGTCGGGCACCACGAGCTCGGGGTCGACCTCGAGGCGGGTGCCGAGACCGTCGCACGTCGGACAGGCGCCGTACGGCGAGTTGAACGAGAAGTTCCGTGGGGCCAGCTCCTCGAACGACAGGTGGCAGTGCGTGCACGCCAGGTTCTGGCTGAAGGTCTGGACCTCCTCGTGTCCCTCGCTGGTGAGCACCGCGACCGAGGCGATGCCTTCGGCGAGCTCCAACGCCGTCTCGATCGAGTCGGCCACCCGGCGGCGGATGCCGGGCCGCGCGACCAGCCGGTCGACCACCACCTCGATCGTGTGCTTGTAGTTCTTCGGCAACCGGATCGGCTCCGCGAGCTCGCGCACCTCGCCGTCGATCCTGGCGCGCGGGAACCCCTTGCGTGCGAGGTCCTGGAGCAGCTGCCCGTACTCGCCCTTCCTGCCCCGGACGACCGGGGCGAGGATCTGGAACCGGGTGCCCTCCGGGAGCTCCAGGATCTGGTCCACGATCTGCTCGGGGGTCTGGCGTCCGATCGGCCGGCCGCAGTTGGGGCAGTGGGGGTGCCCGACGCGCGCGAACAGCACGCGCAGGTAGTCGTAGACCTCGGTGATCGTCCCGACCGTGGAACGCGGGTTCCGCGACGTCGACTTCTGGTCGATCGAGATGGCGGGCGACAGCCCCTCGATGAAGTCGACGTCGGGCTTCTCCATCTGCCCGAGGAACTGGCGGGCGTACGCCGACAGGGACTCGACGTAGCGCCGCTGTCCCTCGGCATAGATGGTGTCGAACGCCAGCGACGACTTCCCCGACCCCGACAGACCGGTGAAGACGATCAGGGCGTCCCGGGGGAGCTCGAGCGTGACGTTCCTGAGGTTGTGCTCCCGGGCGCCATGGATGACCAGGAGATCCGTGCCCACGGACGGCGAGTGTACCGGCGCCCTCGGACATGCCCGTGCCGCGCATCGGGCCCGGCTACGCTCGCCTCCATGGACGCCGGCCCCGGCCCGACGCAGGAGCCGTCCCCCCCGCGTCCCTCCTTCCGGGAGGCCTTCCGGTTCTGGCTGCTCCTGGGGTTCATCAACTTCGGCGGCCCCACCGGCCAGATCTCGATCATGCACCAGGAGCTGGTCGAGCGACGCCGATGGATCGCGGAGGACCGGTTCCTCCATGCCCTCTCGTTCTGCATGCTCCTGCCCGGTCCCGAGGCCCAGCAGCTGGCGATCTATGTGGGCTGGCTGCTGCACGGAACGGCGGGTGGGATCGTCGCCGGGGTCCTGTTCGTGCTGCCGGCCGCGGTCCTGATGGTCGGGCTGGGATACCTGTACGCGGCCCATGCGGACATCGGCTGGGTCGCCGCCGTGTTCGACGGCCTCTCGGCGGCGGTGGTCGGGCTGGTCGCGGCAGCAACGATCCACATCGCGCGCCGGGCGCTCCGTGGGGCGGCGCCGTGGATCGTCGCGGTCGCGGTCTTCGTCGCCTCCTTCGTCGTCGGCGTGCCGTTCCCGCTGCTGGTGCTGGCCGCCGTCCTCGCCGGCGTCGTGCTCGGGCCCGAGGCGTTCGGCGGTGCCGCGGAGGCCGACGTCCTGGTCGAGGCCACGACCCGGCCCACGGCGCGGAGGATGCTGCGGGTGCTCGTGGTCGGCCTGGCCGTCTGGTGGGGACCGCTGCTCCTCGTCGCCGCACTGACGGGGGTGCACTCGATCTACGCGCAGGAGGGACTGTTCTTCTCCCAGGTGGCGGTGATCACCTTCGGCGGCGCGTACGCCGTCCTGGCGTTCGTCGGTCGAGAGGTGGTCGAGCGCTTCGGGCTCACCGGTGCCGACGTCGTGGCGGGGCTCGGCCTCGCGGAGACGACGCCGGGACCGCTGATCCTGGTGCTGGAGTTCCTCGGCTTCCTCGCCGCGTACCGCAACCCCGGGGGTCTTCCGCCGGTGGTGGCCGGCACCCTCGGCGCGCTGGTGACGGTCTGGGCGACCTTCGCGGCGAGCTTCCTGTTCATCTTCCTGGGAGCCCCGTGGGTCGAGCACCTGCGCGGGCAGCGCCGGCTGCGCGGGGCGCTCGCGGCGATCACGGCCACGGTGGTCGGCGTGATCGCGGCGCTCGCGCTCACCCTTGCCGCGGGGGTGCTGTTCGACGACGTGGACACGGTCGAGCCGTTCCTCGTGGCGATCCCGGTGCCCGTCGTCGGCTCGGTCGACCTGTTCGCGGTGGCGATCGCGGTGGGAGCGTTCGTCGCCGTCGCGCGGCTCCGCGTGCACGTCGTCGCGGTGGTCCTCGTGAGCGCCCTCGCCGGGCTCGTCGCGTACGCCGTGCGATAGCCTCCAGCCGTGCCGACCCGCGACGAACTCGACGCCCTGCCGACCAAGACGCTCCACGACCTCGCGATCGAGACGGCGAAGCGCCGCCACGACCTGGGCTTCCTGTGGCGGCTCGTCAAGGTGATCCCGGCCGCCGAGGAGGCCGCCGGGGACGAGCAGCGTGCCAAGGCCGACATCCGCAGCACCCTGGCGCTGATCAACGACGCCCTGTACGACGCGGGCGAGGGGGCGCTGGGCGAGGCCCTGCGGCCGATGTACCTCGAGTACCTCGAGGAGCACGGCTCGGCCCTGGACGACGCGACCGGCGACGCGGAACCCGACGCCGGCTGACGCACGATGTCGGGCGCCGGACCCGGTGAGCGCGCGGCCCCCGATCTGGCCCGGTACCGCGACGAGTTCGAGGTCGTGCGCGCGAAGTCGTACCTGATCAGCGCGTCGCTCGGCCCGCTCGGCGATCGGTCGAAGGCCTCGCTCGATCGCTACCTCAGGGCCTGGGCGGAGAAGGGCGCGCCCGACCACGTCTGGTTCGAGGACATCTTCCCGGCGATGGGGCGGCTGAAGGCGTCGTTCGCGCGCCTCGCGGGTTGCGACGCGGACGAGGTCGCGCTGACCACGAACCTCTCGATCGCGATCGCCACCGTGGCGTCCTGCCTGGATCTGTCGGGACGTCGCAACCGGGTGGTGCTGTCGGAGCTGGACTTCCCGACCGACGCGCAGGTGTGGCGTGCATGGGCCGCCCGCGTCGGCGCCGAGATCGTGACGCTCCCCTCCCCCGACGGCTCCACGATCCCGCTGGAGGCGTTCGAGGAGGCGATCGACGAGCGGACCGCGCTCGTGATGGTCAACCGCGTCCTGTACCGGTCGAGCGCGATCCTCGACGCTGGCGCCGTCTGCGACCTGGCCCGCTCGCGAGGGGCTCTGAGCTTCGTCGACGACTACCACGGCCTCGGCGTGGTCCCCCTCGACCTGCACGAGCTCGGCTGCGACCTGTACGCGGCCGGCACGCTGAAGTGGCTCTGCGGAGGGCCCGGGTGCGTCTTCCTCTACGCTCGACGCGAGCTGCTCCCCCGGCTGGAGCCGGCGGTCACCGGGTGGTTCGGGATGCGCGAGCCTTTCGCCTTCGACGCGGAGCGTCTCGACTACCACCCGACGGCGCGACGGCTCGAGCACGGCACGCCGCCGGCGCCGGTGTTCTTCCTGGCGCAGGGCGGCTTGGACGTGGTCGAGGAGGTGGGCGTGCCCGCGATCCGCGCGCGCCAGTGGGAGCTGCAGGACCGCGTGATCGCCCGCGCCGACGCGCTGGGGCTCCCGGTCCGGACGCCCCGGGACCGCTCGGCTCGCGGGGGCGTGGTGCACGTGGAGGTGGGTCCGGACGCCGGTGCCATCTGCCACGCGCTGTTGGACCGAGACGTCTGCACGGACTTCCGGGGAGCGGGGTTGCGCATCAGTCCCCACTTCTTCAACACGGAGGACGACGTCGACCGCTGCTTCGCCGAGCTCGCGGCGATCGTCCGGCGGCCTTGACGGCGACGGAGCGTAAGTGATAGCTTACCGTTCGTGACGACTTACCGAACGGCGTCGGCGGCCGCGGCGATGGACGCGCTCGGGGACCCGACGCGCCGCAACGTCGTGGAGATCCTCCGCGGCGGCGAGCGGTCCGTCGGCGACCTGGCGAGCGAGCTCCCCGTGTCCCGCCCGGCCGTCTCCCAGCACCTCAGGGTCCTGAAAGGAGCCGGGCTCGTGACCGAGCGCCGCGACGGCACGCGCCACCTGTACGCGATCGATCCCACCGGGCTGACGGCGCTGCGCGCCTACCTCGAGACGTTCTGGGACACCGCGCTGGGCTCGTTCAAGGAGGTGGCGGACCGATCGGTCCCCGACCGGGACCGGCGGACGGACCCGGCGGACGGAAGGAGGAAGCGATGAGTACCGAGCCGATCGAACGGCGGATCCACGTGCGCGCGAACCCCGCGGAGGCGTTCCGGATCTTCACGCAGGAGATGACGTCCTGGTGGCCGCTCGACACGCAGCACAGCATGGCCGAGGACGGCCAGACGACCGAGCGGGTGGTCGTGGAGGAGCACGAGGGCGGTCGCGTCTACGAGCTCCTGTCCGACGGCGTCGAGTGCGAGTGGGGACGGGTGACGGGCTGGGACCCCGGTCGGCGGCTCCTCGTCGACTGGCGCCCGTCCCTCGAGGACGGTCCGTACACCGAGATCGAGGTGACGTTCGCCGCCGCCGACGACGGCGGCTCGATCGTGGCGCTGACCCACCGGAAGTGGGAGCTGCTCGGTCCCGAGGAGCGCGACGACGCGCGAGCGTCGTACACCCAGGGATGGCCGATGGTCTTCGATCAGCGGTACGGAGGTGCCGCCGGCCTGGTGGCCTGACGGTCAGGTCGCCACGACGCGGCCCGCCCGGACCACGAGCCGGATGTCCTCGAAGGCTCCGAGGTCGGCGAACGGGTCGCGGCCGAGGGCGAGCACGTCGGCGGGTGCATCGACCTCGAGCGGCGCGCGCGTGATCGCCCTGAGGACCTCTTCGGGCGGGAACCCGGCTTCCTCCAGCAGCAGGAGCTCGCGCACATGGACGCCCGGGGGCACGTCGGCGTTCCCGAGGTCCGTCCCGTAGCCGACGATCCCGCCGGCGGCGCGGAAGCGCCCGAGGTTGTCGAGCGCGGCGGCGAGCTCGGGCGACCCGGACCCGAGGATGCCCAGGGTCGAGACGATCCGCAGCGATCGCGCGCAGCGGGCGACGACGTCGTCCGACAGCCGCGACCACGGTGTGTGGGCGAGCTCGTCGACCCCGGCTCCCAGCGCCCGCTCCACCTGGCCGCTCCCCTGCGCGTGCACGGTCACCGGGAGCGCCGCGGCATGGGCGGCGTCGCAGATCGCCGTGAGCACCGCGTCGTCCGGCGTCGGCCCGGCCTCGGAGTTCAGTGCGACCTTGACCGCGGTCGCGCCCGACGCGGCGAGCTCGGTCACGGCCTCGACCGCGGTCGGCGGGTCCGCGACCACGCGGCCGGTCCCCTCCGGCGCCCATCCCGATCGAGTGGGGTACCCGCCGAGCGCCGTGAGCATCGGCCCGGCGGCCCGGATCAGTGGTCCGTCGAACGACGGCATCTCGGAGAGGTCGGCGAGCGGGAAGATCCGTTCGGGCGGCCATGCCAGGTCGCGGACGGCGGTGACGCCGCCGCGCAGCACGGCGGCGGGGTCGGACAGCTCGATGTGCACGTGCCGGTCGGCGACCGCCGGCATCAGGAAGCCGTCGAGCACCAGGTCCACGTCCTCGTGGATCGGGGTCACCGCCCCCGCGTAGGTGACCACCCCCTGCTCGCAGACCACCTGCACGTCGTCGACCGCCTGCCCCGGACCCAGCCAGCCGCGGGTCGCTCGGATCGAGAGACGGGTCACCTCGCCGACGATACGCTGCGCGCGTGACGCCGACCTACGACGTGATGATCGTCGGGGGCGGGTCCGCCGGGAGCGCCCTGGCGAACCGTCTCAGCGCCGACCCGAGCACGCACGTGTTGGTCCTGGAGGCCGGTCGCCCCGACTACCCGTGGGACGTGTTCATCCACATGCCGGCCGCGCTGGCCT
>DATBJQ010000024.1:0-2867 GCA_036556385.1 Actinomycetota bacterium | reverse complement strand
GTGGGCCCGGTGGGCTCGGGCGAGGGTGAGGGCGACGGCAGGGTGACGGCGATCTCCGGTCCCACCGTGTATCCATCGAACGACGGGGTGACGAACTCCTCGACCGGCTGATCCGCCAACGCGGCGGTCATGAAGTCGTGCCAGATCGCGGCGGGGATCGTCCCTCCGAACACCGGACACACGCCCTCGACGCACGTCATCGGGATCTCCCCCTGCGGATATCCGATCCACACGCACGTCGCCAGCTGGGGGGTGTAGCCGCAGAACCAGGCGTCGACGTACTCCTGGGCCGTGCCGGTCTTGCCCGCGGCCGGGCGTCCGATGTTCGCCGCGGTCCCGGTGCCGCCGCTGATCACGCCCTCGAGCGCGTACGTGACCAGGTCGGCGTCGTTCGCGTCGAGCACCTGCTTCGGCCGGCTCGCGACGTCGCGGATCGGTCGGCCGCGGCGGTTCGCCACCTCGACGAGCGGCGTCGCCCATCGCCGGACCCCGCGGTCGGCGAGCGTGGCGTACGCGTTCGTCATCTCGAGCGGGTTCACGGCTTCGACGCCGAGCGTGATCGAGCACACCGGCTGGAGCTCGCTGCGGATCCCGAGCGCATGCGCCATGTCGGCGACGGTCTGCGGTCCGAGCTGCGCCGCCACCTGCGCGAAGACCGTGTTCACCGAGTAGGCCGTCGCCTGCTTCAGGCTGAAGGTCCCGCTCTCCTCGTCGGAGGCGTTCGACAGGGTCCACGGTTCCCCGTCCGTGTAGCAGGCGGGGTCGGGGATCGTGATCGTGCCCGGACCCTTCCAGTACGCGTTCAGGTCGTAGTCGTTCGCCATCGCGGCGGCGAGCGTGAAGGGCTTGAACGAGGAGCCGGCCTGCCGCCCGGTCCCTCCGAAGTGCTTGCGACCGATCTTGGCGCCGCTGACGGCGAGGTTCACCTGCGAGTCCGTGAAATCACGGCCGCCGACCATCGCCAGGATCTCGCCCGACTTCGGGTCGATCGCCACCAGGGCGCCTTCGGGATCCTCGGGGCTGGGCAGGTGCGCGTTGACGGCCTCTTCCGCGGCGCGCTGGAGGTCCAGGTCGAGCGACGTGGTCACGCGGAGACCGCCCCCGAACACGAGGGAGCTGCCGAACCGCTTGATCAGCAGACGCTTCGTGTAGTCGACGAAGTACTCCGAGTCGAGCGGGGACGTGAACGTCTGCTTCGGCGGGTCGGTCAGGACCTTCGTGCCCTTCAGGTGGTCGGCCTCGTCGCGCTCGAGGTAGCCGTAGCGCACCATCTGGTCCAGCGCGTAGTCGCGGCGGATCTTCGCGTCCTCCGGGTACGCGATCGGGTCGAACAACGACGGCGCCGTGATGATGCCGGCGAGGGTGGCCGACTGCTTCACGGTGAGGTCGCTCGCGTCGATGCCCCAGTACGTCTGCGCGGCCGCCTGGACGCCGTACGCCCCGTTGCCGAAGTACACGGTGTTCAGGTACCGCGCGAGGATCTGGTCCTTCGTCAGCTCGTGCTCGACCTTGACCGCGAGCATCACCTCGCGGATCTTCTCCTTGATCGTGCGCGGCGGGATCACGTACTCCTCCGACCCGTCCGGCTGTTGCTCGTAGGTCCCCGCGTAGACGAGCTTCACGAGCTGCTGCGTGATCGTGGATCCTCCCTGCACGACCTCCTTCTTGACGAGGTCGGTCCAGGCCGCGCGGACGATGCCGACCGGGTCGAACCCCGGATGCTCGTAGAAGCCGTGGTCCTCCACCGCGATCACGGCGTCGCGCATCGACTGCGGGATCTCGTCCAGCGGGATCACGGTCCGGTCGACCGGTCCGTGGATCTGCGTGAGCAGGTCCCCGTCGCGGTCGTACAGGTACGTGGACTGGATCGGCGGCAGGGCCTTCGGCAGCTCGATCCGCGAGTACGCGTACACGAGCGCGCCGCTCACCGCGATCAGGCCGAGGACGGGAACGACGATGAACACCCACCAGAACCGCCGGAAGAATCCCCTCTTGGCCTTCGGCTTACGCTTCGGGGTGCGCTTGGGGGCGTGTGCTCCGCCCCGGGTGGAAGGTGCTGCGGTGTCGGTCGACACGTTCGCACCATCCTACCCAGGGTCGGGCATCTGAACCGCGCACGCGCCGTGGCGTTCCTGTGGCGAGCGAGCGGGTCGGTCGCGGTCCCGGCCTGGGGGTCAGCCGACCGCCGTGCGCCGGGCCGTGAAGGCCTCGCGCAGGTGGTTCCAGTGGCAGGCGTTGCAGACCTCGACCACGTAGCAGCTGCTGCCCGGGTGCGCGGCGGTCATCTTCAGGCCGGTCTCGATCGACCAGACGCGGCCGTTCTCGTCGCGCAGGCCCTCGCCGTACACGTACGCGAGCAGCACGAGCTTCTCCTTACCGCAGACCGGGCAGTCGTTGCGCGTGGGCTCGCCCACGTGTCGCGCGGCGCGGACCAGCTCGGGATGCGCGTCGCAGAGATCGGTCAGCCCGAGCACGCCCACCCTAGCGTCGCGCAGGAGCGCACGCTTCGCGAGCGTGTAGTCGATCACGCCGAGCTGCGAGCGGTGCGTACGCCCGAGCGGCGTCCGTTTCGGCCGTGCCATCGGAGCAGCATACCCCCGACCCCCGACGAGGGGGACCCGTCGAAGGTCGCGGCACGGGTAGCCTTCGGGCGGTGGCCGGCGGGGGGACGAGGAGCGTGCGGTGAGCGGGATCACGAAGGTCAGCGGTGCCGACGCGGCGTGGACGCCGATCGAGGGTCCGCCGGGCGAGATCCCCTCGCCCGCGTGGGAGGTCCCGGCGTCGACGAGCGCCGACGGCCGGTGCGAGACGGGCCTGTGGCGGCGCGAGCCCGACACGTGGACGTTCGAGCGCCCGTACGACGAGGT
>DATBJQ010000023.1:0-3337 GCA_036556385.1 Actinomycetota bacterium | reverse complement strand
GAACGCGACCGTGTTGCCGGCCGAGAAGGCGGGGATCCTGAAGAACTTCAGGGGCATCATCGGGTGCTTCGCGTGCAGCTCCCACCACAGCAGCGCGCCGATCAGGATGAACCCGCCGACGAGCGTCGTGATGATGATCGGGTCGCCCCAGCCGAGCTGGTTCGCCTCGATCAACGCGTAGGTCAGGCTGAACAGACCGGCGGTGCCGAGCACCAGGCCGGGGATGTCGAGCTGGCGCTCCTCGGCGCTGACGGACTCCTTCACGGTCCGCATCGCGACGAACAGCGCGACGATGCCGATCGGGACGTTCAGGAAGAAGATCGACTGCCAGCCGAGGTGCTCCACCATCAGGCCGCCGACCGTGGGGCCGAGGGCGAGCGCCAGGCCGGACATCCCGGCCCACAGGCCGATCGCCTTCGCGCGCTCGTGCGGCGGGAACGTGACGGTGATGATCGACAGCGTCCCCGGAAGCAGCAGCGCCGCGCCGACCCCCTGGATCGCGCGCGCCACGATCAGCTGGCCGGTGTCCTGGGAGACCCCGCACGCGAACGAGGCGAGCGTGAAGATGGCGAGCCCGGCCAGGAACGTCTTCTTGCGGCCGTATCGATCGCCGATGATCCCGCCGGTCAGCAGGAGCGAGGCGAGCGCCAGCACGTAGCCGTCGACGATCCACTGGAGGCCGGACACCCCGGCGCCGAGCTCCTCGCTGATCTTCGGGAGCGCCACGTTCACGACGGTGTTGTCGAGCATCACCATCGCGAGCGCGAAGCACATCGTCAGCAGGACGATGACCTTCTCCCGCGCGTTGTCGCCTTCGAAGCCGAACAGACCCACGTCGTCCCCCTACAGCTTGCGATCGGACGCCGGCAGGATGTCGCGACCCACCGACATGGTCAGGGATGCAACCCAGGCTACGGCGGATCTGTTCCGACGCCCGCCCGGTCCCGGCTCAGGTGGTCCACGAACCAGTCCGCGGCGAGGTCCGCCACCAGCTCCAGCGCCCCCGGCTCCTCGAACAGGTGGGTCGCGCCGGGCACGATCTCGAGCCGGTGCTCGCACCGCAGGGCGGACGCGGCGTCCCGGTTCAGGTCCAGGACCAGGGGATCGGCCCCGCCGACGATCAACAGCGTGGGGGCGCGCACGGCCCCGAGCATCACGCCGGCCAGGTCCGGCCGGCCGCCCCGGCTGACGATCGCCTCGACCGGGACGGACGGGTCGGCGGCCGCGACGAGCGCGGCGGCGCCGCCGGTGCTGGCGCCGAAGGAGGCGACGGGCAGGCCGGCCGTGGCCGGGTGCGTCTGCACGGATCGGGTCGCGGCGCCGAGACGGTCGGCGAGGAGCTCGATGTCGAACACGTTCGCCCGGTCGCGCTCCTCGTCGGGCGTGAGGAGGTCGAGCAGGAGCGTGCCCAGGCGACGCTCCCGAAGGCGCGCCGCGACGGCACGGTTCCGTGGGCTGAACCGGCTGCTGCCGCTGCCGTGGGCGAACAGGACCACCCCCACGGGGTCTGGCGGCAGCGTCAGGTCCCCGCGGATCCGGGCCGACCCCGCGGGGATCTCCACGCCGAGCGTGCCGCCGGGTGCGGCGCCGGCGATCGGCGCGGGCGCGGCGGCGAGCAGCTCCGTCACCTCGGCGTCGGAGGTCTGCGGGAAGTCCTCGTAGAACTGGCCGACGGCGAAGAAGGGCTCGACCGACTCGACGACGACGAGCTCGTCGACCTCGACCCGCAGCGCGCGCACGGTCCGCGGCGGTGCGACCGGAACGGCGAGGATCAACCGGTCCGGGCCGCGCCGACGGACGGCCTCGAGGGCCGCACGGATCGTGGAGCCCGTCGCGATCCCGTCGTCCACGACGATCGCGGTCCGGCCTCGCAGCTCCACCGGGGGCCGGTCGCCGCGGTAGCGACGCACGCGCCGCTCGAGCTCCGCCCGTTCCACCCGCGAGACGTCGTCGATGTCCTCGGGCGTCAGGCCGGCGTCACGGATCAGCGCGTCGTTCAGCACGGTGACGCCGCCCTCACCGAGGGCCCCGAAGCCGAGCTCCGTGCGCCACGGCACCCCCAGCTTGCGGACCACGCTCACGTCCAGGGGTGCACCCAGCGCGCGGGCGACCTCGGCCGCGACCACGACGCCCCCACGCGCGATCCCCAGCACGACCGGATCGCTCGGACCCAGCGCCGAGACACGCTCGGTGAGCACCCGCCCCGCCTCCTGCCGGTCGTGGAACACCACGCTCACCACCTCGCGCACGCCTCGTCCGTACCCATCGTGAGGCGGGGCACGCCGGCCGGGCCAGGGTCGAAGGTCCCGGGGCGGCAGAGCCGAGGCGAGGCTGACCGCCGCCGCGCGCTGCGTGTTCGAGGCGCCCCGTGGCCCGGACCCGTGGGGGCGGAGGTTCGTCGCGGCGTCTCCGAGTGGACGATCACGGCACCGTCGGCGGCGATCGGATCGAGGTCCGGGGGTGCGACCTCTGGACGATCGGAGACGACGGGCTCGTCCTCAAGAAGGACAGCTTCTGGAAGCTGCGGGAGCCCTAGGTCGAGGAGCGAACGGGCCGGGGGGCTGGAGCGGGGACCGGCGCCGCGGAGGCCGCCGGGGCGGGCTCCTCAAGGGCCTCCAGGCAGCGCCAGCACGTGTCGGCGGACGCGCGGTTGATCGCGCCGCAGGATCCGCAGATCACCTCGGCCAAGGCCATACCAGAGGTGTCGGCAGGTCCTGGGGCGGAGCTGAGCGCGGGGGAGCCGAGGCTCAGTCGAGCTTGCGGTAGAGGCGGATCGCGAGGGGGATGAACACGAGGCAGATCCCCACGAGCCACAGGATCGACTTCACGAGCAGCTCGTCGAACGTGGCGACCGGCTGGCCCGTGGCGTCGAGGATCCCGACCTCGCCGTTCGCGAGGTACCGGGCCAGGTTGCACCACACGGTCACCGGGTTCGCCTCGGCGATCGGCTGGAGGAAGCTCGCCATCCCGTCCACGGGCACGAAGGCCGAGCTGACGAACACCACGGGGAAGATCCACGTGAAGCTCGCCGCCTGGACCGCCTCGACCTCCTTCAGCGACAGCCCGATGCAGGCCGAGATCCACGAGAAGGCGAAGCCCACCGCGATCACCAGCGCGTACATCCCGATCGCGTTCGCGAAGCCGTTCATGAACCGAAACCCGACCAGGTAGCCGACGCCGATCACGATCGTGAGCAGCAAGGCGTTCTTGATCAGGTCGGACGTGGTCCGGCCGGCCACGACGGCCGAGCGCGCCATGGGCAGCGAGCGGAACCGGTCCAGGATGCCCCGCTTCATGTCCTCGGCGAGCCCGATCGCGGTGTTCGTGGACTGGAACA
>DATBJQ010000022.1:0-12513 GCA_036556385.1 Actinomycetota bacterium | reverse complement strand
AGCACCTGCTCTTCAAGGGCACCGAGACGCGCTCGGCGCTGGACATCGCACAGGCCTTCGACGCCGTCGGCGGTGATCTCAACGCGTTCACCGCCAAGGAGTACACGGTCTTCTACGCGCGGATCCTGGACCGCGACCTCGAGCTCGCGGTCGATCACCTGACGGACATGCTCCAGCACAGCACGATCCGTCGCGGCGACCTCGATGCCGAGTCGCAGGTCATCCTGGCCGAGATCGACATGCACGAGGACTCGCCGGAGGACGTCGTCCACGACGTCTTCACCGAGGCCCTCTGGCCCGGCCACCCGCTCGGCCGGCCGATCCTGGGGACGAAGGACCGGATCCGCGGCGCCACCCGGGGATCGGTCCGCCGGTTCTACAAGCGGCACTACCTGCCGGGGCACCTCGTGGTCGCTGCGGCGGGCAACGTGGACCACGATCGACTCGTCGGGATGCTGCGTTCGCGGATGGACATCGGGCGCCGGTTGGGACCGCGCGGGCAGCGCGCCTGGAACCTCCGGACGCACCGGCGCCCGCCGCGACCATCGGGCGCGACGCTGGTGCGGCGGCGTCCCACCGAGCAGGCGCACATCGTCCTGGGGACCAACGGCCTGCCGAGGACCGACCCCGACCGCTTCGCGCTGCTGATCGTGAACACGGCCCTCGGCGGTGGCATGTCCTCCCGGCTGTTCCAGGAGATCCGCGAGAAACGCGGGTTGGCCTACACCGCGTACAGCTACCACGCCCAGTACACGGAGGCGGGGCTGTTCGGGGCCTACGTGGGCACCACGCCGCAGAGCGCCCAGGAGGTGGTGCGTCTGTTGCGCACGGAGGTCGAGGACGTCCGCGACGGCGGTCTGACGTCCGAGGAGTTCGAGCGCGCCCGTGGACACGTCAAGGGGTCGACGGTGCTGTCCCTCGAGGACCCCGGAGGCCGCATGTCCCGCCTCGGCAAGTCCGAGATCGCGCACGGCGAGATCCTCACGCTGGGGGAGTCGCTGCGCCGGATCGACGCCGTCACGCTGGACGATGCGCGGCGGGTGGCGCACCGGGTACTGTCGCAGCCGATGACGCTCGCCGTGATCGGCCCCTTCCGTCCCACGGCCTTCCGGGAGGCGCTCGCGTGACCCGCGTCGGGGTCGTCGGGGCCACCGGCAAGATGGGCCGCGAGGTCTGTCGGGCGGTCGCCGAGGCTCCCGATCTCGAGCTCGTCGCCGCCGTCTCGCGCAGCGGGGCGGGCACCAGCGCCCACGACGCGATCGGCGTGGACGCCGTCGTGACCCTGGCGGACCGGCTCGACGCGCTGGTCGATGCCGATGCCGAGGTCCTCGTCGACTTCACCGGGCCGGCCTACGCCGCCGAGCACGTGGACTGGGCGATCGAGCACGGCCTGCACGCGGTGGTCGGGACCACCGGGTTCGAACTCGATCCCACGTGGGCGGACGCTCCCGTCGGTGTGATCGTGGCGCCGAACTTCGCGATCGGCGCCGTGCTGATGCTGCGCTTCGTCGAGGAGGCGGCGCGCCACTTCGACGCCGCCGAGGTGATCGAACTCCACCACGACGGCAAGGCCGACGCCCCGAGCGGGACCGCCCTCGCCACCGCCCGGCGGATCGCCGCCGCGCGCGCCGGGACGTGGGTCGCGCCCGCCGGCGACGACGCACATCCGGGGGCGCGTGGTGCCGACGTGGACGGCGTCCGGGTCCATGCCGTCCGGCTGCCCGGTCTCGTCGCCCACCAGGAGGTGCTGCTGGGTGGTCAGGGCCAGGTGCTGTCGATCCGCCACGACGCGATCGATCGCAGCTCCTTCCTCCCCGGCATCCTGCTGGCGATCCGCACGGTCGCCGGACGGCCCGGTCTGACGGTCGGGCTCGACGCGCTGCTCTGACCGAGCGTTCCTCCGAGTGACTTGTTCCCCGGCGACGCCCTGCGGTAGCGTCGCGCCGGCTCGCCCGAGGAGGAAGCGTGGTTCGACCCGCCCGGTTCGTCGCGCCGCTGGCGCTCGTCCTGATGACGTTCGCCACACCTGTGGCGCAAGCACAGTCGCCGACCCCCGACGAACCGGTCACGCTGACCGTCGGGACGTCCGAGGACCTGGTGACCGACAACCCGTTCCGCGTGTGCTGCGTGTCCGACTACGAGGTCATCACGGTCGAGTACGACATGCTGCTCAAGTTCGGGAGCGAGGACCTGTCGGCGGAGCCGAGCCTGGCGGAGGGGTGCGAGCCCAGCGCCGACCACCTCGAGTGGACCTGCACCCTCCGGGAGGGCCTCCGGTGGAGCGACGGCGAGCCGCTCACGTCGAAGGACGTCGCCTTCACCTACCGATTCATGATCGACAACCGCATCCCGCAGTACCGCGGGTACTTCCCGTTCCACCCCGAGTTCGAGACGCCCGATGACCACACCTTGATCTGGAAGGCCGAGGAGCCGACGTTCGCGCCCGACATGCCGCCGTGGGTCTACGTCCTGCCCGAGCATGTGTGGGCCCGGTACGACGGCGAGGATCTGCGAACGATCAAGGATGTGCCGAACACACCGGCCGTGGGCAGCGGCCCGTTCGTCCTGACCGACTGGCAGGGGGGCGAGTCCTGGACGATGGAGCGCAACCCGTACTACTGGGGCGACGAGCCCGCCGTCGACAGGATCGTGTACCGCCTGTACACGAACCCCGAGGCGATGGCCCAGGCGCTCAAGACCGGCGAGATCGACTTCGCGAACAACCTCCAGCCAGGCGTCTTCGAGCGGTTGCGAGACGCGCCGAACATCGTGACCCACACGACGATCTCGGACTGGTGGCTGAACCTGGCGTTCAACTTCGGGGGACAGGGGGCGCAGGCCACCAACCTGCCCGCGCTCCACGACCTCGACCTGCGCACCGCGATCGCGATGGCGATCGACAAGGAGGAGCTGGTCCGGCTCGCCTACCAGGGGACGGCGACGCCCGGCGACACCGTGATCAGACCGGCGTCGGCGTTCTGGCACCTCGACCTGCCGCCGGAGGATGAGCTCGCGTACGACCCGGACGGGGCGATGGCGCTCCTCGACGGAGCCGGGTACGTGGATACGGATCAGGACGGCATCCGCGAGGACCCGGCGAGCGGCGAGCCCCTCGAGCTCGAGATCCCCGTCAGCATGGACACCCTCGGGGCGCAAGAGGCGGGCAGCCTGATCGATGGCTACCTCGGCGCGATCGGGGTGCAGGTCGAGCTGCGCCCCGTGACCGAGAACCAGATGAACGACGTCTGGGGATCCGGCGACTTCGACGCCTACCTCTGGTACTGGAGCGGCGACCCGGACCCCGACTTCCAGCTGTCGATCTTCACGTCGGACCAGTGCCGGGGGTGGAGCGACGGGTGCTTCTCTGACCCCACGTACGACCGTCTCTACGAGGAGCAACGCGGGATCATGGACCAGCAGGAGCGGCTCGCCGTCGTCCAGGAGGCGCAGCGCAGGCTGTACCAGCAGGTCCCCGGCATCGTGCTCGCGTACCCGGGCCAGCTGCAGGCGTACCGGTCCGACCGGTTCACGAACTGGAAGCCCGCCCCCGGGCCGAACGGGAAGCTCATCTTCGGCTACAACTACGACTCGTACGTCAGCATCGTGCCGGTTGCCGCGGCCGACGACGACATGGGCGGCGTGCCGCGATGGGTGTTCGTGGTCGCCGCAGCCGCAGCCGTGGTGATCGTCGGGGCCGTCGTGGTCCGCAACCGCCGGTCCGACGACGAGGACGAGGAGTAGCGGGCGGGCGCGCCGGCCGGCGCGGGCCGTGCCGCCGGAGAGGGTCAGCTGATGGAGTTCCGCACGATCGAGCCGGGGGAGCTGGATGCTTTCTACCGCACGATGGCTCGCGCCTTCAGCGAGACCAGCCACGATGTCACCGACGCCGGCAGGGCGAGGCAGGAGCTGGACCGCACCTTCGCCGCGATCGACGGGGGCGCGATCGTCGGCACCGCGGCCACCTACTCGTTCCGCACCGTGGTGCCGGGCGGCGGCTCGGTGCCGGCGGCGGGCCTCACGGAGGTCGGAGTCCTGCCCACCCATCGCCGGCGAGGCGTGATGCGCGAGCTCCTGCGACGGTACGTCGACCAGGCCAGGGAGCGGGGCGAACCGCTCGCCACCCTGTTCGCCGCCGAGGCGGCGATCTACGGGCGGTTCGGCTTCGGGCGCGCCACCCCCGGGCTGGACGTGGACGTCGACGCGCATCGCGCCGCGTTCGTCCCCTGGTACGAGCCGGCGGGACGGACGCGGCTGGTGGCGCACGCGGACGCGCTGCAGCCGCTGGCCGACATCTATCGCGCCGCGATCGCCGACCGACCGGGGGCGAACCTGCTGGAGGACCGCGACGTGCCCTGGGTCTTCGGGGAGAAGGTCTACCCGGACGACCAGTCGCGATCCCGGGTCGAGGCCCTGTTCGCGATCCACGAGGACGGGGAGGGCGTACCCGACGCCTACGCCGTCTACACGGCCAAGCACGCGTGGCCCGATAGCCTCCCCAACGTCGAGATCACCCTCGACTCCATGGCCGCGGCCACGCCGCAGGCTGCGGCAGACATGTGGCGGTACCTGATCGACGTCGACCTGGTGTCGCACGTGAAGGCCTGGAATCGACCGGCCGACGACCCGCTCCACTGGTTGCTGCAGGAGCCCCGGGCGATGCGCGGGAAGCTGCTCGACAGCCTCCTGGCTCGACCCCTCGATGTTGCGTCCTCGCTGGCATCGCGCGGCTACGCGCGCGACGGCGCGGTCCGGATCGGCGTCGCCGATGCCTTCCTGCCCGACAACGACGGCGTCTACGATCTCCGCGTCGACGAGGGCCGGCCGGCGTGCGCGCGATCGACGGGCGAGCCGATGCTCAGCGGTCCGGTGAACGCGATCGGAGCCGTGTACTTCGGCGGGGCGACGTGGACCGAGCTGGCGAACGGGGGCATGGTGCGGGAGCACGAGCCCGGCTCGCTGGCCGCCGCCGACGCGATGTTCTCGACGCCCGTCGCACCCTGGGCCGCCTACATGTTCTGAGGTCGGCTCCCGGGAGCGGGCGCGGGAGGGGCGGGGGCCGGCCCCGGTATCATCCCGTCTCCGTGAGCGCTCCCGCCCGCCTCGTCTCCGCGTGCCTCGTCCTGGCGACGGTGGCGGCCGTGGCGTGCACCGGCGGCGGTGGGAGCAGCTCGAGCCCCGCGGGCCCGTCGAGCACGCTCCCCAGCGGCCCGGTCGAGATCGTCCGCGGCGAGTACACCTTGGACCACGCCGGCGTGGCGGTGCGCCTGCATTGGGAGGGCACCGAGGGAACGATGACGATCGACAACGGGTCCGAGCTGGACCTGGCCGCGCCCAGCGTCTACGTGGTGACCCAGGAGGCGGAGCACGTCGACGTCGAGCTCCCGGAAACACCCGAGCTGGCACCGGGGGAGTCGGCCGAGCTCGACATCACGTTCCCGGTCCCGATGGAGGACATGGGGATGATCTTCCTCGAGTTCGGGGGCGTGAACTGGGGCGCGTTGAGCCCCGTCGTCGAGGCCGCCTGATCCCAGCGGCCTGATCTCAGCGACTGGCCGGTTCCGCCTCGCCGGCCTGCCACCGCGCCAGCACGAACAACAGGTCGCTGAGGCGGTTCAGGTAACGGCGGACCTCGGGGTTGACCTCGCGCCGGGCCTGCTCCATCGCGACCACGGCGCGCTCGGCGCGCCGGACCACCGCGCGCGCCGTGTCGATCGCGGCGCTTGCGGGGTTCGCGCCCGGCACGATGAAGACGTCGGGGAGCGGACGCGCCTCGACCAGGTCGTCGATCCGGCGCTCCAGCCGCCGCACCATGCGCGCCGTGACGAGCGACACCTCGCCCTCCAGCTTCGAGCGTTGCTTGGGGTTCGCGGCCAGATCGGCGCCGACCACGAAGAGCTCGCGCTGCAGGGTCAGCAGGTCCGCGCGCATCGTGTCGTCGTCGCTCAGGGCCCGGGCCAGCCCCAGCGCCGCCACGGCCTCGTCGGTCGTCCCGTAGGCCTCGGTCGCGAGGTCCGACTTGGGGATCCGGCCGCCGTACAGGAGCCCCGTGGTGCCGTCGTCGCCCTTCTTCGTGTAGATGCGCGGCATCGGCGGCTAGCATAGGGCCCGTCCGACGCCGGCCACCCCGCGTGGTGCCCGGCGTCGCGGAAGGAGGGACCAACATGTCCGGAAGGTTCGGTTCCCTGGTCACCGCCATGGTGACCCCGTTCCGGGAGGACCATGGGGTCGATCTCGACCGCGCGCAGGAGCTCGCGTCGTCCCTGGTCGACGGCGGCTCGGATGCCGTCGTCGTCGCCGGGTCCACCGGCGAATCACCCACCCTGTCGTTCAAGGAGAAGGCGGAGCTGTTCCGGGCCGTCGGCGAGGCGATCCGCGGCCGCGGGAAGCTCGTGTGCGGCACGGGGACCTACTCGACGGCGGAGACCCTCGAGCTCACGCAGGCGGCCGAGGATGCGGGGGCCGACGGGCTCCTGGTCGTGACGCCGTACTACAACAAGCCGCCACAGCGGGGCCTGGTCGCGCACTTCGAGCACGTCGCCGACGCCACCGACCTGCCGGTGATCCTGTACAACATCCCGGGCAGGACCGCGACGCGCATCGAGCACGACACGCTGCTGCAGCTCGCCGAGCGGCCCAACATCGTGGCCGTGAAGGACTCCACGGGGGACTTCCAGGCGATCTCGCGGCTGATCGCGGAGGCGCCGGAGGCGTTCGAGGTGTACTCGGGCGACGACTGGGCAACGTTCGGGTACGTGTGCCTGGGCGCGGTCGGCGTGGTGAGCGTGGCGAGTCATCTCGTCGGCCCGCAGATGCGGCAGATGATCGAGCTGATCGAGACCGGCGACGTGCCCGCCGCGCGGAAGATCCACGAGGACCTGTCGCCGTTGTTCAACGCGCTGTTCGTGACGTCCAACCCGATCCCGGTCAAGGCGGCTCTCGAGATGATCGGCCGCCCGTGCGGCGAGCCGCGCCTGCCGCTCGTGCCCGCGACCGCCGAGGAGCGTCAGCGCGTCCGCAAGGCCTTGGAGGATGCCGGTCTCCTCGCCTGAGGGTTCCCGCGCCCCGGCCCCGTCGCGGCCGTCGAGCGCCCGGATGGTGTTCCTGGGCGGCCTCGGCGAGGTGGGTCGGAACATGGCCTGCCTCGAGCTGGAGGGCCGGCTCCTCGTCGTCGACGTGGGGCTGTCGTTCCCTTCGGCGGACATGCCCGGGATCGATCTCGTGCTCCCGAACATGGAGTACGTGCGCGATCGCGCCGACGAGGTCGAGGCCGTGGTCCTCACGCACGGCCACGAGGACCACGTGGGCGCCTTGCCCTACCTGCTGCGGGACCTCGGCCGGACGATCCCGGTGATCGGGACGGCGTTCACCCTCGAGCTGATCGAGAACAAGCTCGAGGAGCACGAGGTGCTCGACCTGGCCGACCGCACGCTCGCGGTGCCGGGGGCGGAGCTCCGCGTGGGCCCGTTCTCGATGCGCTTCCTGCACGTGACCCACTCGATCCCCGACGGCATGGCCGTGGCGATCGACACGCCGCACGGGACGGTCCTGCATACCGGCGACTTCAAGCTCGACCCCACGCCCATCGACGGCCGCCCGACCGATCTCCACGGGCTGGCCGAGGAGGCTGGACGCGGCGTGCACGTCCTGCTGTCGGACTCGACGAACGCCGAGGAGCCCGGGCACTCCGCCAGCGAGCGCACCGTGGGTCCGGTGCTGCGCGACATCATCGAGCAGGCGCCGGCGATCGTCGTGGTCGCGTGCTTCTCCAGCCACATCCACCGGATCCAGCAGGTGATCGACGCCGCCCTGGCGAACGAGCGCGTCGTGTGCATCCTCGGCCGGTCGATGCAGAACAGCGTGCGCGCGGCCCTGAGCCTCGGCCTGCTCCACCTGAACGACCGGGACCGGATCGACATCGAAGAGGTCGAGGCGCTCGACCCCGGGCGTGTGGTGATCGTGTGTACCGGCTCGCAGGGAGAGCCGTACAGCGCGCTGAGCCTGATGGCCGCGCGCGAGCACAAGTGGGTCAAGCTGGCCGAGGGCGACACCGTGGTCCTGTCATCGAGCTTGATCCCCGGGAACGAGCCGGCGATCCACCGCGTCGTCGACGCCCTGTATCGGAGCGGCGCCGACGTCTACCACGTGCCGGCCGACGCGGTGCACGCCACCGGCCACGCCGCGCAGGAGGAGCTCCGCCTGATGCTGTCGCTGGTGAAGCCGCGGTGGTTCATCCCGGTCCACGGGGAGCGCCGCCACCTCCAGCACCACGGGCGGCTGGCCGAGGAGGTCGGGATCTCCCGTGACCGCGTCCTGATCGTGGAGGACGGCGACGTGGTGGAGATCTCGGAGTCGGTGCGCAAGGTCGACCGCGTGCAGGCGGGGATGACGTTCGTCGACGGGCTGGGGATCGGCGACGTGGGCGGCGAGGTCCTCCGCGATCGCCGGAAGCTCGCGGGGGACGGTGTCGTGGTCGTGGTGGTCACCGTGGACTCACAGACGGGGCGCATCATCAGCGGTCCGGACGTCGTGAACCGGGGATTCGTGCACGAGGGGAGCTCCGCGGACATCCTTGAAGAGGCCCGCGAACGCGTCATGCTTGCCTTCGACGAGAGCGCGGAGGCGCGGGTGACCGATCCGTCCGTGCTGCAACAGAACGTACGCCGGGTGCTGAAGCGGTACTTCTTCGAGGTCACCCAGCGCAAGCCGGTGATCCTGCCGGTGATCATGGAGGTGTAGCGGAGGGTCGTGGCGACGAAGACTTCCCCCTCGCGGCGATCGTCGCGGGCTTCGAAGACCGGGACGTCCCGGAAGACCGGTGGGCGCCGTGGCGCGTCCAGCCGCTCCCGTTCCACGTCGCGCAAGCGCGCATCGGCGAAGACGCCCGTCCGGCACATCCTGTCCCCATGGGCGCGCGATGCGATCGGGATCGGCCTGGTCGTGCTCGCGCTCGTGGCGGCGCTCGGGATCTGGTTCGACCGGGCCGGACCCGTCGGGGCGTGGCTCACGTGGGCGCTGCGGTACGCGCTCGGTGTCGCCGCGGTCGCGTTCCCGGTGGTCGGTCTCTGGTGGGGCCTGATCCTGCTCCGCGACACGGCGCGCGAGGAGCGCGTCCGGATGTTCATCGGGTTCACGGTCTTCGCGCTGGGCGCCCTGGGGATCCTGTCGCTGCTCGGGGACAACCCGACCCCGACGAGGGGGTACGACGCGCTGGCATGGGCCGGCGGGGCCCTCGGTGCGGTGGTGGCGGCGCCACTCTCCCGCGTGATCTCGCCCGTGGGCGCTGCGATCGTGTGCCTCGGTCTGGCCATCCTGGGCGCGCTCGTGTTCAGCGGCACGCCGGTCGCCGTGGCGTGGGGCCGGATCCGCGACTTCTTCACGGCGGCCGACGTCGAGGACGAGCCGGAGCCCGAGCCGGTGGTCGTGGCCGACGACCCCGCGCCGGCGAAGCCCAAGCGAGCGCGCCTGCAGCGGATCCGCGATGTGCTCGGCCTCACCGAGCCCGACGTGGTCACCTTGCCGGAGGCGGACGTGCCGGTGGTCGGGATGCCCACGATGGCCGAGGGCACGGTGACCGAGGAGACGACCCTCGAGCCCGAACCCGTCCAAAGCTCGCGGCGCACCCGCGCGCGGACCGTGGAGACCGTCGACGGTCCCTACCAGCTGCCGCCGCTCGACCTGCTCCGGACGGCGCCGCCCTCGGGCGCCGACGCGCGCGATGAGGCCTCGATGCGCTCGGCCCTCGAGCGCACGCTGGCGACCTTCGGCGTCGACGCCAGCGTGTCGGGTGCACACCGCGGGCCGACCGTCACGATGTACGAGGTCGAGGTGGCCGCCGGCACCAAGGTGAACAAGGTGCTCTCGCTCTCGAGCGACATCGCCTACGCGCTGGCCACGCCCGACGTGCGGATCCAGGCGCCGATCCCCGGCAAATCGGCGATCGGGATCGAGGTGCCGAACAAGCACCGGGACTTCGTGATGCTCGGCGACATCCTGCGCTCACCTGCCGCGAAGGAGGCGACGCATCCGCTCGAGGTGGCCCTCGGCAAGGACGTCCACGGCCGCGCCCGCATGGTGAACCTGGCGACGATGCCGCACCTGCTGATCGCCGGTGCCACCGGGGCGGGGAAGTCCTCGCTCGTGAACTCGTTCATCACGTCGCTGCTGATGCGGGCGACGCCCGACGATGTCCGGCTCGTGCTGGTGGACCCCAAGCGCGTGGAGCTGTCGCACTTCGCCGAGGTCCCGCACCTGCTGTCGCCGGTGATCGTGCACCCGAAGCGCGCGGCCGAGGCGCTCCAGTGGTTGGTGCGGGAGATGGAGCAGCGGTACGAGATGCTCGCCACGGTGGGCGTGCGCGACATCGACGGCTACGAGCAGGGCCTGCGTGACGGATCGCTGCGCATCCCGCCGGGCATGGAGCACCGGTACGAGCACATGTCGTTCATCGTCGTGGTGATCGACGAGCTGGCCGACCTGATGATGGTGGCGCCGCGCGACGTGGAGGACGCGATCTGTCGGATCGCCCAGATGGCACGCGCGGTGGGGATCCACCTGGTCGTGGCCACCCAGCGCCCCAGCGTGGACGTCGTGACCGGGCTGATCAAGGCGAACATCCCGAGCCGGATCGCGCTCATGACGTCGAGCCAGGCTGACTCGCGGGTGATCCTGGACATGAACGGGGCCGAGAAGCTCGTGGGCCACGGCGACATGCTGTTCGCACCGTCGAACCTCTCCAAGCCGCTGCGCTTGCAAGGTGCCTGGGTGACCGAGGAGGAGGTCCGGGCGGTCGGCGACTTCATCCGGACCCAGCGCGAGGTGGTCTACGAGCACACGGTGGAGGGCCTGGGGCTGCCGCCGGCCGAGGGCTCCGGCGAAGGCGGCCTCGGCGACGATGACGACCTGCTCGAGCAGGCCGCCGAGCTCGTGATCCGGTCACAGCTCGGCTCGACCTCGATGCTCCAGCGCAAGCTCAAGGTCGGGTTTGCGCGCGCGGGACGGCTGATGGACCTGATGGAGGAGAAGGGCATCGTCGGACCGTCCCAGGGCTCGAAGGCCCGGGACGTGTTGATCACGCCCGAGGAATGGGAGGAACGGCGGACCGCCTGAGGCGGCCCGCCCGTCCCGACCGAACCCGAGGTGCCGCGCCTACTCGGCGGCCTTGGCCTCCTGCTCGATCTCGTGCTGGTCGGCCTTGATCTCCTTGGCCTGGACCTTCTCGGCCTTCTTCATCGCGGCCTCGACCTTGGCGCCCATGTCGGACACCGCCACGACCACGAGCCCCGCCTGACCGGCGTCGAGGCTCTCGCCGAGCTCCTTCAGGTCGCTCCGGCTCATGCCGGCTGCCGCGTGGCCCGCGACCGCGCCGAGGATCGCGCCGCCGGCGGTGGTCCCGAGCAGCAGCCCGCCGCCGATCGCCGCCGCGGGGAAAAGGGCGACCACGAGACCCGTCGCCAGCCCGATGCCCCCGCCGAGCACGCCGCCGACGCGGGTCGGGGTCTCGTGCTTCTTGACGATCTTGACCTTGCCGTCGTCGCGCTTCTCGACGATCGCGGCATCGTACGCGTCGATCAGGTCCGCTTCGGTGTGCAGCGCCTTGACCGCGTCGTAGTCGGCCTTCGCGCCCTCGACGTCGTCGTAGACGCCGACGTAGGCCATGAACGTATCGACAGCCATCCCAGACCCCTTTCTCCGGATCCCCCGATGCTATCGGGTCGGGCGCGGATGCCTGTCGGCCGTCCGAGCTACACCGCCGCGATCGGCGGTCCGGGTCCCGCCCGGTAGCGCTCCCCATCGGGTCGGAACCAGCGAGCCCGACCACCGGAACGCGTGAGCCTCCACCCGTGCTCGTGCACCAACCGGTGGTGCAACGAACACACCAAGGCCAGGTTCTCCAGGTCGGTCTTCCCGCCGTGACGCCACCACACCACGTGATGGACCTGGGTGTAGCGGTTCGTCCCGCACCCGGGGAACACGCACCCACGGTCCCGGTGTCGCACCAGACGCACTTGGGAGGCCGAGGGTGACCGGGTGGTGCGGCCGAGCGACACCACCTCACCGCTCGCGTCTTCGACCGCGACCTGGACCCGTCCCGAGCACACCAGACGCCGGACGGTCTCAGCCGGGATCACCGCCCCGTCCAGGGTCTCCCCGCAGGGAGCCTCCCGGTCCCGGCCTTCCTCCAGGAAGGGGCGCTCCCCGAGCGCCTCCAGGGGTGCGTGCAGCACCACCGTGGCACGGTCGGGGTCCGAGTCGGACCCCAACCTGGCCGAACAGAGCGCCACGAGCGCGTCGGCCAGGCGGACCTCCTGGGGGTCGGGGTGGGTGGCATCGGTGGGGAGCACCGGGAGCCTCGATGCTTCCCGCTCCAACGCCGCGGCCACCACCGCCCCGTCAGCCGCCGGGAGCAGCGCCTGCAGCTCGAAGCGTCGTCCCTCGTCGGCGTACCACCAGCTCACCGACCGGTCCCGCTCCTGACGAGCGGCCTCGCCCCGTTCCCGACGGACCTCCAGGTCC